>DASWTI010000258.1:0-11737 GCA_036402215.1 Pseudonocardiaceae bacterium
CGCCCGCCGCCCCGGCGAGCGCCACCGGCGCGCACGCCGCCCCCACGCCACGCCGCACCCCGGACCACATCGACCTGCTCGGCACCGCCGGCCCGTCCGTCGCGAAGCGGCTGATCCCGGCCGTGATCATCGTGGTGCTGATCGTCGTGCTGGCCATCTGGCTGCTCACCCGCTGACGCCGGGCCCCGCATACTGGGCGGGTGAGCCGGGAGCACAGGCGGTTGGCCGAGCCGCTGCTGACGGCCGCGCAGGCCGGGCTGCATCTCGGCATCCCGCGCTCCACCATCGCCCAGTGGGCCGCCGCGGGCCTGCTGCACTCCGTGCCGTCCGCCGGGCGGCACCGGCCCACCATGCCGCTCGCCGCCGTCGCCGAGGCCCAGGTGCTGGACGGCCTGCGCCGCTGGGGGGTGAGCGGAGTGGCCGTCCGGCGGGCGGTGCGGCGGCTGCACGCCGAGTTCGGCGAGTACGGGCTGCTGACGCAGCGGCTGGCCACCGACGGCGTGGCGCTGCTGCGTGACCTGGGGGCGGACGAGGCCGGGCCGCGCTGGGAGCGCGTGGTCGACGGCCAGGCGGTGCTGCCGACGATCGTGGACGACCACGTGCACCTGTTCGAGTGGGACCGGGACGGCGCCCCGCAGCGGCTGACCCTGCGCAGCTACGCGCGGTACGGCGCCGACGTGATCCTGGATCCGCGGTTCGGCTACGGCCAGCCGGTGTTCGCCGCCACCAAGGTGCGGGTGCTGGACGTGGTGCGCCAGGTCGCCGCCGGCGAGACCACCGAGGACGTCGCCGACGACTTCGCGCTCGCGCCCGGCGACGTACGGGCGGCGCTGCGGGTGCACGGCCAGTGGCGCGAGCCCGGGACGGCGGTGGCCTGATCAGGCTCGCCGTGGATCGCACCCAGGGCCGGCGGCTGGTGGACGGCCTGCGCGCGGCCGGCCTCGACGTGACCACCTTCGCCGACGTCTGGGGCGACCACGCCGCCCGCCGCTCCGACGTCGACTGGATCCGCTGGGCCGCCGCGCACCGCCGCGTGGCGCTCACGGCCGACGAGTCGATCGGCTACCTGGAGGCCAAGCGGCACGCCATCCTGGCGTCGCGCCTGCAAGTGCTGTGCTTCCCGCAGGGCGGCCTGCCGGTGGCCGAGCGCCTGCGCCGTGTCCTGGCCCTGGCCGGCGCGATCGACCGCCTCGCCACGCGCCGTCCCGGCCCCTGGCTCGCCACCCTCTACGACGACCGCCTGATCGTCACCTGGCCCACCCGGGAGCAGCGCCCCGGGCCCGGGGCCGCAGGGCTGCCGCCCGAACCGCGCCCGGACACGACGCCTGAGCAGCCGCCGGAGCCGTCAGGCCCGTGACCCGCGTGCCTCGGCGGCCTCGGCCGTCGTCCGGTCCGCGCCGTCCCCCGGCGTCTCTCTCGGCGCCTCGGCGGGCGTCTCTCCCGGCGTCCCGGTCGGCGGCGGGAAGAGGGTCGTGAGCCAGGCCTGCCAGGCCGTCTGCTCGGCCTCCAGGTCCACCGGGCCGAAGTGGTAGTGGTAGGCGCTCACGCCGCACCCCGAGGTGCCCTCGGCGCCGAACCGGTACAACGCGGAGTCGGAGCGCACTCCGAGGAAGTGGTCCGTCGACACGTCCACCACGCCCTCGACGGGCGCCGGCCCCGACGGCCGCAGCCGCACCACGTCACCCACCGCCGGCCGCCCGGTCAGCCCGAGCGCCCCGTGCATGACGTCCCAGGCCCCGGCCGGGGAGCTCGGCGAGAAGCCCATGGTGACCACCGTCCGCGCCGTCCGGCCGGGGAAGTGCGCCAGGTACGCCGTGAGGTTCTCGAAGAAGAGCTGCCAGCCGTGCAGGAAACCGTCGTACTCCGCGTCCCACTCGGCGCCGTCCAGGAAGCCGCTCTGCACGAAGCGCAGCACCGTGCTCCCCCCGTCCCGCGCCTCCACGAGGAACTCGAACGCGTAGTCCGGCCGCTCCGCCCGTTCCTCCCCCGCGCCGCCCACGGCCTCACCGGCCGCCCCGCCGCCGGTCACCTCGCCGACCCCGTCCCCGCCGGCCGCCTCACCGCCGGCCAGGTCATGCCCGGCCGCCTCACCGCCGGTCGCCTCACCGCCGACCGCCCCGCCGCCGGCCACGTCCCCGTCGGGGTCCTTGGCGCGGTAGGCGAAGCGCCGCCCCGGCTCCCACGCGGTGACCTCGCCGTCGGCCACGAAGCCGGAGCCGAAGTCCTGCCGCATGAGCCCGCCCAGCTCCTCCACGACGGTCGTCGGCACGAACCACGAGGAGATCCCCGGCCCGGTGGCGATCGCCCCCCACACCTGCTCGACGGTGGCGTCCAGCGCCACCTCGATCTCCATCCGCCGCGACGTGCCCATGTCCCGCTCCTCCCACTACGACCTGCGCGCCGAACGCTCCCATTGACAACTTTTATTGTCAAGCGGCTCGCGCGACACCGCCGAGGCCCGGCACCCCGTCGTCAGAGACTGAGCTTGAACCCCGCGTGGGTGTGGGTGAAGCCGAGGCGTTCGTAGAAACGGCGCACGTCGCCCCGGCTCAGATGGCTCGTGAGCTGCACGATCCGGCAGCCGCGCCGCCGCGCCTCGTCGACCGCCCAGAGGATCATGGCCGAGCCGAGGCCGGAGCCCCGCGCGTCCGGCCGCACCCGCACGCCCTCGATCTGGCCGCGCGTGGCCCCCTGGTGGGACAGCCCGGGGATGATCGTGAGCTGCAGGGTGCCGACGATGTCCCCGCGCAGCTCCACCACCACGAGCAACTGGTCGGGGTCCGCGTCGATGGCCTGGAACGCCTGCCAGTACGGGGCGAGGTCGTCGGGACGTTCCCGCTGGCTGCCGAGCGGGTCGTCGGCCAGCAGGGCGACGATGTCCGCCACGTCGTAGAGCGTGGCGCGCCGGATGCCCAGTTCGTCGGGGTGCACCCGGCCATGATCGCCCCGCGAGGCCCCGCGCGGCATCAATCGAGCGGGAACTCGCCGATGACCCGCCCCGGAAACTCCCCGGCCCGCCCGCGACCCCCACGCGGCGCCCGGACCGCACACACGGCGACCGGCGGCGCGCCGTGACCCAGGGATGCGACCAGCGACGCGGCCGGCGACGCGACCAGCGACGCGACCCCGGACGCGGCCACGGGCGGCGACGCTGGCGAACCTACTCTTGAGTAGGTTAGGCTTCCTACTCACGAGTAGGTTCCCGCCGAGCGGGACCGACGAGCCCGGGAGTGGACGGATGACCACCACCAGGAACAACCGCCGGCGGGACGCGCTGGGGCTCGGCCTGGCCGCGTTGACCAAGCTCGCGGCGCTGCCGTTCATCGACCGGTTCGGCCTGCGGCGGCCCACCGAGCGCGTGGTGTTCGAGGCGACGAGAACCGGCTTCCGCACGCTCGGCGCCGCCACCCGCGCGTTCGGCAGCGCCCGGAGCAGGCTGGGCACGTCGGACGGGCGCGGCGAGCCGGCCCGGCTGCCCGCGGCGGAGCGCCAGGACCTGTTCGACCTCACGCCCACCGAGGACCAGAAGTTCCTGACCCAGGTGATCGGCGAGTTCGCCGCCGAGCGGCTGCGCCCCGCCGCCGCCGAGGCCGACGCCCGGTGCCAGGCGCCCGAGGACGTGCTGCGCACCGCGTCCGAGCTGGGGCTGACCATGATCGGCGTGCCGGAGGAGCTCGGCGGCGCCGGCACGGAGCGCTCGCAGATGACGTCGGTGCTGGTCGCCGAGGCGCTCGCGCACGGGGACCTGGGCCTCGCCGTGGCCTGCCTCGCGCCGTCCGCCGTGAGCACCGCGCTGACGCTGTGGGGCGACGAGCACCAGCAGGGCACCTACCTGCCCGCGTTCGTCGGCGACGACGTGCCGGCCGCCGCGCTCGCCGTGCTGGAGCCGCGGCCGCTGTTCGACCCGTTCACGCTCGCCAGCACCGCGCGCCGCACCCCCGGCGGCGGCTTCACGCTGACGGGCGTCAAGTCGCTCGTGCCGCGGGCCGCCGAGGCGCAGCTGTTCGTCGTGGCCGCCGCGCTGGACGGCTCGCCCGCGCTGTTCCTGGTGGAGTCCGAGTCCGAGGGGCTGCACATCGAGGCCGAGCCCGGCATGGGCCTGCGGGCCGCGGCGATGGGCCGGCTCGTGCTCGACGAGGTGCGGCTGCCGGCCGTCGCGCTGCTCGGCGGCGGGACGGCGCAGGCCTACGCGGAGTGCGTGGCGCTGTCCCGCCTCGGCTGGTGCGCCCTCGCCGTCGGCACCGCGCAGGCCGTGCTCGACCACGTGGTGCCGTACGTCAACGACCGGGTGGCGTTCGGCGAGCCGGTGAGCCACCGGCAGTCCGTGGCGTTCGCCGTGGCGGACATCGGCATCGAGCTGGACGGGATGCGGCTGGTGACCTACCGGGCGGCCGCGCGCGCCACGGCCGGGCGGTCGTTCACCCGCGAGGTGGCGCTGGCGCGGCGGCTGTGCACCGACCACGGCATGACGATCGGCAGCCAGGGCGTGCAGCTGCTCGGCGGGCACGGCTACGTGAAGGAACACCCGGTGGAGCGGTGGTACCGCGACCTGCGGGCCATCGGCCTGATGGAAGGCGGGGTGCTGGTCTGATGATCAACCTGGAGGTCCCGAAGAAGTTCGGCACGCTCCTCGGGCTGGCCCACCAGGCGGCCGCCGAGGTGTTCCGCCCGATCTCCCGCAAGTACGACCAGGCCGAGCACACGTACCCCCGTGAGCTGGACATGTTCACCGCCATGATCGACGGCATGAACGCCTCCGGCGAGAGCAGCGGCGCCGGCGCCGCCGGGGCCCGTCGTTCGGCGCCGACCGCCGCCGACGGCACCGGCGTGCGCAACGGCACCAACATGTCGAGCGTGCTGTCGATCATGGAGATGTGCTGGGGCGACGTCGGACTGCTGCTCACGCTGCCCCGCCAGGGCCTCGGCAACTCCGCCATCGCCGCCGTCGCCACCGACGAGCAGCGCGAACGCTTCGCCGGCGTCTGGGCGGCCATGGCCATCACCGAGCCGGACTGCGGCTCCGACTCGGCGGCCATCCGGACCACCGCCGTGCTCGACGGCGACCACTACGTCCTCAACGGCGAGAAGATCTTCGTCACCTCCGGCGAACGCGCCGACGCCGTCGTCGTGTGGGCCACCCTGGACCGCTCCCAGGGCCGCGGCGCCATCAAGTCGTTCGTCGTCACCAAGGGCACTCCCGGCCTCACCGTCGTCGGCTGCGAGCACAAGCTCGGCATCCGGGCCTCGGACACCGCCACGCTGCTGCTCCAGGACTGCCGGGTCCCCAAGGAGAACCTGCTCGGGTCACCCGAGATCCAGACCGACCGCGGCTTCGCCGGCGTCATGCAGACCTTCGACAACACCCGCCCCCTGGTGGCCGGCATGGCCGTCGGCGTCGCCCGCGCCGCCCTGGAGGAGACCCGCCGCCTCCTCACCGAGGCCGGCATCGACATCTCCTACGACCGCCCCGCCCTCTCCCAGTCCGCCGCCGCGGCGGCCTTCCTGTCCATGGAGGCCGACTGGGAGGCCGCGCACCTGCTCACCCTGCGCGCCGCCTGGATGGCCGACAACAACCAGCCCAACTCCTTGCAGGCCTCCATGGCCAAGGCCAAGGCCGGTCGCATGGCCGTCGCCGTCACCCTGCGCTGCGTGGAACTGGCCGGCACCATCGGCTACAGCGAGGCCGACCTCCTGGAGAAGTGGGCCCGCGACTCCAAGATCCTCGACATCTTCGAAGGCACCCAGCAGATCCAGCAACTCATCGTCGCCCGGCGGTTGCTCGGCAAGACCAGCGCCGAGTTGAAGTAGCGCGCTGCCTCCCTCCCGGCCGCCGGTCCCGGCCATCCCGGCGTCACCGTCCCTGCCCGCGGACGAGGTAGGCGTCCAGCGCGGCGGCGCCGCTGAGCATGGCGCGGCTCCTGGCCGAGAGGCGGGCACGCCAGTCGCGCAGCATGGACTCCAGGGGCGCGATGCCGCCGGCGGAACGGACCTGGGCGATCAGCGGGGCGATCTGCTCCAGCAGGTAGCCACCCCGTCTGAGCTGGTGGGTCAGGAGGGCGTCGCGCACGTCGGCCGGGGTGTAGAGCCGGTAGCCGGTCCGCGGGTCGCGGTGCGGGCGGAGCAGGCCGGCGCGTTCCCACTTGCGCAGGGTGGCCGGGCGAATGCCGAGCCTGCTCGCCAGCGGGCCGACGAACATCTCACCGCGGGCCTGCGGCACGGGTTCGAGGTCGGCGACGGCGGCCTCGACGGCCTGGAGGGTGCGGCGGTCGTCGAGCAGCTGGGCGTGGCTGTCGTCGATGAGCCGGAGCGCGTCGTCGAGCGCGTTCCTGGTGATCGCCCGCATGATCGCGGTGGCCGTCCGGTGGCCGTGCCCGGGCACGAGGGCGAGGAACGCGCCCAGCGCCCGCACGTGCAGCGGCGTGTAGGTGCGGTGGCCGTGCGCGGTGCGCTCGGCCGGCGGAAGGATGCCGGCCGCCTCGTAGTTGCGGACCGCCTGGGTGGACAGGCCGTGCCCGCGCGCCAGGTCGACCGGCCTGAGGTGACCGTCGCTTTGAGGGTTTCGCCGCACTGTCCTGCCGATATCGACGAGAAGGTTGCACCGTTGGTTCAACGATACCGTTGACAGGTATGACCGCTGGTATCACCGGCCTCGCCCGGGTTGTCGACCCTGCTGCCGTCCTGGAGTCGCTCCCGGCCCGGCCACGGCTGCTCGCCCTGGGCGAGCCGGCACACGGCGAGGACGAGCTGCTCGAACTGCGGAACGAGCTCTTCCGGCGGCTCGTCGAGCGGGAGGGCTACCGGACCATCGCGCTCGAGAGCGACTGCATGATGGGGCTGGTCGTGGACGACCACGTCACCTCGGGCACCGGCGGGCTGGACGAGGTCATGGAGCGCGGTCTCAGCCACCAGTGGTTCAACGCGTCCGCGGCCAACCGGGAGCTGGTGCGCTGGATGCGCGCGTACAACGACGGCCGGCCCGCGTCGGAGCACGTGCGTTTCGCCGGTTTCGACGGTCCGCTGGAGATGACCGGCGCCGCGAGCCCCCGGCAGCCCCTCATCGCGCTGCACGGCTACCTCGCCGCCCGGGTCGCCGCCGGCCTGCTGCCCTGCACGGCGGACACGCTCGACCGATTGCTCGGCGGCGACGAGCGGTGGACCGATCCCGCCGCGATGACGGACCCGTCCAGGTCCGTGGGGCGGACGCCCGACGCCGAACGGCTCAGGGTGTTCGCCGATGACCTGGTGGCGCTGCTCGACGCCCGGACGCCGCACCTGATCGAGGCGTCCTCGCGGGAGGACTGGCACCGGGCACGCCTGTACGGGCGCACCGTCACCGGGCTGCTGCGCTACCACTTCTGGATGGCCGACACGTCGCCGAGCCGCCTGGCGCGGCTGCTGGGCCAGCGGGACTCGATGATGGCCGCCAACCTGCTCGCCCTAGCCGAACGGGGCCCGACGCTGGTGTCCGGCCACAACGGCCACCTGCAACGGGCCAGGAGCACGATGCGGATGGGCGACCTGCCGCTGGAATGGTGCAGCGCCGGCGCGATCGTCGGCGCCCACCTGGGCGAGGGCTACGCCTTCCTGGCCACGGCCGTCGGCACGATTCGCCACCGGGGGGTGGACGCCCCGCCGCCGGACACCGTCGAGGGGCTGCTGTACGCGCTGCCGCGGCAGCGTTGCCTGGTCGACGCCCGCCGGCTGGCCGCGGCGCTCGCCGGCGCGACGCCCGTCCACCGGGCGTCGCCCTGGCACGGCTACTCCCCGCTGGACCCGGCCCACCTGGCCGGCGCCGACGGGATCGTGTTCGTCAGGGACCTGGGCGGAGCCGGGCGGCCGGCCTGACCACGCCGCCGCCGGTGTCCACTGTGGACACCGGCGGCGGCGTCGGGGTCAGCCGGAGTACATGGCGAAGATGCGGGAGAACTCGTAGGGGACCTGCGGGATGTTGGTGCACCGGTACAGCGCCCCCGTGCAGGCGTTACGGTCGCGGGTCATCTCCCAGAAGGCGAGCACCCCCAGGTGCTGGGCCGAGGCGAACGAGACGAGCTGCCGGGCGTCGGCCTGGTTGTAGACGCGGTTGTCGTCGTTGACGCCGAGCATCGGGGTGACGCCGACCATCCGCCACAGCTGGGCGTCCGACAACGCCGGGTAGAGCGTGCGGAGCTGGGCGTGAACGCTGCGCGCGGCCTGCACCGCCGCGTCGCCGTAGTCGACGTCGCGGTAGTAGTCCATGGCCATGACGTTGACGACGTCCACGACCACGCCGGCGTCGCGGGCGGAGCGGACGACGTTGAGACCGTCGGCCGTCAACCCCTCGGGCAGCACCGGCAGCGTCAACGAGACCCGCAGGCCGGGATGCGCCTGTTGCAGCCGGGCCAGCGCGGCCGAGCGGCGGGCGATGGAGACGGGCTCGGCGCTCGCGGCGCCCTCGATGTCCAGGTCGATGTGCCGCAAGGAGTACGCCCGCACGACGGCGTCGTACTCGGTGAACAGCGCGTCGACCGTGGAGCACGCCTGGGCCAGCTCGATCCCGGACGCGCCACCGAAGGACACCTTCACGTCGCCGCCGCCGGCACGGATGGCGTCGATCTGGTCGCGGCCCCAGCCCTGGCGCGGGTCGTAGGCGTTGAACCACATGGCGCGGCACGCCGACGCCGTGATGAACGCCAGCGTGAAGCTGCGCAGGCCGGACGCGGCGGCCATCTCGGTGAGGCTCGGCGTCGGCCAGGCGCCCATGTCCACGTACGGGGCGGTGAACACCGACGACGGGGGTGGCGGCCCGGACGTGGTGCGGCCGCTCGCCGCCGTCGACCATGCGGAGCAGTTGCCGGCGGCGTCGCACGCCCGCACCCGGAACGAGTACGCGGTGTCCGGCGCCAGCCCACCGGCGATGTACGCGGTGGACGCACCCGCGGACACCGCCGCGCCGTTGTCGCGCGACACGTCGTAGCGGGCCACCGAGCCGGAGTTGTCGGTGGACGCCGTCCAGGTGAGCCGCAGGCTGGACGACGTCGGCGACCCGACGGCGAGCGAGCCCGGCACGGTCGGTGGCGTGGTGTCGCCCGTGCCGCCGGTGCACGGCGCGCCGTTCAGCGTGCAGTTCGCGGGCAGCCCGGAACCCGTTGCCACGAAACCGAAGGAGGCCGACGCGCCGGGCGCCAGCGCACCGTTGTACTCGCGGTTGCGGAAGGTGTACCGGCTGCCCGCGGACGTCATCAGCGCATCCCAGTAGGTGCCCACGGTGGTGCCCGCGGGCACGTCGAACACGACCGTCCAGGTGTCCATCGTGGTCGGCGAGGTGTTCGTGATCGTGTACCGGCCCTCGTAGCCGCCGCTCCACTGCGACGTCCTGGTGAACGTCGCCGTGTCGGCGTGGGCCGGGGCCGCCGTGGTGAGGGCCGAGCCCACCACCACGACGGCCACCAGCAGCGCGCGGATCATCTACATGCCCGCGGTGATCCGGGTGAAGTCCCAGTCGTTCTGCGCGATGCCGCTGCAGTGCGACACCACGCCGCCGCCGGGGCACGGCCGGTCGCGGTTGACCGACCAGAAGGCGAGCCGGGCCAGGCCGCGGGCCCGCGCCCAGTCGCGGATCTGCGTCCACTGCGAGACCGACGTCGACTCCTGCTGGTCGGACAGGCCGTTCATGCCGCTGATGCCCATGTGCTGGTACGCCTGGGCGTCGGTCCAGCCGAAGATCGTGCGCAGCGAGTTCTTCAGGCCCTCGGCGGCGCTCACCGTGGCCGTGTACATGTTGGCGTGGCCGCCGAAGTTGAACGGCATGATCGTCCAGATGTCGATCGGCACGGCCAGGTCACGCGCCCGCTGCATGAGCCGGGTGCCCCAGTAGTTCGGGCCGTTGATGCCGGTGCCGAACGTCATGATCGTCTTGATGCCCGGGTTGTTCTGCTCGACGATCTTCAGCGCGCCCAGGATGCGGTCCTGCACGACCTCGCTCTCGAACTCGTCGGAGTTCTCGATGTCGATGTCGATGGCCCGCAGGTTGAAGGCGTTGATCACCTGCTGGTACGCGCCGGCCAGGGCCTGCGCCGACGAGCAGTTCGGGCCGAGCTTGTTGCCGCTCCAGCCGCCGATCGACGGCACGATGTCGCCGCCGGCCGCGCGGATCTGGGCGATGGCCGCCGCGTCCGGGCCGCCGGTCAGCGGGCGCACGCTGTCCCACGCCGGGCTGCAGCCGCCGCCGGACAGGATGAATGCCATGGTGAAGTCGCGGACGCCGGTCGCCGCCATCACGGTGCCCGGGTTCGGTGGGTTGCCCCAGCCCATGTAGAGGTACGGCGAGCCCTTCGCGCCGCCCGGCGGCGGCTGGGTGCACCCGGTGGTGGTGCCGCTCACCGGGGAGCTGGCCGGCGACTCCCCCTGCGCGTTGTACGCGCGGATCGTGTACGTGTGGCTGGTGCAGGCGCCGAGCGAGCCGATGGTGGCGCTCGTGCCGCCGGTGGTGGCCCGGACGGTGCCGCCCTCGTACACCCGGTAGCCGGTGACCGTGCCGCTGGAGGCGTTCCAGGCCAACGAGATCGAGGTGTTCGTGGTGCCGGTGACGCGCGGGCTGCCCGGCGTGCCGGGGACACCCGGCGGGGGCTGGGTGCCGCCGGAGCAGCTCGCGCCGTTCAGCGTGCAGTTGCTCGGCGCCGTGGAGCCGCCGGGGGTGGCCACGAAGCCGAACGCCGCCGTGCCGCCCGGCGGGATCTGCGCGTTCCAGGCCAGGTTGGTGAACGTGAAGCGCTGGCCGTTGCGGGTCATGGTGGTGTCCCACGCCGACGTCACGGTGGCGCCGGCCGGCAGGTCGACCTGCACGTTCCAGCCGTTGATGGTCGTCGTGGTGCCGTTGGTGATGACGTACCGGCCCTCGAACCCGGACCCCCAGTCGGCGGTCTCGGTGAACACGGCCGTCGCTGGTGCGGCCTGGGCGGGTGCCGCCATGACCAGGCCGGCGGCGCACAGGGCCGCCGTGGTGAGCAGGACGAGCGGGGTGCGGCGAGGTCTCATCGGGTGCTCCCGAGGCAGGGGACGGGTGGCTTCGATGGCTCTCCGAGCGGCTTTTGCCGCATTAATAGGAAAGTTTCCTAACCATAACGCCGTGACGGTGCGCTCCACAACCCCTACGCTTCGTGCAAACCAGAGGTCAGAGGGCTCGTCCGGGGGTCGCCCGGCTGAGGCGGTATGAACTGCGCGTGAGCCTGCGACGTGCCGTCCGCCGCTACTACGTCGGCTGGAACCTCAACGACAGCGGCGAGCGGGACCGGCGCGCGGAGATCGTCGCCGTGCTGTGGCTGCTGGTCCGCTCCGGCCGGCTGCCGGCCGCGTCCGCCGTGTACGCCGCCACCGCCGACCGCCGGACCAAGGCACCGGACCTGGCGCTGGTGCCCTACGCGCTGCTCGGCCTGCCCGCCGTCGCCCTGTGGCCGGTGTCGGTGCCGCTCACGCTCGGCCTGTTCGGCTCGGCCGTGCTCGTGCTGTTCACCTCGCGGCACTGGCTGCGCGGCGGGCGTGGCCACGCGGCCTGGCGCGCCACCGGCGCCGCGTTCGAGTGCCTCGTCGACACGTATCGCCTGGCCCACCCGGAGGGAGTGCCGGGCGGCCGCGCCGAGCCGCCGGGCCAGCCGCGCTTCGCCCTGTTCTCGCGGGTCCCCCGGTTCCCTCGGTCGTGGTTCCCCGGCCGGTCGGCGGTGGCCGTGGTGCGGTCCCGGCGGCGCCTGCGGGCCGCCCGGGC
>DASWTI010000259.1:0-3227 GCA_036402215.1 Pseudonocardiaceae bacterium
CGCGGCGGCTCGGACGGGGACGGGCGGTTGCTCGGGGGGTACGTGGGGCGGCTGGCGCCGGAGAAGTCCGTGCACCACCTGGCGGCGCTGGCCGCGCGGCGTGGACACCGCGCGCTTCACGCCCTCGCGGCGTGACGTGGACCTGCGCGCCCGGCTGCTGGCCGGCGACGGCGGCCACGGCCCGCACGGTGAGCACGGTGAGCACGGCGGGCGCGGGGACGGCGGGCGCGGCGGCTCGGACGGGGACGGGCGGTTGCTCGTGGGGTACGTGGGGCGGCTGGCGCCGGAGAAGTACGTGCACCACCTGGCGGCGCTGGACGCGCTGCCGTGGGTGCGGCTGGTGGTGATCGGCGACGGGCCGCGGCGGGAGGCGCTGCGGCGGGCGTTGCCGCGGGCGGTGTTCCTCGGCCGGCTCGACGGGGTGGAGCTGGCGCGGGCGTACGCCTCGCTCGACGTGTTCGCGCACCCGGGGCCGCACGAGACGTTCGGGCAGACCGTGCAGGAGGCGCTGGCCAGCGGCGTGCCGGTGGTGGCGCCGGACAGCGGCGGGCCGCGCGACCTGGTGCTGCCGGGACGGACCGGGTACCTGGTGCCGGCCGGCGACGCCGCGGCGCTGCGGTCGGCGGTCACGGAGCTGGCCGACCCGGCGGTGCGCGCCGCGTTCGGGGTGGCCGCGCGGCGCTCGGTGCTGCGCCGCACCTGGACCGCGGTGTGCGACGAGCTGCTGCACCACTACGCGGCGGTGACGCGGCCCCGGTTGGTCACGGAGGCGGAGATCGAGCTGCTGCGCCCGCGCCGGGGCGGCCGGTCGCCGGCCCGGAGCGGACGCTGAACGGGGAACCGCCGGCAGGGCGTGGTCGTGGCGCAGGTGCGGCTCGCGGGACTCGCCGGTGGCGCGGCGGCCGTTGGCTTCCCGCCGCGGATCGCCGGCCCGGTCCCGGTGGCGCGCAACAGGTGGAACGTGCGAGACGACCTGGTGGAGCCGCGGAGGATCAGGCGGGGAAGCGGCGGACCCAGCGGCGTTGCCAGGGGGTCTCGACGGCGTGCGGGTGGTGGTGGGCGCGCGTCCAGGCGACCGCGTCGCGGGCGGGGACACCGGCCAGGATGGCGAGGCAGGAGATGACGGTGCCGGTGCGTCCGACGCCGCCGGCGCAGGCGACCTCGACGGCCTGGCCGGCGTGGGCCCGCTCGTGCAGGGCGCGGATTCGCCGCACCGCGTCGGCGCCGTCGCGTGGCAGCAGGAAGTCCGGCCAGTCGATCCACTCGTGCGACCACCGGATCGGGTGCGCCGCACGCAGCCGCGAGCCGCCGAGGTAGAGGCCGTGGCCGGGCTCCGGCCCCTCCGGCGTGGGGCGCGACAGGCCCCGGCCGCGAATCCAGCAGCCGTCCGGCAGCCGGATCGCGCCGGGCAGCGCGGCGGCGGGAGTGGGGACGCCGGCGGGGTCGCTCACGGCGTGCCCCGCTCGGCGGCGACGGTGGCCCGGACGGCGGGGACGACCTCGGCGGCGAAGCGGCGCAGCTCGTCCTCGTCGTCGGCCATGAGAACGAAGCCGCTGGTGCCGTGGGTGAGCGCCAGCTCGGCGAGCCGCTCGGCGCGGGCCGCCGGCGAACCGGTGAGGAACGAGCCGGACGGCGCGATGTTGTAGAGGCGGCGGATGTCGGACGGGGCGCGGCCGGCGTCCTCGGCGGCCTGGTCGATGATCCGGCCGGTCTCGGCGAGGCGCTCCGGCGGCAGGTACGGCGAACTCGGCAGCCACCCGTCCGCGAGTCGCCCGATGAGGCGCAGCATGCGCGGTCCGTAGCCGCCGACCCAGATGCCGATGCGGTGCGGCGGCTCCGGGCCGGGGCGCACGCCGGCCAGCCGGTGGTACGTCCCCTCGAAGCGCACGCCGCGCCCCGGCGTCCACAACGCGCGCAGCACGGTGATCGCCTCCTCCAGCGCGTCGAGGGACTCCCCCGGCGTGCGGCGCGGGCCGTCCATGGCGGAGATCGCGTCCCAGAACCCGCCGGCGCCCAGGCCGAGCTCCACGCGGCCGCCGCTCAGGATGTCCAGGGTGGCCGCCGCGCGGGCCAGCACGGCCGGCGGCCGCAGCGGCAGGTTCGCCACGTCCGGGAAGACCCGCACCCGTTCGGTGCGGGCCGCGATCACCGAGAGCAGCGTCCAGGCATCGAGGAAGTCGCCGCGGTACGGGTGGTCCTGCACGCCGACCAGATCGAGACCGAGGGACTCCGTGAGCGCCGCGAGCCGCAGCGCCTCGTCGGCGGTCGCCGCGGCGGGCGGCAGGAACGAGCCGAACAGCAGGTCGTGACCGAGATCGGGCACCGGACCTCCCGGCCGTGGCGACGGTACGGACGGCACGACCCTAACTCTGGTCGCCCGGCGTGGCGCGGGGCGGCTCCGGCGGATGCCGGCCCCGGGCTAACCGGCCAGGTCGACGCGTTCGACGCGCATGTCGTGCTCCTCCCCCAGCTCGCCGGAGAGCCGGGAGACGCCGACCGGGTTGCCGGCGGCGACGACGGTGCCGTCCACGCGGACCAGCGCGTACGCGAGGCTCACCGAGCCGAGGACGAAGTAGCGCTGGGCGCGCCGCCAGGCCTCGCGGGTGGCGATCTGGTCGGTGCCGGCGCGGTCGCAGCTCACCAGGAGCACGTGGGTGACGCCGCCGTCGTGCAGCCCGGCGCGCAGCGCGGCCACGGTGAGCGGCGAGCGGGTGCCACCGGGCGGCACGGCGGCCAGGGCCGCGAGCTCGCTGTCGACGGCGGTCACCACGTGGTCCACCCGGGCCAGGGTGGCGGAGCGTGCGGTCACCTCGGCCTGCTGCCGGGCGGTGAGCGTGGCGGCATCGGCCAGCTCGGCCTCCAGGCGGGCGCGCTCGGCGGGGTCGGCGGCCTTCGCGAGCAGGCCGTGCACGGTGGTGCGGCGTGCGTCCTGGAGGGCTACCTCGGCCTTCGCGCGGTCGACGCGGGCCTGCACGGCGGCCTTGTCGCCGGCCAGCCGGGCACGGTGGCGGCCGAGGGCGGCCAGTTCGTCGGTGAACACCGCGGGGACCGGGCGCAGGTCGTCGAGCAGGTAGGTGGCGTCGGTGCCGGCGAGCGCGTGCAGGACGGCGGCGGCCGCGGCGGTGGCGCCGACGGTGGCCGGGCGGCTGTGCACGGTGATGTCGGTCCGCAGCAGGCTCAGCAACGGCGGCAGGAGCTGCGCCGCGGCGGCGAACGCGGGGCCGGCG
>DASWTI010000260.1:0-6298 GCA_036402215.1 Pseudonocardiaceae bacterium
GTTCCCGCGCCGTCCGCGCCGCCCGCCGCCGCGGCGCCGCGGCGACGATGCCCGGGCCGGAGTCCGCGGTGGCACGCCGCCCGTCCCGCTCACCCGTCCCGGTGCCCGGGGCCGGCTCCGTGGCCCGGGGGTGCGTGGTGGCGTCACCTGTCATGGCCGAACCTTAGCAGAGCGCCACACCGAAACGAGAGCACTGCTCTTGACTTGGCCGGGCCGATGTGTGAACACTGCTCTCGTAACGGAGCGACGATCTGAGGAGTGCGTCATGGCAGTGCACGTCATCGTGGGAGCCGGCCCGGTCGGCTCGGGGGTCGCGCGGCTGCTGGCCGCCGCCGGGCACGAGGTGCGGGTGCTCACCCGCTCCGGCGGGGGCGCCGCGGACCTCGCCGGCCATCCCGCGGTGCGCCGCGAGCGGGTCGACGCGGCCGATGCCGCCGCGCTCACCCGGGCGGCGTCCGGCGCGGACGTCCTCTACAACTGCGTGAACCCGCCCTACCACCGCTGGGCGAGCGACTGGCCGCCGGTGGCCGACGCCCTGCTCACGGCGGCCGCGGCGTCCGGCGCCGTGCTGGTGACCATGGCCAACCTGTACGGCTACGGCGAGGTGTCCGCCCCGATGACCGAGGACACGCCGCTCGCCGCCACCGGCGTCAAGGGCCAGGTCCGCAACCGCATGTGGGCCGACGCGCTGGCCGCGCACCGCGCCGGGCGGGTCCGCGTCACCGAGGCCCGCGCCTCCGACTTCTACGGCCCCGGCGCGGTGGCCAACGCCGTGCTCGGCGAGCGCTTCGCCGTCCCGGTGCTGGCCGGCCGCACCGCCTGGGTGATCGGCGACCCCGACGCGCCGCACTCCTGGAGCTACCTGCCGGACGTCGCCGCGGCGCTCGTGCTGCTCGGCTCCGACGAGCGCGCCTGGGGCCGCGCCTGGCACGTGCCCGCGGCGCCACCCGCCTCGCAGCGCGAGATGGCCCGTGGCCTGGCGCGCGCCGCCGGAGCGCCGGAGCCCACGGTGCGCGCCATCCCGGCGGCCGTCATGAGCGCGGCGGGCCTCGTGTCACCCGCGCTGCGTGAGCTGCGCGAGACCCGGCACCAGTTCACCCGGCCGTTCGTGCTCGACTCCACGGCGTACACCGAGACCTTCGGCGTCACCGCCACGCCGGCCGCCGAGGCGCTGGAGGCCACGGCCGCCTGGTGGCGCGCCCGGGCGGCCACCCCCGCCGCCGCGTAGCACCGATGGCCGTCGTCCCGCTGCGTGGCGTCACGCCGACCCCGCTCAGGCGAGGCGGGGCGCGACCTCCTCGGCGAACCGGCGCAGCGTGCGCGCCACCAGCTCGTGGGGCATCGCGCCGAAGTTCGCCAGCAGCAGCAGGTGGTCCACGCCCAGCTCCGCCACCCGGCCGAGCTGGGCCGCCACGTCGTCCGGCTCACCGGACAGCAGCAGCCCGGCGCCGAGCAGCTCGTCGTAGGAGCGTCGCCGCGCGTAGAGCCGGGTCTCCACGTACCGGTCCAGGTACGGCTCGCACTCCGCGCGCGGGCCCACGAAGCAGTGCAGCGCCGCCGCCACCTCGCCGGCGCGGCCGTCCAGCCCGGCCCGGTGGTCGGTGACGATCGGCGCCAGGTCGGCCACGGCGTCGCACGTCGCGTACGGGATGAGCATGACGCTGCGGCCCTGTGCGCCGACGTGCCGCGCCGCCTCGGCCCGCACGATCGCCACCCAGAGCGGCGGGTGCGGCCGCTGCACCGGCGTCACCGCGATCCCGGTGTCCACCACGTGGTGGTAGCGCCCGTGATAGGTGAACGGCTCGCCGCGCCACGCCGTCGTCAGCACCTCCAGCGCCTCGTCGAACCGCGCCCGCTTCTCCCACGGCCCGATGCCGAAGCCGTCGAACTCGTGCGGCAGGTAGCCCGAGCCGACGCCCAGCACCACGCGCCCGCCGCTGAGCTGGTCGAGCATCGCGTACTCCTCCGCGGCGACCACCGGGTGGTGGAACGGCAGCACGCTCACCGCGGTACCGAGCCGGATGCGGCTCGTCCGGGCCGCCGCCGCACCCAGCAGGGTGGCCGGCGAGGGCACCACTCCGTAGTCGGAGAAGTGGTGCTCCGCGAGGAACACCGCGTCGAAGCCCAGCTCCTCGGCGAGCACGATCTCGTTCAGGAGCTGCGCGTACCGGTCGGCGATCGTGGCCGTCCCGCCGGGGTGATGGTCGGTGACCGAGAAGATGCTGAACCGCACGAGTGATCACCGTACGGGGTGCGCAACGATGTGTGGTGTGACGTTGTGGGTGGAGCAGGGCGGCTCGACGGAACCCGGTACGACCCTCGTGCTGCTGCACGGGCTCGGGCACACGGCGGAGGTGTGGCGGCCGCTGCTGGCCGAGCTGCCGCCGTCGGCGGGGTGGCTGATCGTGGACCTGCCCGGGCACGGCCGGTCACCGTGGCGGGAGCAGTACTGGTTCGACGGCGTGGCCGCCGAGGTCGCCGCGGTGCTGCCGGAGGCCGGGCGGTTCGCCGCCGTGGGGCACTCGTTCGGTGGCGTGGTGGCGCTGGCGCTGGCCGCCGCGCAGCCCGCGGTGCGCTCGGTGCTCGGCTTCGGCATCAAGGTCGCCTGGGGCGACGACGAGCTGGCCGCCATGCGGGTGCGCGCCACCAGGCCGCCGCGGGTGCTGCCCACCGAGGAGGAGGCGCGCGCCGCGTTCGTCCGCTTCGGCGGTCTCGACGGCGTGCTGGCCGCCGGTTCACCCGCCGCCGCCAGCGGTGTCACCGCCGTCGAGGGCGGCTGGCAGCTCGCCACCGATCCCCAGACCATGGCCGTCGGCGCCCCCGACATGCCCGCGCTCCTGGCCGGCGCCGCCCGCCACGGCGCCACCGTCACCCTCGCCGCGGGCGCCGACGACCACATGGTCACCCCCGACCAGCTCCGCGCCGTCACCCCAGAGGCGGTGATCATCCCCGGCACGCCGCACAACCTCCACGTCACGCACCCCCGCGCGCTCCTCGACCTCCTCCCGCTCTGACCCGCCCGCCGCCCGTGCCTGTGCACCCACGGGCCACCGTGCGCGGCTCCGGCAACCGGCATGGCGGAGCGGACTGACCAGTGCGGCGGAGCCGACTGACCGGTGCGGCGGTCCGACCCATCGGCGTACCCGTACCTCTGCGCCCCTGGCGCGACCGTCGCCGGCCCGCGGCGCTCCGCTCGCCGCCGCCCCCGCCGTCGCGCCGCCGCTGCTCGTCGTCGCCGCTCGCCGCCGCCGCTGCTCGCCACTACTGCTCGCCACTACTGCTCGCCGCCGCTGCTCGCCGCGACGGCCTGCCGCCGTCGCCGCCCACCGCCATCGCCCGCTCGCCGGGTTCGTCGCCGCTGACGCCATTGGTCGTGACCAGGGTGTGGTCACGGGGCGGGACCCCGGCGTCACCCCGAGGGAGCAACGTCCTAGGCTCGTCGCGGCTCGCGGCGTCATCCGCCGGAGCACCCCGACCGCCGACCGGACGCCTCACCCGGAGGGTCAGCACCATCCCCGTGAAGACCGACATCGCACCCCCTCGCCCGTCCACCACCACGCCGGTCGCCCTGACCGCCCTGGTGGACGTGGCCGGGCTGCCCCCGCACCCCGGCGCGGCCGGCGTGGCCGTCAGCGGGGTGACGCTGCGCGCCCACCAGGCACGACCGGGTGATCTGTTCGCCGCTCTCCCAGGGGCGCGTGCCCACGGGGCCGACTACGCGGCGAACGCCGTGGCTGCCGGGGCCGTCGCCGTGCTCACCGACCCGGCCGGCGCCGCCCGGCTGGACGGGCTCGGCGTCCCGGTCCTGGCGCACGACGACCCGCGGCGCGTGCTCGGCCCGGTCGCCGCCCGCGTGTACGGCGAGCCGTCCACGAAGCTCGCGATCATCGGCGTCACCGGCACGGCCGGCAAGACCACCACGACGTACCTCATCGAGGCCGGCCTCGCCCGCGCCGGCCACACCACCGGCCTGATCGGCACCGTCGAGACCCGCGTGGCGGGGGAGCGGCTGGACTCCGCGTTCACCACCCCGGAGGCGCCCGACCTGCAGGCGCTGCTCGCGCTCATGGTCGAGCGCGGCGTCACCCACGTGGCCATGGAGGTCTCCAGCCACGCGCTCGCCCTCGGCCGCGCGGACGCCACGCGCTTCGCCGTCGGCGCGTTCACCAACCTCTCCCAGGACCACCTGGACTTCCACCCCGACCTCGAGGACTACTTCGCGGCCAAGGCCCGGCTGTTCGACGGCCGCGCCGGCGTCGAGGTGGTGTGCGTGGACGGCGAGTGGGGCCGCCGCCTGGTCCGTCCGGGCACGGTGACCGTGTCCACCACCGGCGCCGACGCCACCTGGTGGGCGGACAACGTCGAGGTCGCGCCGTCCGGCGCCCAGGGCTTCGACGTGCACGGCCCCGGCGGCTTCGGCTACCGCATGCTCAGCCGCCTGCCCGGGGCGTTCAACGTGGCCAACACGCTGCTGGCGCTGGCCTGCCTGGACGCCGCCGGGGTGGACGTGCGGCTCGCCGCGCGCGCCGTGGCCGGCGTGGACGTCGCCGGGCGCATGGAGCGGGTGCGGCGCGGCCAGGACTTCGTGGCCATCGTCGACTACGCGCACAAGCCCGCGGCGGTGTCCGCCGTCCTCGACGCGGTTCGCGGTCAGCACCCCGCCGCGCGCGTCGCCGTCGTGCTCGGCTGCGGTGGCGACCGGGACACGGCCAAGCGGCCCGTCATGGGCGCCGAGGCCGCCGCGCGCTCGGACCTGCTGGTGGTCACCGACGACAACCCGCGCTCCGAGGACCCGGCCGCGATCCGCGCCGAGATGCTGGCCGGCGCGTTCGACGTGCCCGCGGACCGTCGCGGTGAGATCACCGAGGTGGGTGACCGCCGCGCCGCCATCCGTCACGCGGTGCGCTGGGCCAGGCCCGGCGACGTGGTCGTCATCGCCGGCAAGGGTCACGAGGCCGGCCAGGAGATCAACGGTGTCACGCACCCGTTCTCGGACCGTGACGAGCTGATCGCCGCTATCGACGACCTGCTGGCCGACGCCCCGGCCTCGCCCGGGTCGCCTTTGGAGCCCTCGTCGCCCGGGCCGGCGCCGGGGTCGGCGTCACCCGGGCCGGGCGAGGCGGCCGATCGGCCGTGATCGAGCTGACCCTGGGCCAGGTGGCCGCCGCCGTCGGCGGCCGGCTGCACCGTGCCGACGGCACCGAGAAGTGCACCGGCACCGTGGAGTTCGACACCCGATCGGTGACGCCGGGCGGGCTGTTCGTGGCGCTGCCGGGGGAGCGCGTGGACGGCCACGACTTCGCAGCCGCCGCGGTCGAGGCGGGCGCCGTGGGTGTGCTCGCCGCCCGTGAGGTCGACGCCCCCGCCGTGATCGTCCCGCCGGCCGACGCCGCGGACGCCGCCGGCTCGTACGTCCTGGCCGGCGACCGTGACGGAGCCGGTGCCGCCGTGCTCACCGCGCTGGCCGCCCTCGCCCGCCACGTCGTGGACAACCTGCCGGCGCTGTCCGTCGTCGGCATCACCGGCTCGTCCGGCAAGACGTCCACCAAGGACCTGGTCGCCGCGCTGCTGCGCCCGCTCGGCCCCACCGTCGCGCCGCCCGGCTCGTTCAACAACGAGCTCGGCCACCCGTGGACCGTGCTGCGCGCCGACGCCGGAACCCGGCACCTCGTGCTGGAGCTGTCCGCCCGCGGCGCCGGCCACATCGCGGCGCTCTGCCGGGTGGCGCCGCCCCGGATCGGCGTCGTGCTCAACGTCGGTTCGGCGCACCTCGGCGAGTTCGGCTCCCGCGAGGCCATCGCCCAGGCCAAGGGCGAGCTCGTGGAGGCTCTCCCCGCCGACGGCCTGGCCGTGCTCAACGCCGATGACCCCGCCGTCGCCGCCATGGCCGCCCGCACCACGGCCCGCGTCGTGCTCGCCGGCCGCGCCCCGCACGCCGACGTCCGCGCCACCGACGTCACGCTCGACCCCGCCGGCCGCGCCTCGTTCGTCCTGCACGCCGCCGGCACCCGCACGCCGGTGCGCCTCGCCGTCCACGGCGAGCACCAGGTCGGCAACGCCCTCGCCGCCATCGCCGTGGCACTCGAACTCGGCGCCACCCCCGCCGACGCCGCCGCGGCCCTCGCCACCGCCGCGCCGGTGTCCCGCTGGCGGATGGAGGTCACCACGCGTCCCGACGGCCTCACGGTGATCAACGACGCCTACAACGCCAACCCCGAGTCCCTGCGCGCCGCCCTCACCACCCTCGCCGCCATGGCCGCCGCGGGCTCGCATCCCACGGCGCCCGAGCCGGCCGGCC
>DASWTI010000261.1:0-25056 GCA_036402215.1 Pseudonocardiaceae bacterium
GCACCGCGCCGGCAAGCTGCGGGTCCGGCCCGCGCGCCCGCTGCCGGCCGGCACCGCGTTCACCGTCGAGGTGCGCTACGGCGGCACCGCGCGCCCGCTGCGGCCGCTGCGCGGGCTGTGGGGTGACATCGGCTGGGAGCCACTGGTGGACGGCGCGCTGGTGGCCGGGCAGCCGGTGGGCGCGCCGTCCTGGTTCCCCTGCAACGACCACGTCGCCGACAAGGCGGCCTACCGGATCGCCGTCACCGCGCCGTCCGCCTACACCGTGGTGGCCACCGGCACGCTGGCGTCCACCCGGGCCGCGGCGAGCACCACCACCTGGGTGTACGAGCAGCCGGCGCCGACGCCCACGTACCTGGCCGCGGTGCACGTCGGCCGCTACGACGTGCTGGCCCTGGACGCCCCGGGCGGCCCGCCGCAGCCGGTGTTCGCGCCGCCGCACCTGGCCGCCGCGGTGGCCCACGACTTCGGCCGGCAGCCGCGGATGACCGCCGTGTTCGAGGAGCTCTTCGGGCCCTATCCGTTCGCCGAGTACGGCGTGGTCGTGGTGGACGAGGATCTGGAGGTGCCGGTCGAGGCGCAGGGACTGTCGGCGTTCGGCCGCAACCACGTGGACGGCCGGCGCGGCTGCGAGCACCTGGTGGCGCACGAGCTGGCGCACCAGTGGTTCGGTAACTCCCTCACGGTGGCGGACTGGCGGCACATCTGGCTGCACGAGGGCTTCGCGACGTACGCCGAGTGGCTGTGGTCGGAGCGCTCCGGCGGGCCACCGGCCGCGGCGCACGCCGCCCGCGCACACGCCGCGCTGGCCCGGCTGCCGCAGGACCTGCGGATCGGCGACCCCGGGGTGCGCGGCCTGTTCGACGACCGCGTCTACCGGCGCGGGGCGCTCACCGTGCACGCGCTGCGCCGCACCCTGGGCGACGGCCCGTTCCTGACCCTGCTGCGGGAGTGGACGTCGGCGTACCGGCACGGCTCGGTGACCACCGCGGACCTCGCCACGCTGGCCGGGCGGTACGCGCCGGGGGGGCTGAGCGAGTTCTTCCGCTCCTGGCTGCACACCGGCCGGCTGCCCGCCCTGCCGTAGCGCCGCGCCGCCGCACCGGGAACGCCGGGAGCACCGCCGGCTCCGCGGAACGCCGCCGGCTCAGGAGTGCCGTCAGCTCCAGGAGTGCCGCGAGGGCGGCGACGAGGACGGCGCGTACCGGTCGTCGTCCACCAGGCCGGCGCGCAGCCGCGCGGACGGCACCACGGTGACGGGGCACCAGGAGTGGCGCAGCACGTACCGGGCGGTGGCGCCGAGCGCCGGGGTGAGGATGCCGGGGAGCGCGCCGCTGCCGGTGGCGCCGACGACCACCTGGGCGCCGTCCCGGGACAGCTCGACGAGGACCTCGCCCGGGTCGCCGCGCATGACGACCGGGGTCACCAGGCTGCGGCCGATCGGCACGTACACCGAGGCGGCGGACACCGCGCGGTGCACCCGCTCGCGCGCAGTGCGCTCGGTGAGGGCGCGGTCCCGGATGTAGCGCGGCCCGCCGTGCCGCGCCGGGGGCACCGGCAGGTAGCCGGGCAGGGTGGACTCCAGCGGCGGCGGCTCCGGCTCGTCCTCCGGCAGCCAGGCGTGCACGACGCACACCGCCAGCCCCGCCACCTGGGCGTGCCGCAACGCCCACGCCAGTCCCGTCGTGGCGTCCTGGGAGCCGTCCACACCGACGACGACGGAGCCGTGGGAACCGTGCACGCGCACCTCCACCCGTTCGCCCGATGGCCGGCCCGGCGAGGACGCCGGACGGCCGCTGGCCGGTCCCCGCACCGGCGGCCGGCCCTGGCCCGTCACCGGCCGGCAGAACGCGCGCCCAGCCTGACAACCGGCCCTACCTGGCAACACGGCCGAAAGTCCCGGTCTGCCGCTACCCCAGTGGTGGCCGACGTGCGACGCTGGACAGCGTGTCCGCCCGCGAAACCACGCCCGAGTCCGTGCCGACGGCCCGTCCGGCGCCGCCCGTCGGACCGGTCGCGCCCGACCTGGGCCAGGCGCGGACCGCCGACCTGCTCGCCGAGCTGCGGCAGCGGCTCACCGGGGCGATCGCCGTGCGCGACCGGCTGCACCGGCTGCCCGAGGCGGTCGAGCAGGTGGCCGCCGAGCCCGAGCTGGACGTGACGCTGCGCCGGCTGGTGGCCGCGGCCGCCGAGCTGGTCGGCGCGCGGCAGGCGACGTTCGCCGTGCTGGACCGCGGGCTGGGGCTGGACGACGTGGTGTACGCCGACGGGCACGTCACCGGCGGCGCCGGCCGTGCCTGGCGGTTCCCGGACGACGCGCGGCGGCTGCGGCTGGCCGACGCCGGGTCCGCGGGGCGGCGCAGCACGCTGAGCGCGGCCGTGCGGGTGCGCGACGAGCTGTTCGGCACGCTGCGGCTCGGGGAGAAGCGCGGCGGGGCCCCGTTCACCGGCGACGACGAGGCGGCGGTGCGCGCGCTGGCCACCGTGGCCGGGGTGGCCATCGACAACGCGCTGCTCACCCTGGAGGCCGGGGGCCGGCGGCGCTGGCTGGAGGCCACCAAGGAGATCACCACCGAGCTGCTGTCCAGCACCGACCCGGAGGACGCGCTGCCGCTGGTGGCGCGCCGTGCACTGGAGCTGACCGCGGCGGACTGCACGATGATCGCGCTGCCCTGCCCGGTCACCGACGCGATCCTGGTGGCGCAGGTGGCCGAGGGCGTGGACGCCGACCTGGTGAGCGGCATCCAGATGCCGGTGCCGGGCTCGGTGGCCGGCCAGGTGTACCGCGGCCGGCAGGCCCGTGCCCTGTCCGACCTCACCGAGACGCCGGACTCCGGCCCGCTGGCCGCCACCGGCCGGTTCGGGCCCGCGCTGTTCGTGCCGCTGCGGGCCGGCGAGCAGGTCAACGGCACGCTCATCGCGCTGCGCCGGCGCGGCGCCGAGCCGTTCCGCGCGGACCAGCTGCCGGTCGTGGTCTCGTTCGCCGACCAGGCCGCGCTGGCCCTGGAGCTGGCCGGCAAGCAGCGGGCGCAGCGCCAGCTCGCGGTGCACGCCGACCGCGACCGCATCGCCCGCGACCTGCACGACCACGTCATCCAGCGGCTGTTCGCCATCGGCCTGGTCATGCAGGGCGTGCAGCGGCAGGTGGCCGGCGGCCCGGCGCACGAGCGCCTCGGCCGCGCCATCGAACAGCTCGACCACACCATCTCCGAGATCCGCACCACGATCCTGCAGCTGCACTCGCCGACCGACCGACCGGACAACGGGCTGCGGCACCGGCTGCTGCAGGCCGTCACCGACCTCACCGCCGCCGCCGAGATCAAGCCGACCGTGCGGATGTCCGGCCCGGTGGACACCGTGGTGCCGCCGGAGGTGGGTGAGCACGTCGAGGCCGTTCTCCGCGAGGCGGTGTCCAACGCGGTGCGGCACGCCGGCGCCGGGCAGCTCGTGGTCACGGTGGACGTCGCCGACGACCTCACGGTGGAGGTGGTGGACGACGGCGTGGGCATGCCGGCGCACGTCGGCCGCAGCGGGCTGCGCAACGTCGAGCACCGGGCCGAGTCGCTCGGCGGCGAGCTGCGACTGGTGCGCGCCGGGGATCACGGCACCCGGCTGATCTGGCGCGTGCCGCTCCCCTAGACAGACAGCTCCGTATCGGCGCCACCGCCCATTCGAGCGGAATGCGAGCCAATTCGGGTGAGCGCCGGAATTTGCTACGGGGTGCGGCGGTCGGTGCGGAGTTCGGTGGCGAGCACCGCGGCCTGGGTCCGCCGTTGCAGGCCGAGCTTCGCCAGCAGGTTCGACACGTAGTTCTTCACCGTCTTCTCGGCGAGCACCATCTGCTCGGCGATCTGTCGGTTCGTGAGACCGTGACCGATGAGATCGAGCACGCGCCGTTCCTGCTCGGTGAGCGTCGCCGTCGGATCGTCACGCGGTTCCCGCAGCTTGGCCATCGCCGCGTCGGCCGCCTTCGGATCGAGCAGGGAACGGCCCTCTCCGACCGCGCGAATGGCCTGCACCAGATCGCCGCCGAGCACCTGCTTCAGCAGATATCCGGAGGCGCCGGCCAGAACTGCGTCGGCGAGCGCCTCGTCGTCGGCGAACGACGTGAGCACCAGACAACGCAGTTCCGGCAACGCGGAACGCAGCTCCCGGCACAGTTCGATGCCGTTGCCGTCCGGCAGCCGCACGTCCAGCACGGCGACGTGCGGCCGGATGGCGGGCACCCGCACCATGGCCTCGCGGCAGCTGGCGGCCTCACCGACGACCTGCAGCCCCGGCTCGCCGGCGAGTACGTCGCACACCCCGCGGCGGACGATCTCGTGGTCATCGACGACGAAGACGGTGGTGATGGGCACCCTAGAACCATAGCCGTCCCTGGTGGGCGTGGCGCCGGTCGCTACGAGTCCACGTCGAGGTCGATCCCGTAGTCCAGGATCACCCGGTCCGAGGGCAGCACGATGTCGTGTGCCAGCTCGACGGGCAGGTCCTTCAGCGGCCCGTTGAACATCCGCCGGGTGACCACCAGCACCGGCACGCCGGCGGCGATCCGCAGCATCCCGGTCTCCTCGGGCGTCGGCATCCTGGCCCGCACGGACTCCTCGACCCTGGTCACCGGCCGCCCGATCCGCGCGAGCTGGGCGATCGTGCCGCCGGGCCACGGCTCGTTGTCCGGGTCGGCGATGATCGTGTCCTTGACCAGCTCCATCGGCAGGTAGGACGTGGTGATCTGGTCCGGCCGCTCCTCGACGTAGAGCGTGAAGCGCCGCTGCAGCACCAGGTCGCCCACCTGGATGGCCAGCAGGTCCGCGACGTGCTGGCCGGCCCGCTCCTCGTGGAACTGCCGCTCCAGGCGGTACCGCCCCGGGTCGTCGTCCGGCCCGGTGCCGAACACCGTCGCCGGCTCGGCCACCCGGCCGGCGGCGTACAGGGCGTCCTGCAGGTAGCGGCCGACCGTCAGGCGGCGGGTCGGCTCCCGGTCACGGACGAACGACCCCCGGCCCTGACGGGTCAGGATGAGCCCCTCGGCCCGCAGCGCGCCGACGGCCAGTCGCACGGTCACCCGGGAGACGCTGAACTGCTCCATCAGCTGCGACTCGCTGGGCAGCTTGTAGCCGGCCGGCCACTCCCCCGAGTCGATGTGCTGGCGCAGCCGGTCCGAGACCTGACGATAGGCCGGTCGATCACTCAGCGGATCTGTCATAACCACCCCTCACCCGTTCAGTGAAAAGGCAGCGGTCAGACGGCTGACGGACCCCGATCTTGTTGCAATAAGCAGTACGGGCTGACAGCATCGGGTTCGCTCCAGGAGGGAGCCGAGTGCCACTGGAACCGGGCGAACTCGGAGGGGCGGCTGTCATCACCGAAAGGAGGTCCGTGCGGCGCGGTGCCGCGACTGCTGCGACATGTGCTTCAACACCTTCTGATAGAAGATCCGGACGAGCGGCAACCCGTCCGGATCGACAATGAAACCGAGCGGGTGGCGGCCCGCCAGGTCTCTGCGCGCACAGCTTTCAGGACTATGTGCGCAGGGCATCGTAGCGCGATCAACTTGGCCGCAGCCCTTTCGAAACGCTTGTGAAGGGCCGTTCCGGTGTCTTCCACCCTCCCGGAGCAACCAACTCCGAGAAGTCAACGCGTTGTAATCGCGCCAGCTACAGCGGTTGCGCCAACTGACGCTGTGCAGCCGCTGGCTGAGCGCTTGCGCGCGGCGGCCATCCGGCTCACCACGGCCGGATGGCCCATTCTCCCCGTCACCTACCCCATTCCGGACCACTTGGTGAGCACGATCAGCCCGGCGGACGCCACGATGGCGGAGCACTGGTGGGGCGATCAGCCGTACGGCATCGCCTGCCGGACCGGCGAGACCTTCGACGTCGTCGAGGTCCCGTCGTGGCTCGGGCCGTTCGTCCTGCGCTCCGTCGACCACTACGCGAGCGTCGTCGAGGTGACCCAATCGCTGGAGGCGAGCTGGCTGTTCTTCGTCACGCCCGGCTCGCCGCGCATCCAGGACCTGCCGCGCGCCGTGCCCGTCACGCTGCACGGGCGCGGCGGCTGGGTGCTGCTGCCCCCGACCCCCACCCTCGGCGGCGGCTGCCGGTGGGTCGCCAGGCCGCCCGCGCTACGGCTGCCGCACTCGTTGTGCCTGCAGTGGTCGGTCGTCCGGGCGATCAACGCGGCGCGGCACGCGAAACGCACGGGACGACACCCGGAAATCCCCGACTGCTCGTAGAATCGTGGGACCAACGACCAGCTCCGGGGAGTGATCTCACCGTGCGCGACGATTCGTCGCCGGAATGTAGTACCAAGCCGGGCCGTGAGCCCGGCTACCCGGTCGGGGCGACCCGATGACCCTCGCTCTCGACATCCTCGGCCTGCTCGCGCTCGTCGTGCTGACGCTCGGCACCGCGCTCTTCGTCGCCGCCGAGTTCTCCCTCACCGCGCTCGACCGCAGCCAGGTCGACGCCAACGTGGCCCAGCGCGGCGACCGCCGGGCGCGCAACGTCCAGCACGCCCACCGGACGCTCTCCTTCCAGCTCTCCGGCGCGCAGCTCGGCATCACCATCACCACGCTGGTCAGCGGCTACGTGGCCGAGCCGGCGATCGCCGAGCTGCTCACCCCGCCGCTCACCGCCGTCGGGCTGCCGGCCGGCGTCGCCCCCGGCGTGGCGCTGGTGCTCGCGCTGCTGGTGGCCACCGCGCTGTCCATGGTGTTCGGCGAGCTCGTGCCGAAGAACCTGGCGATCGCGCGGCCGCTGCCCACCGCGCGCGCCGTGACCGGCGCCCAGATGGCGTTCTCCCGGGTGTTCCGCTGGCTCATCTCGGCGCTCAACCGCTCCGCGAACTGGATCGTGCGGCGGCTGGGCGTGGAACCGGCCGAGGAGCTGCGCTCGGCCCGCTCCCCCGCCGAGCTGGGCTCGCTGGTGCGGTCCAGCGCGGCCGGCGGCACCCTGGACAAGGCCACCGCGACGCTGCTGGACCGCTCGCTGCGGTTCGGCGAGCGCACCGCGGAGGACCTGATGACCCCGCGGGTGCGGGTGCACACGCTGCGCGCCGACGCCACCGTGACCGAGCTGCTGGAGATTGCGCGGCTCACCGGCTTCTCCCGGTTCCCGGTGCACGACGGCGACCTGGACGACATCCGCGGCGTGGTGCACGTCAAGCAGGCGTTCGGCGTGCCGCCCGCGGAGTGGGGGCACACCACGGTGCTGCGGATCGCGCACCCGGTGACCACGGTGCCCGACTCGCTGGACGGCGACGCGCTCCTCGACCGGCTGCGCGCGGCCGGGCTGCAGGTCGCCGTGGTGATGGACGAGTACGGCGGCACCGCGGGCATCGTCACGCTGGAGGACCTGGTCGAGGAGATCGTGGGCGACGTCCGCGACGAGCACGACCGGCTGGAGGCCAGCCCGGTGCGGCCGCTCGGCCGGGAGAGCTGGATGGTCTCCGGGCTGCTCCGCGCCGACGAGGTGCACGAGGCCACCGGGTTCCGCATGCCGGAGGGCGAGTACGAGACGCTCGCCGGCCTGGTCCTGGAACGGCTCGGCCGGATCCCGGCGGTGGGCGACGAGCTGCGGCTGGACCGCTGGCGGCTCACCGTCATGCGCATGGACCGGCACAGGATCGCCGAGCTGCGCCTGGCCCGGGTGGCCGACGTCGCCGAGGAGGACCCGGCGCCGGAGTCGGCGCTCACCGCACCCGTCCCGGTGCCAGCGGCCGTGCCCCCGGCGGTACCGCCGGGGGTGTCCCGCGGTCCCGCGGCGCCGTCCACCACCGGCGGCCGGCCGGCCGGACCCGTCCACGGGGACGCCGCGCCCGGCGACGCCCGGATCGCCGCGTCGGCCACCGGTGACGGGCGCACGAGCGGCGCGCCGAGCGGGCTGCGCACCGAGGGAGCCACGTCATGAGCCTCGTCGTCGCCCTGTTCCTGCTGGCGGGCAACGCGTTCTTCGTGGGCGCCGAGTTCGCCATGCTCACCGCGCGCCGGGACCGGATGGAGGCGCTGGCCGCCGACGGCGTGGCGCGGGCGCGGGTGGTGCTGCGCGCGGGGCGTGAGCTGCCGCTGCTCATCGCGGGCGCCCAGCTCGGCATCACGGTGTGCTCGCTGGGCCTCGGCGCGCTCGGCGAGCCGGCGATCGCGCACCTCATCGAGGGGCCGCTGGAGCCGCTCGGCCTGCCGGTGCCGCTGCTGCACGCGATCGCGTTCACCATCGCGCTCGCCATCGTGGTGTTCCTGCACACCGTGCTCGGCGAGATGGTGCCGAAGAACCTGGCGATCGCCGGCCCGGAGCCGTCGGCGCTCTGGCTGGTGCCGGTGCACTACGCGTTCTGCCGGTTGCTGCGCCCCGCCCTCGGCCTGTTCACCCTGTTCGCGCACTGGCTGCTGCGGCGCTTCGGGGTGGAGCCGAAGGACGAGCTGGAGAACGCCTACACCTCCGAGGAGCTGTCCGACCTGCTCGGCGAGTCGCGGCGCGAGGGGTTGCTGGAGGACTCGGAGCACCGGCGGCTCAACCGCACGCTCTCCTCGGCGGAGCGCACCGTGGCCGAGGTACTGGTGCCGGTGGAGCGACTGACCACCGTGCCGGAGGCGCCGACCGTGGGCGACATCCGTGACGCCGTCGCCCGCACCGGCTTCTCCCGCTTCCCGCTGCGCGCCGCGGACGGGCGGCTCGTCGGCTACCTGCACGTCAAGGACGTCCTCGACCTGGCCGGGGCCGACCGGGACACCCCCGTGCCCCGCGCCCGCTTCCGCGGCCTCCCCGAGATCCCCGCCGACGCCCGCCTGGACGACGCCCTCGCCGCCCTGCGCCGCGCCCAGAGCCACGTCGCCCGCGCCGTCGGCACCACCGGCATCACTCTCGGCGTGGTGGCCCTCGAGGACCTGGTCGAGGAGTACGTCGGCACCGTCCGCGACGCCACCCACATCACCCGCCGCTGAGGAACCTCAGCAACTCCCGATGCCGGAACTGGATCGCGGGGCTATTCATCCTGAGCAGCCCCGCCTCGTGCGCCCAGTCCAGGAACCGTCCCAGCCGCCACGGCAGCGCCTGGCCACCCGACAAACGTCGGCGCGCAAGACTCTCGAACCACCGCGACACGAAGAATCCACTAACCAGCCCGACCAGCACGCCGAACGCAACCGCAGATCCCAGGTCTGTCACCAGACCGGCGAACCCTCCGCTCGCGAGGCCGAATGTGGCCGTGCCGACCACGGCCAATGTCCATGGTCGATTCACGACGTCGCTCGGCCGACGCACGGTGGAAACCGCCTCGGTCACAACGAGCACTACCAGGGACAGCAGGCAGATGGCGGCGAGGGCGGCGAGCCCGATCAGGATGCGATCAACGTGGTTGCCGGAGGAACCGATGCCGCCGACGGCTGCGGCGCACAACCCTAGGGCGCCGATGCCAGGTATCGCTTGTCGGCGCAATCGGCGGCGGACGCCCTCGTCAAGCTGGGCCCACACGCGTTCGGTGATCCTATCCACCCGCGACATGGTCAGCGCTGCGAAGCAAAGCAGCGGCCCTACCCCTGCCAAAGGCAGGGAGTCGGTGAGCACCACCGTCGTGACCGGACCTCCGATGAGGGTCGCCCGGCCACGCAGCTTGTCCCAACGCCGCTGATCGAACGACGGCTGAAGGTCCCGTGGCACCAGCTCGGCGTGATCGCCCGCCGCTATCAGCGATGCCAGGCTGGCTAGCCACCGCTGGACCTGCTGGGCGTCCGGCCGGAACCCGGTGGCCCTGCGGTGGTGATCAACGACAGCGGGGACGAGGCGAGTGAACAGGCGTTGGTCCAGCGTATTCGGGTCGAGGTCCCCGAGGTCGGTGACGGCTGTCGGATCAGCGTCGTGGACGGCCGTGGCGAGCCAGAGTCGCAGTGGCGAGGCGAGGGTCCGGGCAAGGCGGCCGGTCGGGTCGGCGCGAAGTTGGGCAACCACGGGAGACCAGGATGGAGCGATGCCGTTGGGGCCCGGAAAGCGGTGGACCAGCCAGGCGATGATCCGCTCCGCGTCCAATGGCTGGAGGGCCACGGTGGTGGCGTCCTGCATGACTGTCGTCCCGAGTCCTTCGTAAATGGACGAGCGGCAGGTGAGCACCACCGACCAGCGGCGGGGACCGGAGGGGAGGTTGAGGGCCTCCACGAGCTGGCGGGCAGCAGCGGGTTCGAGAGGCTCAGGGTCCATCTCGTCGAGGCCGTCGAGGACCGGGAGCACCCGACCTTCGCGGACCAGAGAGACGGCGAGGCGGGGAAGGCAGCGGTACTTGGCCACCAGCTGGGCGGCGAGCCACGAGTCGAAGCGGGCCCGGGTGGTCGCCGCCGGGGCATCCAGGGGCAGGCCGGGGAGTCGTGTGAGGCCGATCCGGACCGGGATGACGGCGGCGGGCGAGGTTGGATCGACGCGGGAGGCCATGTCGACGACCAGTTGGGCGGCCAGCACGGTCTTGCCGGCACCCGGGTCACCCAGGACGACGAGGCGGCCGCGACACAGCGACGAGTAGTAGGCGGCGATGGTGTCGAGCGACCCGGAATCCGCCCCCCCCCGTCGGTGCGCCAGCGAACGGCGGCGGCTCGGACGAAGCCCACGTCCGCGGCCCGGGTGTCGCCGGAGGCGCCGAGAAGCTGGTTCAGCAACCGGCCCTCGACGGTGGCCACCTCGGTGAGCAGCGCAGCGATCGGCGTCTCGGCCCGGCCGCGAACCGCGACGACGACGGCCACGGCGGCGAGCACGGCGCTGACCACACCGACCGGAAGGGCGAGGACGTCGGCGGTGCCGGGGCCGTCGTCGCCCGCGGTGCGGGCCAGCAGCAACCAGGTGAGCACGCCGAGCCCGAGGCAACCTGCCAGGGCCGCCCCCGCGTGAACGGATCGAATCGGACCTACCCCCTCGGCGCTGCCGACCTCTGTAACCACGGTACTAGCGTTGAACGGCGTGGAGGTGTGGGCGCGGGAGCGGTGGACGGTCGCGGCGGCGGCGCATCGGGAGCGGGTGCGGGGGCTGACCGGGCCGTACCGGGAGCGGGCGGCGCGCGGGGAGACGCACCCGGTGATCGACTTCCTGTTCGTCTACTACTCGCACCGGCCGTCGTTGCTGGAGCGGTGGCACCCGGGGCCGGGGCTCGTGCTGGCCGGCGCGGAGGAGTACCTGCGGTGGGCCGGCTACGAGGCGACCGCCGGGGGCGTGCGGGTGCGGCCACGGCCCGGTGGGTACCGGACGGCGCGGTTCGTGCGGGAGCTGCTGGCCGCGACCGCCTCGCGGCCGCCGATGCTGGGCTGCTTCGGGCTGCACGAGTGGGCCATGGTGTACCGCCAGCCGCCGCGGGAGGTGCGGCACGGCTCGACGCCGCTGCGGCTCGGCCCGGCCGGCACCGACGCGGTGCTGGAGTCGCTGCCGGTGCGCTGCTCGCACCACGACGCCTTCCGGTTCTTCACGGCGGCGGCGCGGCCGCGCAACGCGCTGCAGCCGGGGCGGGCGGACCAGGTGCGGCTGGAGCAGCCGGGCTGCCTGCACGCCACCATGGACCTCTACAAGTGGGCGTACAAGCTCGCGCCGGTGACGCCGTCGGAGCTGGTGGCGGACTGCCTGGAGCTGGCGCTCGCCACCCGGGAGCTGGACATGCGGGCCAGCCCGTACGACCTGAGCGCGCTCGGGTACGAGCCGGTGCCGATCGAGACCGCCGAGGGCCGGGCCCGCTACGCCCGCGAGCAGGCCGGTCTGGCGCGGCGCGCGGCACCGCTGCGGGCCCGGCTGATCGAGCTGTGCGACACGCTGCTCGCCCACCCGGATGCCGCGCCGGCCCTCGCGGCGGACGCCCGAGGCTGAGCGGCGCGCGCACGGCGCAGCGGTGCGGACCCGCGCGAGCCGGGGCTGCGCGGACCCACGGAACTGGGCGGCCACGACGGGCGGCACGCGGCCGATCGGTCGCGCCAATGGGCTGGTATCCGCCGTTCGGGTGCCCGCGGGCGGCTCGGCGCACGACGGCCGCCACTGGTCCGACACGGAGCGTAGGTCACACCGTCATAACGGCTTCGCCTGTTAGCGTGAGGCCCGCCGTGTAGGGTTCGCGCTCAGGGCGCGATCGAACCGGTTTGGTGACCGAGAGGTACGCCGGAAGCCACTGGGGCGCTGAAAGGGGCTCGATGTCTCGACACCGCGCGCTGCGCGGTCCGGCTCGTCGTCGGGGAATGGCGATGTGGCCGATCGTCTCGCTCGTCGCCATTGTCGTGATGGTTCTCGGCTGGTTCGGCTGGAGCTATGCCGGGGACGTGCTGGAGCGCCGCGCCGCGGCCCAGCTCGCGAGCTGTGTCGAGGGCGAGGCCACGCTCACCGTGGCGGTCACCCCGTCGGTGGCCGACGTGGTGGGCCGGGCCGCGGTGAACTGGACCAAGAGCCGCCCGGTGGTGCTCGACCACTGCATGCGCGCCGAGGTCGCGAGCGTCGCGCCGCAGACGGTGCTCGACGGCCTCACCGCCGGCTGGGACACGACGACCCTGGGGCAGCGGCCCGGCGCCTGGCTGCCGGAGTCCTCGCTGTGGATCAACCGGCTGATCGCGCAGGACGCCAAGCTCCTGGGGTCCGAGCCCGCGTCGGTCGCCACCAGCCCGGTGCTGCTGGCCATGCACGAGCCCGCCGCCAAGGCGGTCCGCGAACGCAGCGGCTTCACCTGGGGCGACGTGCCCGCGCTGGTCGCCGAGCAGGAGGGCTGGGCCAGGTACGGGCACCCCGAGTGGGGCCGCTTCACGATCGCCCTGCCCGACGTGGCGACCAATCCGGCGAGTGCCCTGTCGCTGCAGGCGGTGCTGGCCGACGGCAGCGCGCAGAAGAGCGGGCCGGTGACCGTCGAGCTGCTGAACACCCCGGACGCCGTGCAGCGGATGAGCCGGCTGGCCGCCGCGGCGCCGGCCGCCACCCCCACCACCACCGACGAGGCGCTGGCCGCGCTGGCCGCCGCGCCGGACGTGGCGGGCTCCGGTTTCGACGCCGTGCCGGTGCTGGAGTACGACCTGTACCGCCGCAACGTCGGCGCCGACGGCAACCCGGCGCTGCCCGTGCCGCTGGTGGGCACGGCCGTGGGCGGCGCCACCCCGACCGCGGACTTCCCGTTCGTGGCGATCTCCGACGTGCGGGTGGACCAGCTCCAGGTGCGCGCCGCGCAGAAGTTCCGTGAGTACCTGCAGAACGGCTCGCAACAGCTGGAGCTCGCCAAGGCGGGCCTGCGGGTGCCGAGCACCGACGCGCGCCCGGACCCGATGCCCGGCATCCGGCGCACGGTCACCCAGCAGCAGCTGGTCCCGGCGGACGCCAACACCACCCAGCAGATCTCCGCGGCCTGGACGAACGCCGGCGGCAGCGGCCAGGTGGTGACCGTGCTGGTCGACGTGTCCCGCTCGATGCTGGAGGACGGCGGCGAGGGGCGGAACCGGCTGGACTGGGTGAAGGCCTCGCTGCGCGGGCAGATCAGCCGCTTCGGCTCCGGTTCGCTCGGCCTGTGGGAGTTCTCCCGCGAGCTCGGGCAGAACGGCCAGCCGTACCGGCGCCTGGTGCGCACCGGGCCGGTGGACGAGCAGCGTGACGACCTCGAACAGGCCGTGGACGAGATGGAGGCGCAGAGCGCGACTCACCTCTACCCGAGCCTGCTCGCGGTGTTCGACGCCGCGGCGGACGGCCTGCAGGAGGGCCGGCAGAACCGCATCGTGCTGATCACCGACGGGCCGGACGACAGCGACATGACCTACGAGCAGTTCACCCGTGAGCTGGAGAAGCGCCGCACGGCGACCCCGGGCCTGCCGATCAGCGTCATCGCCATCGGCGACGAGCCGGAGCGCGAGGAGCTCACCGCGCTGGCCCGCTCCACCGGCGGCAGCTACGCCACCGTGAAGGACGGCACTGGCGTCGAGGCCGCGCTCGGCCAGCTCCTGAGTTCCTGAGCCCCGGGCCGCACAAAGCCGCACAACGCAACGGCGGCCCACCGGGTTCACCGGGGCCGGACGAGCCGGGTCAGGAGCTCAGGAGCCGTAGGCCTCCAGCGGCGGGCAGGAGCACACCAGGTTGCGGTCGCCGTAGGCGCCGTCGATGCGGCGCACCGGCGGCCACACCTTGGTGGCCGACGCGCCGGCCGGGTAGGCCGCCTCGGCCCGGGTGTACGGGTGGTCCCAGTCCCCGGCCAGGCAGGCGGCGGTGTGCGGGGCGTTGCGCAGCGGGTTGTCGTCCGCCGGCCACTCCCCCGCGCCCACCCGGTCGATCTCCGCGCGGATGGCGATCATGGCGTCGCAGAAGCGATCCAGCTCGGCCAGGTCCTCGCTCTCGGTCGGCTCCACCATGAGCGTGCCGGCCACCGGGAACGACATGGTGGGCGCGTGGAAGCCGAAGTCCGCGAGCCGCTTCGCGACGTCGTCCACGGTGACGCCGGTGGCCTTGGTGATCGGCCGCAGGTCGAGGATGCACTCGTGGGCGACGAAGCCGCCCTCACCGGTGTAGAGCACCGGGAAGTGCGCGTCCAGCCGCCGGGCCACGTAGTTCGCCGCGGCCACCGCGGTGAGCGTCGCGCGGCGCAGGCCGTCGCCGCCCATCATCCGCACGTACGCCCAGCTGATCGGCAGGATGGACGCCGAGCCCCACGGCGCCGCCGAGATCGGGCCGACGCCCGTCTTGGGGCCGGCGGAGTCGGCGAGCGGGTGGTTCGGCAGGAACGGCGCGAGGTGCGCCCGGACGCCGATCGGCCCGACCCCCGGCCCGCCGCCGCCGTGCGGGATGCAGAAGGTCTTGTGCAGGTTGAGGTGCGAGACGTCGGCGCCGAACGCGCCGGGCCGGGCCACGCCGAGCAGCGCGTTGAGGTTCGCCCCGTCCACGTACACCTGGCCACCGGCCTCGTGCACCAGCTCGCACACCTCGCCGACCGTCGCCTCGTACACGCCGTGCGTGGACGGGTAGGTGATCATGATCGCGGCCAGCCCGTCACGGTGCTCCGCGACCAGGGTCCGCAGGTGGTCGAGGTCGACGTTGCCGCGGTCGTCGCAGCGCACCACGACCACGCGCATCCCGGCCATCACGGCGGACGCCGCGTTGGTGCCGTGCGCCGAGGCCGGGATCAGGCACACGTCGCGGTGCCGGTCGCCGTTGGCCCGGTGGTACGCGCGGATGGCCAGCAGCCCGGCCAGCTCCCCCTGGCTGCCGGCGTTCGGCTGCAGGGACACGGCGTCGTAGCCGGTGAGCGCGGCGAGCCAGCGCTCCAGGTCGGCCACCACCGAGAGCAGCCCCGCGGCGTCGCCGGCCGGGGCGAACGGGTGCGCCTCGCCGAACTCGGGCCAGGTGACGGACTCCATCTCGGCGGTGGCGTTGAGCTTCATGGTGCAGGAGCCGAGCGGGATCATGGAGCGGTCGAGCGCCAGGTCCTTGTCCGCCAGCCGGCGCAGGTAGCGCAGCAGCGCGGTCTCCGAGCGGTGCGCGGAGAACACCGGGTGGGTGAGCAGGTCGCTGGTCCGCCGCAGCCCGGCGGGCAGCGCGTCCGGGGTCTGCGCGTCGAGCGCGTCCACGTCGGCCGGGGCGGTGCCGCCGAGCACGCCGGCGAACGCCTGCCAGACGGCGGTGAGGTGCGCGCGGGTGGTGGTCTCGTCGCAGGACACGCCGACCGTGCCGGCGTCCACCAGCCGCAGGTTCACGCCGTGCTCGCGGGCCGCGGCGACCACCTCGGCGGCCTGGCCGGGCACCCGGGCGAGCACGGTGTCGAAGAACGCCTCGTGCGCCACCGTGGCACCGGTGGCGCGCAGCCCCGCGGCGAGCACCGCGGCCATCCGGTGCGTGCGGTAGGCGATCGCCCGCAGCCCCTCCGCCCCGTGGTACACCGCGTACATCGAGGCCATCACGGCGAGCAGCACCTGCGCGGTGCAGATGTTGCTGGTGGCCTTCTCCCGGCGGATGTGCTGCTCGCGGGTCTGCAGCGCCAGCCGGTAGGCGATGGCGCCGTCGGCGTCCCGGCTCACCCCGACCAGGCGGCCGGGGAGCTGGCGGGACAGCGCCGAGCGCACCGCGAGGTAGGCGGCGTGCGGCCCGCCGAAGCCCATCGGCACCCCGAAGCGCTGGGTGGACCCGACGGCCACGTCGGCGCCGATCTCCCCCGGCGGGCGCAGTACCACCAGGGCCAGCGGGTCGGCGGCCACCACGACCATGGCGCCGCGCTCGCGGGCCTCGGCGATCAGCGCGGCATCGTCGCGGACCTGGCCGGACGCCGCGGGGTACTGCAGCAGCACGCCGAAGAACTCGCCCTCGGGCAGCCCCGCGGTGAGGTCGGCGTGCACGATCTCGATGCCGAGCGGCTCGGCGCGGGTGGCCACCACGGCCAGCGTCTGCGGCAGCACCTCGGCGTCCACCAGGAACCGCGCGCTGCGGGAGCGGCCGGCCCGGCGCACCAGCGTCATGGCCTCGGCGGCCGCGGTGCCCTCGTCGAGCATCGAGGCGTTGGCCACGTCGAGCCCGGTGAGGTCGGTGACCATGGTCTGGAAGTTGAGCAGCGCCTCCAGCCGGCCCTGGCTGATCTCCGGCTGGTACGGCGTGTACGCGGTGTACCAGGCGGGGCTCTCCAGCACGTTGCGCAGGATCACCGGCGGCGTGATGGTGCCGTGGTAGCCGAGGCCGATCATCTGCACCATGCGCCGCTGGCGGGCGGCGAGCGCGCGCAGCTCGGCGAGCGCCTCGGTCTCGGTGGCCGCCGGCGGCAGCGGCAGCGGCACCGAGGGGTCGGGGTCGCGGATGGCGTCGGGCACCGCGCGGGTGGCCAGCTCGTCCAGCGAGGACACGCCGATGGCGGCCAGCATGGTGGCGAGCTCGGCGGGACGCGGACCGACGTGCCGGTCGGCGAACGGGGTGCCGTGCTCGATGTCGGCGAGGCGGGGACGGTCGGTCATCGGGGCCTCCGGCGCGCGGGCGGGTCTGGCCGGGCGGTCACCCGGCCGTGCCCTCCCCCTCTGTCCGTGCCCGCGGCGGACGCGGGCGCCTGAGAGATTCGCCCGGCGGCCGGTGCTCCCGGCCGGCGGGTTTTCCCCGTCGGCGGGCGACCGGAGGTTCCGGCCGCCGCTTTCCAGAGGCGTCTCGCCCGCACGGTCCGTTGGCCTGAGAGATTCCGGGGAGGGGTTGCTCCTTCGGCGCCCCCGTTGCCAGGGGCTCTCCCGCGCGAGGTCGGCGACTTACCCGCCGGATCCTATCCGCACGAGTTCGGATTCCGCTGGTGCCGGGCGCGGATCACTTCACCGCGCCCGCGGTGAGCCCGCCGACCAGGTGCCGCTCGATGGCCGCGAACAGCAGCACCACCGGCACGATGGCGATCACCGAGACGCCGAAGACGTACTGCCAGGCGGAGTCGTACTGGCCGACGAACTTGGTGAGCGCCACGGTCAGCGGCTGGTTGGTGTCGCTGGAGAGCAGCACCAGGCTCGCGGCGAACTCGTTCCAGCAGGCGATGAAGGTGAAGATCACCGTGGTCACCACGCCGGGCCGCACCAGCGGCAGCAGCACCAGCCACAGCGCCCGCAGCCGGCCGCAGCCGTCCAGCCAGGCCGCCTCCTCGATCTCCCGCGGCACCGCGGCGAAGAAGGCGTGCATGATCCACACCGCGAAGGACAGGTTGAACGCCGCGTTCACCAGGATCATCGACGTCCAGGTGTCGTTCAGCCCGAGGGTGACGAACTCCCGGAACAGCCCGGGCGCCAGCACCGTGGGCTGCAGCAGCTGGGTGACCAGCACCAGCAGCAGGAACGCCGTGCGCAGCCGGAACCGGTGCCGCGCCGTCCAGTACGCCGCGGGCAGGGCGACCACCACGGCCAGCGCGGTCCCGGCCAGCGAGATGACCAGGCTGGACAGCAGGTTGTGCGGCAGCGGCGTCTCGGGCGTGGACCACATCGAGACGAAGTTCCCGGGGTGCCACTGCTCGGGCAGGTAGGTCGGCGGCACCCGCAGGATCTCCGCGCGCGACTTGAACGCGCCCACCAGCATCACCAGGTACGGGAACAGGAAGAACGCCGCCACCAGCACGCCCACCGCGGTGAGGTCCCACCGCCGCCGCGGCACCACGCGGGCGCCGCCGGCCACCGCGCCGTGCCGCACGCCGCCCGCCACGCCGCGCGTCACCTCGCCCGCCACGTCGTGCGCCATGTCAATGCTCCCGCATCGGCCGGGCCACCCGCAGGTAGACCACGATCACGGCGAGCACCACCACGAAGTTCAGCACGCTCAGCGCGCTCGCCGTGTCCACCTGCCGGTCCGACTGGATGAGCTTGAAGGTGAGCGTCGTCGTGGTGTCGGCGCCGTGGCCGGGGATGCTGTCGGTCATCGTGCGCAGGATCGGCAGCGAGTTGAACACGTTGATGACGTTGATGATCGCGGCCACGGCGAGCGCCGGGCGCAGCATCGGCAGCACCACCCGCCGGTACGCCTGGGGGCGGCTCGCGCCGTCCATCCGGGCCGCCTCCAGCACCTCACGCGGCACCGTCTGCAGCCCGGCGAGCACGACGTACGTGGTGAACGGCACCGACACCAGCACGGCCACCGCGGCCGCGCACAGGAAGCCGGACAGCGGCGTCTTGAGGAAGCCCACCGGCGCGTCGAGCACGCCGAGGTCCACCAGCATCCGGTTGAGCTGGCCGTAGAACGGCTCCAGCCCGTACACGAACACCGTCGACGTCATCACCACCGACGCCGCCCACGGCACCAGCACCGCGAGCCGCACCGCGCGACGGCCCGGGAACTCCTTGTCCAGGAACTGCGCCAGGGCCAGCGACAGCGCCATGGTCACGGCCACCACGCCGACCACCCAGACCGCGGTGTTGAGCAGCACCCCCGGCAGGTGGCCGAGCCCGAGCAACCGCCGGTAGTTCTCCAGCCCGGCCCAGCCGCGGTCGCGCCCGAACTGCGACAGGTCGCGGAACGAGGTGACCAGCATGAACCCGGCCGGGTACAGCACCACGGCGGCGATCAGGCACAGCGCGGGGGCGAGCCACGGCAGGGAGCGCCAGGCCGGCTCCCGGCCGCCGCCCACCACTCAGCCCTCGGCCGCTTCGTCGGCCTTGGCCTGGATCTCGCGCAGCACCTCCGCCGACGGCCGGGTCTGGATCTGGCCGACGAGGTCCTTGAACGCGCCGGAGGTGGCGCTCCAGGCCACGTTCTGCGCCGGGTAGAACTTCGCGCCGGGCAGCGCGTCCAGGAACGACCGCAGCTCCGGCTTGGCCGCCGCGGCCTCGGCGCCGGACTTCGTGGCCGGGATGAAGCCCTCGTTGTCGTTGAACCGCACGTAGTTGTCGCGCTGGTAGAAGAAGTCCAGGAAGGCGCGGACGGCGTCGAGCTTGGCCTCGTCGTTCTTGAACGCCACGAAGTAGTCGGCGACGCCGAGGGTCACCGGCTCGCCGTCCCTGGTCGGGCTGGGCGCGATGCCCCAGTCGAGCGCCGGGTTCTTCTCCCGCACCTGGCCGACCACCGGGGGCAGGCCCTCGATCATGCCGATCTTGCCCTGGATGAACACGTTCATCAGCGGCGTGCGGTCGGTGGCGCCGGGGTCGGGCTGGGTGGCGCCCTCGTCGATCATGCGCTTCATGAAGTCGAGCGCCTCGGTGGCCTCGGGGGTGTCGACGGTGATCTTCTCGCCGTCACCCCAGCTGCCGCCGGCGCCGTAGGTCCAGATGGAGGTCTCGGCCTGCGCCTCCTCCTTGCCGAGCGGCATGCCGTAGCCGTACACGCCACCGCCGAGGGCGCTGATCCGTTTCGCCGCGTCGAGCAGCTCGTCCCAGGTGCCCGGCGGTTCGGTGACGCCGGCGCGGGCGAACAGCTCCTTGTTGTAGAACAACGCCCGGGTGGAGGCGACGGTCGGCACGCCGTAGGCCACGCCCTCGATCGCCGCGCTCTCCACGAAGCCCGGCTCGATGTCGGCCAGCGTCTCCGCCGAGACGATCTCGTCGGCGCGGTACAGCAGGCCCTCCTTGCCGTACGCAGGCCCGGAGGCGTCCAGCTCCAGGATGTCCGGTGCCTTGCCGCCCTGCACGTTGGTCCGCACGACGTCGAAGATGTTCTCCCAGCTCTGCACCTCGAGCTTCACGGTGACGCCGGAGTTCGCGGCCTGGAAGTCGGCGACCAGGTCCTCCCAGTAGGGCTGCGTCTTGTCGCCGTAGGACGGCACCATCAGCGTCAGCTCGACCGCGCCGCCCTCGCCGCCCGGGTCGTCGCCGCAGGCCGCCAGCCCCAGCGCGGCCACCAGCAGCACCGCCGCGGCCTTCCTCACTCGGTTCACCTGTCCCGCCTCTCCGCGCCCACCTGCGCGATTCGGTTCGAGATCCACGGTTTCCGGTCAACTTCGCGCATCATGTTTCCCCCAGCCGTGAGCACACGTCAAGTGACCAGGTGATCGCGCACCGCGATCATGGGCGCGCGGGAGTCCTTCGGACGGGGACCGGGACGTGGCTCAGGTGGTGAGGGTGGGCATCAGCCAGTAGTTGCTGTCCCGCCAGGAGTCGGCCGGAAAGCCGCCGCCCACGCCGTAGTGGTAGACGCCGGCGCCGCGGACCCCGTCGTGCGGCGCGACGAACGGCGCCATCGCCAGCGTGCCGGAGAAGTAGTCCTCGGTGGCCGCGTAGCCGCCGGCCGGGGTGTAGTACGAGACCACGTACTCGCTGCCCGCGGTGAGCACCGCCGGGGTGGCGAAGGTGATCACCCGGTACGCCGCGGTGCCCGCCGGCACCTGCTGCTCGGCGAGCAGCGTGCCTGCGCCGGACCAGACCCGGCCGATCAGCGGGCCGGTCCAGGTGCCGCGGCGCACGGTGAGCGAGGCCAGGGTGCCGTCCCGGTCCGGCCGGATCCGCAGCCCGAGCTCGACGGGCTCCTGGTCGGGGTCCTGGATCACCGGCCGGTCCGGCAGCGTGGGCGGCCAGAGCGTGCACGGGCAGCTCAGTGAGGGCGGGCTGCCGGCCGCGCCGACCACCAGGGTGACCACGGGCGTCGGCACCCCGACCACCGAGGCGGTCGAGGCGCGGGCCTGGATGGTGAGCGGGCCGGCGGTGTCCGGGGTGTGGGTGATCGCCCAGGTCTCCGCGTCGCCGGCGAGCTGCCAGCTGGTGCCGCCGTCGAACGTGACCTCGACGGCGATGATGCCGCCGGCCTCACCGTTGAACGCGATGCCGGTGATCAGCAGCGGCACTCCGGTGTCCACGCCGGCGCCGGTGGACGGCGAGGTGATCACGGCGCGCGGGTTGTCGGCGGCGGAGGCCACCGGCGCCACCGGGGCCACCGTCCACGCGAGACCGGACAGCAGCACCCCGGCGAGCGCGGCGGACACCTTCCCGGACCTGGACACGACCGTTCCCCTCCCCTGAGCAGCGGTGGACCCGGACGGCCGGTCAGCCGGTGGCGCGCTCCTTGCTGCGGCGGCGCGCGCTGAGCTCGTCCTCCGGCGAGTGCACGACGGTGCCGCCGTCGGCCCGCTCGGCGGGGAACTCGTGGATGGTGCCGGTGATCTCCCGGATCGCGCCGGACACCGCGATGCCGAACACGCCCTGGCCGCCCTGCAGCAGGTCCACGACCTCCTCGGGGGAGGAGCACTCGTAGACGGTGGTGCCGTCGGAGAAGAGCGTGATGCCGGCGAGGTCGCGCACGCCGCGGCGGCGCAGGTGCTCGACGGCGACGCGGATGTTCTGCAGCGAGACGCCGGTGTCCAGCAGGCGCTTCACGACCTTGAGGACCAGCACGTCCTTGAACGAGTACAGCCGCTGGCTGCCCGAGCCGGCCGCACCGCGGATGGACGGCACGACCAGGCCGGTGCGGGCCCAGTAGTCGAGCTGGCGGTACGTGATGCCGGCGATCTGGCAGGCGGCCGGGCCGCGGTAACCGACGAGCTCGTCCGGCAGGGAGCTGTCCGGGAACAGCGCACCTTGCTCCGGCGCGCCGTACGCCGTGCTCGGTTCGTCGACCACGTAAGCCTCCCCTGGGGCAGCCCTGCCGATCGCGATGCCACGTCGATCCGCCGCGAATCGAGCCGGACGTGCTGAATCACATCGACGCGATTCGCTTCCCCACGACGGTAGGACTCGCGCCCCCACGGGTCAACGCGACGCGCGGCGCACCTGAACCTCAACCTCACGTTGAGGTGACCTGCACCGATGCCGATCGATACAGCGTCGTCTCAGGTGTCGGCGCCGCGGAAGTCCTCCGGCGAGACCGAGTCGAGGAACTCGCGGAACTTCTCGACCTCGTCCTCCTGCTCGTCGGGGATGATCAGCCCGGCCTCCGCGAGGACGTTCTCCTCCGCGTGGATGGGCACCCCGACGCGCAGCGCCAGGGCGATGGAGTCGCTCGGCCGCGCGGACACCCGGATGTCGCCGTCGAACACCAGCTCGGCGAAGTAGGTGCCCTCCTGGAGGTCCGTGATACGGACCTGCTCCAACGTCCGGCCGAGCGCGCCGATGACGTCCTTGAGCAGGTCGTGGGTGAGCGGCCGGGCGGGTCGCACGCCCTGCTGCTCCAGGGCGATCGCGGTGGCCTCGACCGAGCCGATCCAGATCGGCAGGTACCGATCGCCCTCGGCCTCGCGCAACAGGAGGATCGGCTGGTTGGCCGGGAGTTCCACCCGGACCCCGACGACGCGCATCTCGCTCATCGCCACCTCCCTCCTCCACCAGTGCCGGAGCTGCCACCCTCGACGCTACACGCCGCCGGTCCGGCACGCCCGCCGCACCGTGCTCCGGAAATGCGAAAGTACCGTGCTCCAACGAGGTTCGAGCCGGGCCCGGGCCGGTTGGTCGGTTTCCGGCGGGTGACCGACGGCGAACGGCGGATCGGGGCCGGTCAGCGGCGTGGCAGGGCGCGCAGCCCGGCCTTCACCAGCAGGGTGTGCAGCCGCACCGTGAGCGCGGCCAGCTCGCGCACGGTCTCGTCGGCGCGCTCGCGGGCGTCCGGGTCGCGCTGCCGGGCGAGCGGCGCCGCGACCTGCGCCACGAGCCCCACCTCGCGGTCGGCGGCGGCCCGGAACGGCCGCAGGTGTCGGGGTTCCAGGCCGAAGCCGGCGAGCGCCCGCACGGTGCGCGCCACCTGGACGGCGTCGGAGTCGTAGAAGCCCGCGGCGCCCGGCCGCACCAGACCCGCCTGCTCCAGCTCCGCGAGCACGGCGGCGGTGATGCCGGACTCGGCGAGGAACTCCTCACGGGTGAGCCGGCGCTCGGTGGACGGCGCCAGGTCGGCTGCGGTGGGCAGCCCGTCCGGCGGGCGGTCGGCGGGGCTCACCGGACGGGGCGCGGCCGCGCCGGGCCCGCGAGCCGCGCCGAGGCCATGGGTCGTGCCAGGTCCGTCCGCCGCGTCAGGTCCGCTCCCCTCGAAGGACACGGCGCCGACGGCGGGTGGGAGCGCCGTGACGCCCGACGACCGCAGCCCGCGGTCCATCGCGTCGAGCTGGTCCTTGATGACCTTGAGCGGCAGGTACTGGTCGCGCTGGGCGGCCAGGACGAACCGGAGCCGGCTGACGTCGGCCGCGGAGAACTGGCGGTACCCGGAGGCCGTGCGCCGCGGCGCCACGAGCCCCTCGGACTCCAGGAAGCGGATCTTGGAGATGGTGACGTCGGGGAACTCCGCCCGCAGGCCGTCGAGCACGGCGCCGATCGACAGCGTCGCCTCACCCGGACCGCCTGACCGGCGGTCGGCCGAGGTCACCGCTCCCCCACCTGCCGCTCCTACGTGATCGGGCCGCGGACGCCGGTCAGGAAGACCAGTCGGAACTTGCCGATCTGGACCTCGTCGCCGCTGGCCAGCACTGCCGTGTCGACGGGCTCACGGTTGACGTAGGTGCCGTTCAGGCTGCCGACGTCGACCACCACGAACTCCGAGCCCTCGCGGCGGAACTCCGCGTGCCGGCGGGAGACCGTGACGTCGTCGAGGAAGATGTCGCTGTCCGGGTGCCGGCCGGCGCTCGTGGCGTCCTGGTCGAGCAGGAAGCGGGAGCCGGCGTTGGGGCCGCGCTTCACGACGAGCAGGGCCGACCCGGAGGGCAGCGCGTCGATGCCGGACACGGGCGCCTCGGAGGGCGGTGGGGCCTCCGTCTCCATGTCGGCGAACATGTCCGGCCGGAACACCGAGGTGGTCTCGCCGGGTCGCTCCGGCGGTGCGCCCGGACCGTCGTTCTCGGTCACCTGATGTTCCTCCCGAACTTGGTCGTGCCGATCGAGTACCCAACGTACCGTGTCGCCCCTGGGCGCACGGAACGGATGCCGGTTTGGCGTGTCCCGCCTACTGCTCCAGGAGCTCGCGGTAGTCGTCGGCGTCCAGCAGCTCCTCCAGCTCGGCCGCGTCGGACATCCGCAGCTCGACGATCCAGCCCTCGCCGTAGGGGTCGGTGTTGACCAGGTCCGGCTGCGCGTCGAGGGCGGAGTTGACCGCGACGACCTCGCCGCCGACCGGGGCGTAGATGTCGGAGACGCTCTTGGTGGACTCGACCTCGCCGAGCGACTCGCCGCGGCCGGTGCTCTCACCCTCCGGCGGCAGCTGCACGAAGACGATGTCCCCGAGCTGCTGCTGCGCGTGGTCGGTGATGCCGATCCGCACCGTGTCGTCGCCGGAGCGGACGACCCACTCGTGCTCCTTGGTGTACTTGCGATCCTCGGGAATCACCGGGGTCCTCCTGCCAGGGTCCACACGTGACGATGCCGGCCTGATCAGCCGGCCGGGCGAGCGTATTGGGGCGTTCGGAGCGTCCGCAAGGCGGTGACCTCCAGCCGGTCGAGCTGGGTGATGCGCACCTCGCCACCGGCCCGTTCGACGGTGTCCACCACCCCGCCGGGGATGTTGAGCGCGGCGGCCAGCGTGGGCGGGTCGCCGATCGCGAGCAGGGTGACCGGCAGCGTGAGCGGCCGGCCGTCCAGCTCCACGGCGCCGGGCCCGCCGGTGAACGCGGACTCCACGCCGACCCGGACCGGGCCGACCTGCATGGCCTCGGCGCCCGCCGCGCGCAGCTCCTGCACGGCGTCCAGCAGGTCGGACGGGGCCACGCCGCCGGCGGGGTCGGTGATCTCGACGGACAGCCCGGGGCCGGCGGCCG
>DASWTI010000262.1:0-5545 GCA_036402215.1 Pseudonocardiaceae bacterium
GCGCGAGCACCGGCGCGGCATCCGGTCCGGGATCGATCACCTGCGCCGTGCCCCACGCCAGCTCGGGGCACGCCCGGTAGGAGTCGATCAGGTGCCGGAAGAACGCCAGCAGCGAGTCGGGGTCGCGCGACTGGTCGCGGACGTTGACGTGCTCCGGGCCGTACTCGCCCTCCGCGGGCGGCTCGGGGAACGTGGACGGGTCCGCGGTCGAGAACCCCCCGCCCGGACCGGACGTCCACTGCATCGGCACCCGGACGGCCAACCGACCCTCGATCTTCAGGTTGTCGCCGAGGCCGATCTCCTCGCCGTAGAACAGCACCGGCGTGCCGGGCAGCGAGAACAGCAGGCTGTAGACCAGCCGGATGCGCTCCCGGTGGCCGTCCAGCATCGGCGGCACCCGGCGGCGCAGCCCGCGGCCGTACAGCTGCATGCGCTCCTCCGGGCCGAACGCGGCGAACACCTCCTGCCGCTCGGAGTCGGTGAGCTTGTCCAGCGTCAGCTCGTCGTGGTTGCGCACGAACGTCGCCCAGTGGCCGTCGCGCGGCGGTGCCGGCCGCTCACGCAGCGCCTCGCCGAGGGGCCGCGCGTCCTGCCGGGCCAGCGACAGGTACATCCGCTGCATGCCGATGAAGTCGAAGCACATGGTGAGCTCGTCGCCCACGCCGTCGCCGTCGCCGAAGAAGCGCATCGTGTCCCGGTACGGCAGGTTCACCTCGCCGAGCAGCACCGCGTCGCCGCTGCGCCGGGTGAGGAAGGCCCGCAGGTCCGCCAGGTAGTCGTGCGGGTCCGGCAGCTGGTCGGCGTCCTGCGGTTCGGTCTCCAGCAGGAACGGCACCGCGTCCACCCGGAAGCCGGACAGCCCGAGCTCCATCCAGAAGCCCATGACGCGCGCGATCTCGTCGCGGACCGCCGGGCTGGCCACGTTGAGGTCCGGCTGGTGCTTGTAGAACCGGTGCAGGTAGTACTGGCCGGCCTGCTCGTCGTACTGCCACAGGCTGTGCTCCTGGTCGGGGAACACCACGCCTTCGGCGGCGTCGGCGGGCGGCTCGTCGCGCCACACGTACCAGTCGCGGTACGGGTTGTCGCGGCTGCTGCGGGCCTGCTGGAACCAGGGGTGCCGGTCGGAGGTGTGGTTCACCACCAGGTCGGCGATCACCCGCATGCCGCGGTCGCGGGCGGTGCGGACGAACTCCACGAAGTCGCCGTGGCTGCCCAGCCGTGGGTCCACGCCGTAGAAGTCGGTGATGTCGTAGCCGTCGTCGCGGTCCGGCGACGGGAAGAACGGCATGAGCCACAGGCAGGTCACGCCGAGCGTGGCCAGGTGGTCGATGTGCTGGGTGAGCCCCCGGAAGTCCCCGTGGCCGTCGCCGTTGCCGTCGGCGAACGTCTCCACGTCCAGGCAGTAGACGACGGCGTTCTTCCACCACAGGTCGGCGGTCCTGGTGAGCCTCACCGCGCCACCTCCGGCAGGACCTTGGCGCCGAACGCCTCGATGAACGCCCGCTGGTCCTTGCCGACGTGGTGCAGCATCACGCGGTCGAAGCCCAGGTCGGCGTACCCGCGCAGCCGCTCGGCGTGCCAGCCCAGGTCGGCCGAGACGTCCACCGCGCCCCGCACCTGCTCCGGCGTCACGGCGCGCGACACCTCGTCGAAGTGCTCGGTGAGCTCCAGGTCCCACGGCACCGGCGGGGCGAACACGTTGGAGCGCCACTGATCGTGGGCCATGGCCAGCGCCTCGGCCTCGTCCGGCGCCCAGCTGAGGTGCGTCTGCAGGACGAGCGGCCCGCGCCCGCCGCCGTCGCGGTAGGCGCCGATCACCGCGCGCAGGTGCTCCGCGGGGCCGTTCACCGTGATCAGCCCGTCGGCCCACTCCGCGCACCAGCGCGCGGTCTGCACGCTCACCGCGGCGCCGACCAGCGCCGGCGGCTGCTCCGGCAGGGTCCACAGCCGCGCCCGGTCCACCCGCACCAGCCCGTCGTGGCTCACCTCCTCGCCGGCCAGCAGCGCGCGGATCACGTCCACGCACTCCCGCAGCCGGGCGGCGCGCACGTCCTTGCGCGGCCACCCGTCGCCGGTGATGTGCTCGTTGCTCGCCTCACCAGTGCCCAGCGCGGCCCAGAACCGGTTGGGGAACATGGCGCCGAGCGTGGCGATCGCCTGCGCGGTGACGGCCGGGTGGTAACGCTGGCCCGGCGCGGTGACCACGCCGAACGGCAGCCCGGTGGCCTGCAGCGCGGCGCCGAGCCAGGACCAGGCGTAGCCGGACTCGCCCTGCCGCGCGCTCCACGGCGAGAAGTGGTCGGAGCACATGGCAGCGGTGAAGCCGGCCTGTTCGGCCCGCACCACCGCGTCCAGCAACTCGCCCGGCGGTACCTGTTCGTGCGAGGCATGGATTCCGTAGACGGTCATGCCTCCCTGTACCCCGGTCAGGGGTCCGGCTACTCGCGCCGGTCCCGCCCGGTGGCAGCCGCGCCGCTCCGCCGGGGAGATCGATTCGGTCCCGTCCCGCACGGCGGGGGTACCTGCCGGTGGGCGGCGCCCTGATGTGTAACGTTGGCGCCCGGTCAAGCAGGGGCCGGCGATTCGAGAGGGTAACTGTCGCCGTGTCCGACGAGGCCGTGATGTCCCACGACCAGACCGCAGAGCTGGGCCCTGTCACGGGGCCGCTCCTGCCGGTGCCCAGGCACACCCTGGTCAGCGAGCCGTCGGGCACCTTCCGTTACGACCTCACCCGGGACCGCTGGTGGTGGTCCCCGCAGCTCTACCGCCTGTTCGGCCACGAGCCCGAGGCCATGGCCCCCACCACCGGCACCCTGCTCGCCCACGTCGTGCCCGGCGACCGCGAGCGGGTCGAGCACCTGCTGCGCCTGGCCTGCCACATCGGCCACCCCTTCGTCGACCAGCACCTGGTCACCCCCGCCGACGGCGGCCTGCGCACCGTGGTTGCCGCCGCCGGCGCCGACCTGGCCGACGACGGGTCGGTGGCCTCCCTGTTCGGTTTCGTCGTGGACGTCACCGCGAGCGACAGCGCCCGCTACCGGGCGACGGTCGTGCAGGAGCTGCAGCAGCAGGTCGAGCAGCTGCGGCAGGCGCTGCGCAGCCGGGACCTGATCGGCCAGGCCAAGGGCATGATCCAGCTGACCGCCACGTGCGACGAGGACACCGCCTGGGCGGTCCTGGTGCGGGTCTCCCAGACCACCAACCGCAAGGTCGCCGACCTCGCCGCCGAGCTGGTCGCCGGCCTCACCAACCGCCAGGCCCTCAGCGACGAGCTCCGCCAGTCGGTCCAGGCCGCCATGACCCAGTACCGGTGAGGCCGGTACCGGTGAGCTCGGCACCGGCGACCCGGTACCGCTGACCCGGTGCCGGTGGTCCACTACCGCTGACCTCGGTACCGCCGACCTGGCGCCGGCCGGCGGACGTCACGCCGCCCGGGCCTCGCCCGGTGAGGTGAGGGGGCCGGCGTCGGCGAGCATCTTCTCGGAGCGGCGGTCCACGAAGACGGTGAAGGCCTCCTGGGCGAAGCCGAACAGGATGGCGAAGGCCGCGATCCGGTCGCTGCCGATGCGGGCCAGCGGCGGCACGATCTCGGCCTGCAGGAGCACGATGCCGAACACGGCGGTGAGCGCGCCGGCCGGCAGCTTGAGGGCGAGCTGGGCGAGGTGCAGGCCGGCCGGGTCCCGCGAGCCGCGCATCCGCCGCATGCCGGCGACGGCGCTGATCAGGCCACCGAGGAGGCCCCATGCCTCGATGGTGGCGAGGTCGCCGGCGGTGGCGCGGCGCGGGGTGGTGTCCGCGCCTGCCTGGGCGCCGGCCTCGGGGAGGTGGATGAGCAGCAGGTCGGCGCTCAGGTACGCCTGCGCCGGTGGCAGCGCGACGGCGCACAGGACGCTGACCGCGGCCACCGCGAGCAGGACGTTGCGATAGTTCCGCACCGACGCCTGGGCGGACAGCCGGGCGTCGTCGACGGCCTGCTGGATGGCGCGCAGCTGCTGCCGGGTCGGCGGCGGGTTCCCGCCCGGGGCGGTCATTCCCGCGCCCTGGCCGGCTCGACCACGGCCACCGCCGGGGGCGGCGACGCCGCCGTCTTCGGGGGCTCGGCCACGGCACCGGCGCGCAGCGCCTCGTCGCACAGGGTCAGGTACTCCGCGGCCCTGAGGTTCTCCGGCCCGAGGTACTGCCGCACGGCCGCCTTCAGCCCGGGCAGCCGGGCCAGCACGGCCTCCGGCGGGCTCACCAGGTACAGCTCCTCGCCGGCCCGCTGGAGGTGGGCCAGCACCGCCTCGTAGATCTTGGCCCGCCGTCCGAGCCGCCGCGGCCAGGGTGCCCCGGCCAGGGTGACGAGGAGCGCCTCGGCGTCGTCCAGCAGCCGCCGCACGTCGTCCAGGACGTACTGCCGGCGGCCGTTCTGGTACTCCGCGGCCTCGGCCAGCTCCAGCCGCAGCCGGCCCACCTCCCGGGCCAGCCCGGCCTGCGGCCCGTACCGCCGCCGGATGGTGGGCGCGGCGGCCGGCTCGACGACGGGGATCGGCATCGGCCCCGGATCCTTCGCCATGTCCACCGCCTGTCCACCGTCCGTCCTCCGTCCGCCCTGCGGCGCCGAGTTCCGACGACTGGCAATCGACCAGGCCGGGCAGGCGTTACGGGCCACGGCGTCCCGTTCATCCCGATGGCCCAGCGGGCTTGCCCAGGCGCCGGACTCTCTGACAATCTTTGACTAGAACGTCAGACGAGGAGTGCGGCATGGACGTGACGGTCAACGGCACCACGCACGCGGTGGGGGTGGACGGGGATGAGCCGGCGATCGGCCTGATCCGCGATCGGCTGGGGCTCACCGGCACCAAGGCGGCCTGCGGCGCGGGGGTGTGCGGGGCCTGCACCGTCCTGGTCGACGGCACGCCGGTGGTGAGCTGCCTGCTCCCGTGCGCCGCGCTCGACGGGCGTGCGGTGACGACCGTCGAGGGGCTCGACCACCCGGTGCAGCGTGCCTTCGCGGCGCACGACGCGCTGCAGTGCGGGTACTGCACGCCGGGCTTCGTGGTGGAGGCGGCGGCGTTCGTGGACCGCTGGCGCGCCGAGCACGGCGACACCGTGCCGGACCGGGCCGCGGTGGCCGCGGCGCTCGCCGGGCACCTGTGCCGCTGCGGCGCCTACCGGGCCATCCACGACGCGGTCGCCGCGGCCTGCACCGGCGCCCACGACGCCGATCACGCCGATCACGCCGACCGCCGCGCGCGGCCGCCCCGCGAGGAGGCGCTGGCCAAGGTGACCGGCGCCGCCCGCTACACCACCGACGTCCATCACGACGGCGGGCTGGAGGGCGTGATCGTGCGCTCCACGGCCCCGCACGCCGTGATCGGCGCCGTCACCGGCCCGCCCGGCGTCCCGCTGGCCGATCTGCTGCCGCCGGACCGCGTGGTCCGGTACGTCGGCCAGCCGATCGCAGCCGTGGCCGCCGCCACGCACCGCGAGGCCCGCGCCGCGGCCGCCGCCACCCGCGTCGAGTACCACCGGCGTCCCGCCGTGCCGGACACCGCGGCGGCCA
>DASWTI010000263.1:0-6487 GCA_036402215.1 Pseudonocardiaceae bacterium
AGCCGGGCAGGCCGAGCACCGGCAGCGGCGCGTACGCGGCGATGCCCTCGGCCACGGCGGCGGCCTGGGCCTCGTGGTGCACCACGGCGTTGTAGAGGGCGCCGTGCGGCTTGACGTAGGCGACGGTGGCGCCGGCCGCGCGGGCGCAGGCGTCGAGCGCGCCGAGCTGGTACAGCACGTCCGCGGCGAGCTCGGCGGGCGCCACGTCCAGGAAGCGGCGGCCGAAGCCGGCCAGGTCGCGGTAGGACACCTGGGCGCCGATCCGCACGCCGCGCTCGGCCGCCGCGGCGCACACCCGGCGCATGATCGACGGGTCACCGGCGTGGAAGCCGCAGGCGACGTTGGCCGAGGTCACCACGTCGAGCAGTGCCTCGTCGTCGCCGAGCCGCCAGACCCCGAACCCCTCCCCGAGGTCCGCGTTGAGGTCCAGCCGAGCGCCCATCACGTCTCCAGCGGGTGCCCGAGCAGCAGCATCATGAGCACCAGCGCGGGCAGGAAGTTGTTGATCTGGTGGGCGATGATCGGCGCGATCAGCCGCCCGGACAGCAGCCGCGCCACCGCGATCGGCAGGCCGATGGCGAGCAGCAGCGGCGCGCGCAGCAGCTCGAAGTGGGCCAGTGAGAACAGCGCCGTGGTGAGCACCAGGATGAGCCAGCGGTTCCACTCGCGGCGCTCCATGGCGCCCCACAGCAGGCCGCGGAAGATGATCTCCTCACAGATCGGCGCGAGCAGCCAGACGTCGAGGAACACGATGACGGCGAGCACCACGGGCATGCGCAGGCCGTCGAACACCTCGCCGACGGCGGAGTTGGCGTTGTCCTCGCCGACGATGGAGGCCCAGAGCAGACCGAGCGGGACGGTGAGGAACACGCCGGCCACGCCGCACGCCACGCCGATGCCCACGTCGCGGCGCCCGAAGCGCAGCCGCAGGTCGGCGACCGGCCCGTTGCCGCGCAGCCGGGTGGCCAGCAGGGCGACGGCGGCGGCCAGCAGCGGGGGGATGGAGAGCGCGGCGACCAGCACCGGGCCGGGCAGCGGCATGCCGTCGCGGACGGAGTCCGGGTCGCTCACCAGGTAGGGCAGGGTGGCGACCGCGGGCACGATGAGCGAGGCGAGCAGGAAGACGGCCTCGGCCAGCAGGAAGGCGCCGAAGCCCCACTTGTGCGGCGGCGGCCGGTCCGCGGCGGCGGGCTGCCCGGGGGCGGTGGGCACGAGAGCCCCGCCGGGGGCGGGTTGGCCGGGCGCGGGGAGGTACGGCGGCGGAGCGGGGTACGCGCCGTACGGGGCCGCCGGGTACTGGCCGGGGGGAACCGCGGCCGGGTACCCGTCGGGCGGCGGGTACGGCGCGGGACCGGCGGCCGGCCAGGACCGCACCCCGGGGGACGCGGTGTCGTCGGCCGGCGGGTACGGCACGGCGCCGGTGGGCGGCCAGGGCCGTACGCCAAGGGGCGCGGCGTCGTCGGGCGGGGGGTACGAGGGGTGCGGTGGCGGCGGACCGTCCTGACCGGCGTCCGGCCACTGCGGGGTCGTCACGGCTGGCCCCGGTTCGGCGTCACGGTACGGACGCTACCGGGTGAGGGCGGCCCGTCACGACCTCCGCGGCGGTCTCACCGGACGACCGTACCGCGGAGCACGATGCGGGCCGGCCGGCGCAGCACGCCGAGGTCGAGCCGCGGGTCCCCGTCGTACGCCACGAGGTCCGCCGGGGCACCGTGCCCGAGGTCCGGCATGCCCAGCCAGCGGCGTGCCCGCCAGCTCGCCGCGCCGATCGCGTCGGCCCGGCTCATGCCCACCCGGTGCAGCGCCTCGATCTCGTCCACGATCCGGCCGTGCGCCACCAGGCCGCCCGCGTCGGTGCCGGCGAACACCGGCACGCCTGCGTCGATCGCCGCGGCGATGCGCTCCTCGTGCCGGGCGTGCAGCGACCGCATGTGCGCCCCGTACGCGGGGTACCTGGACGCGCGGTCGGCGATGTCCGGGAAGTGCTCGATGTTCACCAGGGTGGGCACCAGCCCCACTCCCCCGGCGGCCATCGCGGCGATCGAGGCGTCGTCCACGCCGGTGCCGTGCTCCAGGCAGTCGATACCGGCGGCGAGCAGCCCGGGGATGGCCGCGGCGCTGAACACGTGCGCGGTGACCCTGGCCCCCAGCCGGTGCGCCTCGGCGACCGCCTCGGCCAGCACCTCGTCGCCCCACAGCGGCCGCAGGTCGCCCTCGGCGCGGTCGATCCAGTCGCCGACGAGCTTGACCCAGCCGTCGCCCTGCCTGGCCTGCTCGGCGACGGCCGCGGGCAGCTGCTCCTCGTGCTCCAGTTCCAGGCCGACCGACGGCAGGTACCGCTTGGGACGCACCAGGTGCCGGCCGGCCCGCACGATGCGCGGCAGGTCCTCGCGCTCCTGCAGCGGCCGGTTGTCGATCGGCACGCCGCAGTCGCGCAGCAGCAGCGCCCCGGCGTCGCGGTCGATGACGGCCTGCTCGGCCGCCTCGTCCAGCTCGACGGCACCGTTCGGGCCGAGGCCGACGTGGCAGTGCGCGTCCACCAGGCCGGGGACCAGGTAGCCGCCGGACACCACGGTCTCGGCACCGGGCAGCGGCTCGGTGCTGATCAGGCCACCGGCGATCCACAGGTCGATCTCGTCGTCCCCTGGCAGCAGGACGCCGCGCAGGTGCAGCGGCGCGCTCACTTTTCCTTGGGGAACGTGAACTTGGTGGGGTCGAACTGGTCCAGACCGGCCAGGCCCGGCGGCAGCTCGTTGAGGCCCGGCGGCATCTTCGACAGGTCCGGCATGCCGCCGGGCAGGCCCATGCCGGGCAGGCCGCCGCGCACCTTGGGCGGCGTGGGACCGCGGCCCTTGGCCTTGCCCTTCTTGCCGCGGCGGCCCTTGGCGTTGCGGCCGCCGGTGCCGGGCAGGCCGAAGCGGCCGGCCATCTGCTGCATCATCTTGCGGGCGTCGAAGAACCGGTTCACCAGGTCGTTGACCTCGGAGACGGTCACCCCGGAGCCCCGGGCGATGCGCTGCCGGCGGGAGGCATTGATGATCTTGGGATCGGCCCGCTCGGCGGGGGTCATGCCGCGGATGATGGCCTGCACGCGGTCCAGGTGCTTCTCGTCGAGCTGCGCCAGCTGGTCCTTCATCTGGCCGGCGCCGGGCAGCATCCCGAGCAGGTTCGCGATGGGGCCCATCCGGCGCACCGCGAGCATCTGCTCCAGGAAGTCCTCCAGCGTCAGCTCGCCGGAGCCGATCTTCTGCGCGGCCTGCTCGGCCTGCTGCTGGTCGAAATGCTGCTCGGCCTGCTCGATGAGGGTGAGCACGTCGCCCATGCCGAGGATGCGCGAGGCCATCCGGTCGGGGTGGAAGACGTCGAAGTCCTCGAGCTTCTCGCCGTTGGAGGCGAACAGGATCGGCTGCCCGGTGACCTCGCGGACGCTGAGCGCGGCGCCACCGCGGGCGTCGCCGTCGAGCTTGGTGAGCACCACGCCGGTGAAGCCGACGCCGTCACGGAACGCGGTGGCCGTGGTCACCGCGTCCTGGCCGATCATGGCGTCGACCACGAACAGGATCTCGTCCGGGTCGGTGGCGTCGCGGATGTCCGCGGCCTGCCGCATGAGCTCCTCGTCCACGCCGAGGCGGCCCGCGGTGTCGATGATGACCAGGTCGTGCTGGCGGGCCCGCGCCTCGTCCAGGCCGCGGCGGGCCACCTGGACCGGGTCGCCGACCCCGTTGCCGGGCTCCGGGGCGAACACCGGCACGCCGGCCCGCTCGCCGACCACCTGGAGCTGGGTCACCGCGTTCGGGCGTTGCAGGTCGCAGGCCACGAGCAGCGGGGTGTGCCCGGCGCCGCGCAGGTGCCGGGCGAGCTTGCCCGCGAGCGTCGTCTTGCCGGCGCCCTGCAGGCCGGCGAGCATCACGACGGTCGGCGGGTTCTTGGCCAGGTTGAGCCGCCGGGTCTCGCCGCCGAGGATGGCGACGAGCTCCTCGTTGACGATCTTGACGACCTGCTGCGCCGGGTTCAGCGCCTGCGAGACCTCCGCGCCCTTGGCCCGCTCCTTGATGCGCACGATGAACTGCCGCACGACCGGCAGCGCGACGTCGGCCTCCAGCAGCGCGATGCGGATCTCGCGGCAGGTGGCGTCGATGTCCGCGTCGGACAGCCGTCCCTTGCCGCGCAGGTTGGACAGGACCGAGGTGAGCCGGTCGGAAAGAGTGTCGAACATGCCGCTCCCCGTGATGAGTTGACATCCAGCCTAGAGCGTCGTCGGGAGGCGGGCCGGTGTGGTGGACGGGCGGGGTCGTGACGGGTGCGGTGCTGACCTCGGCGGTGCTGCACGCGGGGTGGAACGCGCTGGCGCACCGCTCCCCCGACCCGGCGGCCGCGGTGGTGCTGATCCACCTGGGGCTGGCCGGGATCTCGCTGCCGCTGCTGCCGTTGGTGGCGCCGCCGCTGCCGGCCGCCCGGCCCTACCTGGTGGCCGGGCTGGCGCTGCACCTGGTGTACACGGCGCTGCTCGCCCGCTGCTACCGGATCGGCGAGTTCAACCAGGTGTACCCGCTGGCCCGGGGCACGGCGCCGCTGCTGGTCGCGGTGGTGGCGGTGACCGTGGTCGGCGAGCGGATGTCGGCGGCCGCGCTCACCGGGGTGGCGGTGGTGTGCGGCGGGCTCGCGCTGCTGGTGTGGCGCGGCGGGCCGCGGTCCGGGCCGGCGGTGCTGGCGGCGGCGGCGACCGGGGTGTGCGTGGCCGGCTACACGGTGGTGGACGGCCTGGGCGTGCGGCTCGCGGGCGGCGCGGCGGGCTACACGATCTGGTTGCTGGCGGTGCACGGTGCCGCGGTGTCGGGCTTCGGGGCGGTTCGGTACCGGCGGGAGCTGGGGCCGGTGCTGCGCCGGTCCTGGTGGGTGGCCGTGGTGGGCGGCGGCGCGGGCTGGGCCTCGTACGCGCTGGTGCTGGGGGCGCAGTCGCGCGGCGCGCTGGCCGCCGTGGCCGCGCTGCGCGAGACGTCCGTGGTGGTGGCGGCGGTGCTGGGGGCAATGCTGTTCGGGGAACGGCTGGGCCGGCGGCGGGTGCTGGCGAGCGTGCTGGTGGCGTGCGGGGTGGTGCTGCTGACCCTCTGAGCGGCCGTGCCGTCAGAGGGCCAGCAGGGTGGACTCGATCGTGCGGCGGGTGGCGGCGGGCAGCGCGCCGCCGTCCGGCGTGGCCAGGCAGAACGAGTCCACGACGGAGCGGCCGAGGGTGGCGACCTTGGCCCAGCGGAGGTCCACCCCGGACTCCTCCAGCGCGGCGGCCACCCGGTGCAGCAGGCCGATCCGGTCGGTGGTGCGCAACTCCAGCACGACCGCGCCGGTGGCCTCGTCGTCGAACCAGAGCACCCGCCGCGGCGGGGCGTCCGGCTCGGTGCCCTCGGCGTAGTCACGCTCCTTGCCGGCCAGCCGCTCGGCGAGATCGAGTGAGCCGTCCAGCGCGCGCACCAGGGACTCCCGCAGCAGCGCCGGGTCGGGCAGCGAGCCGAAGCGCGGTGACACCTCGAACGAGCACACCGCGACCCCGGCCTCGACGCGCACCACGGCGGAGTGCACCTGCAGCGAGTGCAGCGCGAGCACGCCGGTGGCACGGGAGAGCACGCCGATCCGGTCGGTGGTGGCGACCGCCACGGTGGGCGGCGTGGTGGTGGCGTCCAGCACGAGCTGCGGGGTGCCGTCCGCCGCGGCCTCGACGAGCGCCGCCAGGGCCGGGGTGAGCGTGCCGGGGGCGGGCAGCGGGTCGCCGGCCAGCAGCGCGCGGCAGCGGCGCACCAGGTCGTCGACGAGCGCGGACTTCCAGTCCGACCACACGCCGGGGCCGGTGGCCAGCGAGTCGGCCTCGGCGAGGGCGTGCAGCAGCTCCAGCAGCACCGGGTCACCGCCGATGGTGTCCACCACGCGGCGCACCGTCGCCTCGTCCTCCAGGTCGCGGCGGGTGGCGGTGTTCGGCAGCAGCAGATGGTGGCGCACCACGGCGCACAGCGTGGCCACGTCGACCGGCCAGAGCCCGAGGCGGCGGCCCACCTGCTCGGCGAGCGCGGCGCCCACCTGGGAGTGGTCGCCGCCGCGGCCCTTGCCGAGGTCGTGCAGCAGGGCGCCGAGGAGCAGCAGGTCGGGCCGGGCCACGCGGGTGGTGAGCCGGCCGGCCCGGGACGCCGTCTCCACGAGGTGCCGGTCCACGGTCCAGGTGTGCGCCGGGTCGCGCGGCGGCAGGTCGCGCACGGCGCCCCACTCGGGGATCAGCCGGCCCCAGAGCCCGGTGCGGTCCAGCGCCTCCACCACGTCGACCAGCGGCGGACCGGCGCCGAGCAGGGAGAGCAGCTCGTCGAGCGCGGCGCGTGGCCAGGGTTCGCGCAGCTCTGGCGCGGTGTCGGCGAGCCGCACCAGGGTGCCGGCGGCGATCGGCATGCCGGTGCGCGCCGCGGTGGCCGCCACCCGGAGCACGAGCGCCGGGTCGCGGGTGGGCAGC
>DASWTI010000264.1:0-19495 GCA_036402215.1 Pseudonocardiaceae bacterium
CGACGGACGCGCCGCGCCGCCCGGACGGGCCGGCCACCGGCGCGGTGCTGACCCTGCGGGTGGGCGCCGCCCGGACCGCCGCGCTCCGTGCCTGCGCCTTGCGCCACGGGGTGACGCTGTTCCACGTCCTGGTGGCGGGCTACTCGGTGATGCTGCGCGAGGTCACGGGCGAGCGGGACGTCGTGGTCGGCACCCCGGTGTCCGGGCGCGCCCTCCCCGGCCTCGCCGACGCCGTCGGCATGTTCGTGAACACCGTGTGCCTGCGCAACCAGGTGCCGGACGAGGCCTCGTTCGCGGAGTTCCTGCGCGCGGTGTCCAACCGGGCGATCGAGGCGTTCGAGCACCAGGACCACCCGTTCGACGCGCTGCTCCCCCGGCTGGGCCGCGTCCCGTTCGACACCATGCTGGCGTTGCAGCGGGACACCCTCACCGGCGAGCCGTTCCTGGGCGCCGCCGTGCGCCTCGCGCCGGACGGGCCCGGGGAGTCCATGTTCGACCTGAACCTCCAGGTCCACGAGGCGGGTGACGAGCTGCACGCGTCCTGGGAGTACCGGACCGCGATCTTCACCGAGCACACCGTCCGGGCGCTGTTCGACCGGCTGCTCGCGGTGCTGGACGCCGTGCTCGCCGACCCCGCCGCACCGCTGCGGCACGTGCTGCCGGACGTCACCGGCGCCGCCCTGGCCGCGCCGGCCATCGACTTCGACTTCTGAACCCCCCATCGGGAGAGGACGACATGACCACGACCGTGCCCACCACCGTGGGCCAGTTGAAGATCGCCGCCGCACAGTGGCCGGCCCAGGCGCGGCACTGGCGGCGGGTGCTCGCCGGCCTGGCCGAGCCCGGCTGCTTCCCCGGCGACCTGACGGAGTCCGGGGGCGACCCCGCCGGACCCGCGGGCGCCGGGCCGTCGGCGTCCGGTCACCCCGGGACCGGTGGCACCGGGGCCGGTCCCACCGAGACGGTGCGGGTGGGGCTGGACGCGGCGCTGGTGTCGGCGCTGCGCCGCGTCGGCCGTGACGACCAGGAGTCCATGCGCGCCGTGGTGACGGCCGGGCTGGTGGCGCTGCTCGCCCGGTACACCGGTAGCGAGGACGTGGTGCTCGGGCGCCCGGCGCCGGACACCGAGGGGCCGAACACCGAGCTGGCGCTGCGCTGCGCGGTGTCGCCGGGTGAGCCGTTCCGGGCGCTGCTGCTGCGGGTCCGCGAGGTGACGCTGGAGGCGTTGCGGCACCAGGACTATCCGCTCGCGCTGTTCGCCGAGGGCCGGCCGCACGTGTTCGACGTGGCGCTGGCCTGGGACGAGTCGTTCCCGGTGGACGTGCCGCTGCTGGTGACCGTGGTGCCGGCCGGTGACGGGTACGCGCTGGACCTGCGCCACCGCACGAGCCGGTTCGTGGCCGCGTCGGTGCGGCGGATCGCCGAGCACCTGCTGGTGCTGCTGCGCGCCGTGCTCGCCGACCCGGACGCGCCGATCGGCGCCGTGGACCTGCGCACGCCGCAGGACCGCGCGCTGCTCGCCCGGGTCAACGACACCGCCGTCGAGTACGCGGCGGACCTGCGGCTCGACCAGTTGTTCGCCCGCCGGGTCGCGGAACGGCCGGACGCCGTGGCCGTGGTCGGCGACGGCGTACGCCTCACCTACGCCGAGCTGGACCGGCGGGTGAACCGGCTGGCCCGCACCCTGCGGGCGCGCGGCGTCGGCCGCGACGACGTGGTGGCGGTGCTGGCGCCGCGCTCCGTCGAGATGCTGGTGGCCGTCCACGCCGTGCTCCGGGCGGGCGGCGCCTACCTGCCGGTCGACCCGGCGTACCCGGCGGAGCGCATCCGCTACCTGCTCACCGACAGCGCCGCCTCGGTCGTCCTCACCCACGACCCGGCCACCCTGCGGACCACACCGTGGGACGGCGGCGGCCAGGCGGGGCCCGTCGTGCTGGACCTGACGGACGAGGACAGCTACGCGGCCGACGACTCGCCGCCGGAGCCGATCGGTGACAGCCGCGACCTGGCGTACGTCATCTACACCTCGGGCTCCACCGGCAACCCCAAGGGCGCGATGGTCGAGCACCACTCGGTGGTCAACCGGCTGGCGTGGATGCAGCGCGCCTACCCGATCGGGCCGGGTGACGTGATCCTGCAGAAGACGCCGATCTCGTTCGACGTGTCGGTCTGGGAGCTCTTCTGGTGGTCCGTGGAGGGTGCCGCGGTGTGCCTGCTGCGGCCCGGCGGGGAGAAGGACCCGCTGGCCATCGTGGACGCGGTGCGCGAGCACGGCGTGACCACGCTGCACTTCGTGCCGTCCATGCTGGCGGCCTTCCTCGGGTTCGTGGAGCACTTCGGCCGTGCCGCCGACCTGGCCGGGCTGCGCCGGGTGTTCGCCAGCGGCGAGGCGCTCGGCGCGCACCAGGTCCGGCACCTGGAGGCGCTGCTCGGCGGGCACGGCACCGACCTGGTGAACCTGTACGGCCCCACCGAGGCCACCGTCGACGTGTCGTTCTACGACACCCGCCGGCACGCCGCCGAGCACGCCGGCCGGACCGTGCCGATCGGGCGGCCGATCGACAACACGCGGCTGTACGTGCTCGGTGAGGGCAACCTGCCGCAGCCGGTCGGCGTGCCCGGCGAGCTGTGCATCGCCGGCGTGGGCCTGGCGCGCGGCTACCTGCGGCGGCCCGAGCTGACCGCCGAGCGCTTCGTGGCCCGGCCGTTCGACGGCGTGGTCACCGATCTCGCCGAGGAGCGGGTGTACCGGACCGGCGACGTGGCCAGGCTGCTGCCGGACGGCGAGCTGGAGTACCTGGGGCGCATCGACCACCAGGTGAAGGTGCGCGGGTTCCGCATCGAGCTGGGCGAGATCGAGCAGCGGCTGCGGGACCACCCGGCGGTGCGTGACGCCGTGGTCGTGGCCCGCGACGGCGCCGACGGCCAGAAGGCGTTGTGCGGCTACGTCACCGTGTCGGCGCCGGTCACCGAGGAGGTGCTGCGGGCCCACCTCGGGGGCACGCTGCCGGAGTACATGGTGCCACCGCGCGTCCTGGAACTCGCCGAGTTCCCGTTGTCCCCCAACGGAAAGCTCGACCGGCGCGCGCTGCCGGCCCCGGCCGCGGTGGTACCGGACGGGCACGTGGCCCCGCGCACCGAGGCCGAGCGGGTCATGGCCGGCATCTGGGGCGACGTGCTCGGCGTGCCGGACGTGGGCGTGCACGACAACTTCTTCGCGCTGGGCGGCAACTCCATCCACTTCGTGACGGTGCTGGCGCGGGCCCGCGCGGCCGGGCTCACGTTCACCTTCCAGCAGTTGTTCGGCCACCCCACCGTGGCCGGCCTGCTGGCCGTCGCACCGGCGCCGGCCGCGGTGGCCGACGAGCCGTCCGAGCCGGAGCCGTTCGCGCTGATCTCGGCCGCCGACCGGGCAGCCCTGCCGCAGGACGTGGACGACGCGTACCCGATGACCATGCTCCAGATCGGGCTGATCTACCAGAGCGAGATCACCACCGGCACGGCGCAGTACCACGACATCATCAGCTACCTGATCGGTGCGCCGTTCGACGCCGCGGTGTTCGCCGAGGCCGTCCGCGTCCTGGTGCGGCGCAACCCGATCCTGCGCACCAGCTACCACCTGACCGGGTACGAGCGGCCGTTGCAGCTCGTGCACGCGGAGATCCCGGCGCCGCTGGAGGTGCACGACCTGCGGCACCTGGACGCCGCGGCCCAGGACGAGTGGTACCAGGACTGGCTGGCGCGCATGAAGTCGCGGTCGTTCACCTGGGGCCAGGTGGGTCTGGTGACGCTGCACGTCCACGTGCTGGCCGACGACCGGTACCGCTACAACATCAGCCTGCACAACTCCGCCCTCGACGGCTGGAGCATCAACCTGGTGCACACCGAGGTGTTCGCCATCTACCGCGCGCTGCTGGCCGGTGGGTCCTACGCCGAGCCGGAGCCGCGCAACCATCTGCGGGACTACGTGGCGCTCGAACTCGCCGCGCTGGAATCCTTGCCGGACAAGGAGTTCTGGGCCGGGGTGCTGCGGGACCGGCCGTTCACGCCGGTGCCGCGCTCGGCCGGCGCGGACGGCGCGTACTCCGTGGTGATGCGGGACGTGCCGCTGCCGGACGGCCTGTCCGACCGGCTGATCGCCCTGGCCGACGAGCTGTCGGTGCCGGTGAAGAACGTGCTGCTCGCCGCGCACGTGGCGGTCATGGGTGAGCTCGCCGGGCAGCGCGAGGTGCTCACCGGCTACGAGCACGCCGGGCGGCCGGAGGTGGAGCACGCCGACCGGGCGATCGGGATGTTCCTGAACTCGGTGCCGTTGCGGCTGCGCCTGGACGCCGGCACCTGGGCGGAGCTGATCGACCGCGTGTACCGGGCCGAGATCGAGCTGCTGCCGCACCGCCGCTACCCGATGGCCCGCATGAAGCAGGACGTGGGCACCCGCGAGCCGCTGTTCGAGTCGGTGTTCAACTACACGCACTTCTACCCGTTGCGCGAGCTGCGCGAGCTGCCGGAGTTCTCGCTGCTCGACGTGCGCGCCGAGTCGGAGACGGAGTTCGTGCTGCGCACCGAGTTCTCGCGGCACTTCTTCCACGACGACGTGCGGCTGTCGCTGCACTACCACGCGAACCTGGTCAGCCGGGCGGACGTCGACGCCATGGCCGGCCGGTTCCTGCGGGTCCTCACGGCCATGGTGGAGACCCCGCACGCCGCCCCCCGCCTGGAGCTGCCACCGGACGGCGAGCCGGGCGCCGGGCGGTCCGCCGGCGACGGGCCGTCCTCCGGCGGCGGGCCGGACGGCCGGACGCCGCGTGCCCGGCGCTCCGGGCCGCCCGCCACCGAGGCCGAGCGGCGCATCGCCGGGGCGTGGTCGCACATCCTGGGCGTGCCGGCGGCGCACCTCGGCCGCGACGCGGACTTCTTCGCGCTCGGCGGCAACTCGTTGTCCGCGCTGCGCGTCGTGATGGAGCTCGACGGCGCCGTGTCGCTCATCGACCTGATGCGCACGTCGCGGCTCGCCGACCTCGCCGAGATCGCGGGAGCGGGCGGCACCGCCGGCGGGGAGAGCGGCGACGAGGGCCTGGTGCGCGTGCTGCGCACCCCGGCCGGGCGGCCCACGGCGACGCTGGTGTGCGTGCCCTACGCCGGCGGGAACGCGGCGAACTTCGTCCCGTTCGCCGACGCACTCGCCGAGGTGGCCCCGGGCCTGGCGGTGCGCGCCGTCGAGCTGCCGGGTCACGACCTGCGGCGTCCCGGCGAGCCGATGGCCGGGGTCCCGGCGATCGCCGCCGCGGTGGCCGGCGAGATCGCCGCGACGGTGGACGGCCCGGTGCTGCTGTGGGGCCACTGCGTCGGTTCGGCGGTGGCGCTGGAGACGGCGCGGCTGCTGGAACACCGGGGCGCCGACCTGCGGCGGGTCTACCTGGCGGGAAAGCTCTTCCCCGGCGTGGACCGGCTGCGCGCCAACGTCGCCGAGGTCACCGCGATGACCGACGAGCAGGTCGGCGACTGGCTGGTGCACAACACCGGTTTCGCCGAGTTCGCCGCCCTGCGCGGGGACGCCGCCACGCTGCTGGCCCGGACCTTCCGGCACGACGCCGCGGCCGGCAACACCTACCTGGCCGACCACCACGAGGACTGGCTGGCACACCCGCTGACCACCCCGTGCGTCGTCGTCGCCGCGGCCGACGACCCGTTCACCCCTGGCCACGCCGAGGAGTACGGCAACTGGCGCGGGCACGCCCCGGACCTCCGCCTGGCCGAGCTGCCGGACGGCGGCCACTACTTCGCGCGCACCCGGCCGGCCGCCACCGCCGCGCTGCTCGTGGAGACCTCACCCGAGGTGGCCCGATGAACGGACCGGCACCGACCACGGACATCCGCACCGACCCGGAGGGAGCATCGTGAGCACCACCGTCGAGACCGAAGCCTGGACCAGGAAGGGCGAGTTCCTGCGCGGCGCGCGGCAGATGATCCCGTTCCTGGTGGCGGCCTTCCCGATGGGCGTCATCGGCGGCGTGTTCGGCCTGGCCAGCGGGCTCGACGCGTGGCAGACCCTGGCCATGGCCGGCCTGCTGAACTCGGGCACCGCGCAGCTCGTCGGCATGAAGCTGCTGCAGATCGGCGCGCAGTGGTGGGTGATCCTGCTGACCACGGTCATCCTCAGCCTGCGCATGCTCATCTACTCGACCCTGCTGCGGCCGCAGGTCAGGGACTTCTCGCCGAAGTGGCGCCTGCTGTTGGGCTTCGGGCTGATCGACGCCGTGTTCTTCGTGCTCGTGGAGGCGTTCAGGAAGGACAAGGCCGGCCCGGCCCGCCGCTGGTTCTTCCTGGGCACCTCGGTGCCGATGTTCGTGAACTGGATGGGTGCCACGGTCATCGGCATGGTGGTGGGCCAGGCGCTGCCCGGGAACGTGCAGCTCAGCATGGACTTCCTGATGACCGCCGCGTTCATCGTGGTGCTGGCGTCGACCCTGGTGAACTGGAAGGTCTGGACGGCCGTGGCCACCGCCGGCGTGCTCATCGTGCTGACGTACGACCTGCCGTACAGCCTGGGCCTGTTCGTCTCCGGCGTGGGTGGCGCGCTGGCCGGCATGGCGTGTGAGTACGTCGAGCGCCGCCGCGGCCCCGCGGCCGGGGACGACCCCGGCGGCGCCGAGGACCGGCCCGGTGAACCCGGGACGACGCCGGCGGGCGACCGCAGGCCCGAGGAGGTGCCGGCGTAGTGGAGACCTATCTGCTGATCCTGGGCATGGGGCTGGCGTGCTTCGCGCCGCGCTACCTGCCGCTCGTGCTGTTCGGGGAGCGGGACTTCCCGAAGGCGTGGCAGACCGCGCTCGGGTACATCCCGCCCGCCGTGCTCGCCGCCGTGGTGGTGCCGTCGGTGCTGATGCCGACGGGCGTGCGGCTGGACCTGGACTGGACGAACCCGTACCTGCTGGCCGGCGTGTTCACCTTCGCGCTGGGGCTGCTGGTGAAGCGGTTCCTGCTCGTGAGCACCGTGGGCGTGACGGTGTTCGCCCTGTTGACGGTGTTCGTGGTGCCGGAGACCGCGGGCTTCGACGCGGCCAAGACCAAGATCGTCAACGCCTCCTCGCAGACCGGCGGGGTGCTGCGGTTCGCGCAGGTGGACGACTTCGACTCGCTCGACCCGGGCAACACGTACTACACGGCGAACTGGGACTTCTTCCGGTTCTTCGGCCGCTCCCTGGTGACCTACCGGCCGGCGCCCGGCAAGGACGGGCTGACGCTGGTGCCGGACCTCGCCGAGTCGCTCGGGGAGGCCAGCCCGGACGCGCGGACCTGGACCTACCGGCTGCGCCAGGGCATCCGCTTCGACGACGGCCGCGAGATCACCTCGAAGGACGTGAAGTACGCGATCGAGCGCAGCTATGCGAGCGACGTGCTGACCATCGGGCCCACGTACTTCAAGCGGCTGCTCGGCACGGACTACCCGGGGCCGTACAAGGACCCGCACCCCGAGCGGCTCGGCCTGACCGCGATCGAGACGCCGGACGACCGCACGCTGGTGTTCCGCCTGCGGCAGCCGTTCGCCGACTTCGACTTCGTGGCGACGCTGCCCCAGACCGTGCCGGTGCCACGGGACAAGGACACCGGCGGGGAGTACTGGCGCCGGCCGGTGGCGAGCGGCCCGTACATGGTGGAGCGCTACGAGCGGGGCAAGAGCCTGGTGCTGGTGCCGAACCCGCACTGGGACAAGGCGACGGACCCGGTGCGCCACCAGCGGGCGTCCCGCGTCGAGGTCCGGCTCAAGGTGGACCCGGCGGACCTGGACAACCTGGTGATCTCCGGCGACGCGCACGTGGACCAGGCGGGTACCGGGTTCCAGCAGGTGACCCAGGCGCTGGCCATGCACAACCCGAACCTCAAGCGGGACGCGGACAACCCGCTCACCGGCTTCCTGCGGTACGTGTCGATCCAGACGGCCGTGGCGCCGTTCGACAACGTGCACTGCCGGCGCGCGGTGCAGTACGCGATGGACAAGGCCGGCATGCGCAACGGCTACGGCGGCGACGTGTCCGGCGGCGACCTGGCGAGCACCGTGCTGCCGCCGACGGTGCTCGGTCACCAGCTGTACGACCGCTACCCGAACGGCGCGGACCGCACGGGCGACGTGGCCCGCGGCCGTGAGGAGCTCGCGCTGTGCGGGAAGCCGGACGGGTTCAGCACCACGATCGTGCACCGCAGCAACCGCCCGAAGGAACGGCAGGCGGCCGAGGCGTTGCGGACCTCGCTGGCCAGGATCGGCATCACGACGGACATCAAGGACTACCCGCCGAGTGAGTTCTTCACGACCTACGGCGGGCGGCCGGACTTCGTCCGCGCCAACAACCTGGGCCTGATCCTCATGGGCTTCGGCCCCGACTGGCCCTCGGGCTACGGGTTCCTGCAGCCCATCGTGGACGGCCGGGCCATCAAGGAGTCCGGCAACCTGAACCTCGCCGAGCTCAACGACCCCACCGTCAACTCGATGATCGACACGGCATCCGCGACGCTCGACCCGGAGCGCCGGACCCGGATGTGGCACGAGGTGGACAAGGCCGTCATGGAGACCGCCGTGATCGCCCCGGTCGTGTACGAGAAGACGTTGATCTACCGCAACCCGGAGCTGACCAACGTCTACGTGCATCCCGCCTACGGCATGTACGACTACGTGTCCCTGGGCATCGGCTGACGCCCGTCCGTCCTGCCGATCCGTCGCCGGCCGTCACCCAGCTCACCGGGTGGCGGCCGGCGGGTCGTTCCGGCGGTGTCCCCGGAGCGGGACGATCATCACCCCTGTCCACGCTGCACCGGCGCGCGGCGCCGCCGAGGATTGGCGGGTGATGACGACGGACGTGGAGCGCGCGACGGCCGAAGGACTGTCGGTCGGCGTGGAGGAGGAGTTCCTGCTGGTCGAGCCGGTCCGGGGCGTCCCGGTGCCGGCGGCGGCAGCCGTCCTCGGACGGGCCGGTCGCGTGATCGGGCCGGAGGTCGCGGCGCTGCACCCGGAGTTGTTCGCCTGCCAGGTGGAGGCGGCCACCGCGCCGTGCACCACGCTCGACCGGCTGACCGCACGACTGCGGCAGGGCCGCGCGGCGCTGGTGCAGGCCGCCCGGGCGGAGGGGACGCTGCTCGTGTCGAGCGGGGTTCCGGTCGTCACCGGCGGTCCGCCGCCGATCACGCCGGGCGGCCGGTTCGCCCGCATCCGTGACCTGTACGGCGGGGTGATGGCGGACTACCAGGCGTGCGGCTGTCACGTGCACGTCGGGGTGCCGGACCGGGAGACCGCGGTGGCCGTGATGGCACACGTGCGACCGTGGCTGCCGACGCTGCTGGCGCTCGGCGGGAACTCGGCCTGGCACGCGGGCGTGGACACCGGGTACCGGAGCTGGCGCATGGTGCAGCAGTCGCGGTTCCCCGGCTCCGGCCTGCCGCCGCGGTTCCGCGGCGCCGACGAGTACGACGCGGCGGTGGAACGGCTGGTGGCGGCCGGCGTGCTGGTGGACGACACCATGTCGTTCTGGCTGGTGCGGCCGTCGCGACGGCTGCCGACGCTGGAGTTCCGGGTGGCGGACGCCGCCCTGTCGGTCGACGAGGCGGTGCTGCAGGCGGCGTTGTGCCGGGCGCTGGTCCGGACGGCGCTGGCCGAGCTGGCGCGCGGGCGGGAGGCCGGCTGCCCGGACCAGGTGCTGGGTGCGCCGGCGGTGTGGTCGGCGGCCCGGTACGGCGCCCGCGGACCCGGCGTGGACCTGCGCACCGGGCGGCCGAGCCCGGCGCGGAGGCTGGTGTACGAGCTCCTGGATCTCGTGACGCCGGCCCTGGAGGACACCGGGGACCTCACGACCGTGCGACGGACGCTGAGCGCCGTGCTCGCCGGTGGCACCGGGGCCGACGTGCAGCGGGCGGCCGCGGCCGGCGGCGCCCCCGGCATAGTGCGAGCAGTGGCACAGCGGACCGCGGACATGACCGACCGCACAACGGGTACGGAGACGGGATGAGCATCGACCACGCGCCCACGGCGCCGCACCCGGGCACCGGACCGGCCGGCCCGCCGCTGCCCCGGCCCCGGGGTCCGCTGTCGGACGCCGTCGTGACGGCGCTGCGGCGGGAGCCGGGCAGCATCGTGCCCGCGCCGCCGGTCGACGGTGATCCGTACGGCGAGGACCTGTCCCTCGCCCTGCACACGTGCTACGAGCTGCACTACCGCGGGTTCGCCGGGGTGGACCCGGCCTGGGAGTGGAATCCCGGGCTGCTGCACCTGCGGGCGGCCATGGAGGCGCACTTCCTCGGGGCGCTGCGGGCCGACACGGCACCCACCGCCGAGGTGGACGCCGCGCTGGACGAGCTGCTGGTGGAGCCGGTACCGGGGAACGGGGTGTCCCACCACCTGCGCGACGAGGGCGAGTGGTGGCAGGTGCGGGAGTACCTGGTGCACCGGTCGATCTACCACCTCAAGGAGGCCGACCCGCACGCGTGGGTGATCCCGCGGCTGCAGGGCCGGGCCAAGGCGGCCCTCGTCGCGGTGGAGTTCGACGAGTTCGGGGGCGGCCGGGCCGAGCGGGTGCACGCCACGCTGTTCGCGGACCTGCTGCGGGCGGCGGGGCTGGACGACGGGTACCTGCGCTACCAGGACGACGTGCCGGCGCCGATCATCACCATCGTCGCCATGATGTCGCTGTTCGGCCTGCACCGGCGGCTGCGCGGAGCCCTGGTGGGGCACTTCGCCGCCGCCGAGATCACCACGGCGCCCAGCGCGCACCGGATCACGCAGGCGTTGCGCGGGATGGGCGGCGGGCCCGAGCTGACGTTGTTCTTCACGGAGCACGTCGAGGCCGACGCCGTGCACGAGCAGGTGCTGCGGCGGGACGTGGTGGGTGACCTGCTGCGGCGGGAGCCCGAGCTGGCCGCGGACGTGGTGCTGGGCATCCGGGCGACCGAGCTGCTGGAGGGGCGGCTGGCCCGGCACCTGCTGGGCTCCTGGCGGGCGGGCCGCAGCTCGTTGCTGCGCCCGCTGCCGGAGCATCCGGCCCCGGACGCCGGCCGAGCGGCGTCCCCACCAGGGACTCCCGCGCACGAGCGGTGACGGGCTACGGCATGCGCACCCGGCGGCGGTGGCTGGTGTCGCACCAGGGGTAGGCCTTGCTGCGCCGGCACGCGCACAGGGCCACCAGGAAGCGGTCGGAGCGGGCCACCGAGCCGTCCGGGAGCCGCACCGCGACGGGACCCTCGACGAGGACCGGCCCGTCCGGGATCACCGTGGCCCGCCGGCACGCCGGGTCCGGTCCGCCGACCAGCCGCAGCGGGTCGATGGCCTGCTCGACCGCCCCGGCGAGTTCCTCGCCGCCGGCCGGTGGTGGGGTGAGGGGCACGGTGTCAGGCTGCCGGTTCGAGGCGGTCGTCGGCGGCGGTGGGTGGGATGTGGTCGGCGCGGATGACGACGAGCTCCTCGTGCTGCTGGTCGTCGGTGATGAGCCGGCGTGAGCGCAGCAGGTCGCGGCGGGCGCGCAGGACCGGGCCGAACGGTTCCAGGTGGCGGCCGATCACGCAGGCGTGAAGGCCGGCCAGCTCCAGCCGGTCGAGGGTGGCGCGGACCCCGCACAGCGCGGAGTGGACGAGCAGCAGCATCCCGCCGGGGGCCACCAGCGCCGGGGCGGCGGCACACAGGCGGTCGATGACGGCGCGACCGTCGAGGCCGGCGTCCCAGGCACGCGCGCGGCCCCGGGTCGGCAGGTCGGCGCGACCGGCGGGGACGTACGGCGGGTTGGCCAGCACGACGTCGAACGGGCCGGAGGTGACGCGGACGTCGCCGTGGTGCACGCGCACCGGGAGGCGGCGGAGGGCGGCGTTGAGGCGGGCGGTCAGCACCGCGCGGCGCGAGATGTCGACGGCGGTCACCGAGGCGGCGCCGGCCAGCGCGGCGGTGAGGGCGAGCGCGCCGGTGCCGGTGCCGATGTCGAGCACCCGCCCGCCGGCGGGCACGCCGGCCTCGCCGAGGGCCCGGGCCAGCAACCACGTGTCTGCCTGCGGTCGGTACACGCCAGGCACTCGGAGAAGCCACATGGCCGCCACGTACCTCCACCTGCGGTGATCAAACCCGCGGCGCGGCACCTTCCGCGCGACCCTCCTCGTGGCGCGGTGGCCCGATCGTGGGCGACGGTGGCTGCGCCGCCGGACGGTGGCCCGGGGACCACGGTCGGTGATCGGTGGGGTTCGTCGCGCATCCAGCGGGTACCTGGGCGGCATGGTGGATCTCGGCGATGACACGTCGGTGTGGATGGCGACCAGTGGGGCCACGGGGTATCCGGCGGCGCCGGAAGGGCTGGAGGTTGATGTCGCGGTCGTGGGCGGCGGGATCGCGGGGTTGTGCACGGCGTGGGAGCTGAGCCGGACGGGGCGTTCGGTGGCCGTGCTGGAGGCCGGGCGGATCGCGGCGGCCGTCACCGGGCACACGACGGCGAAGGTGTCGGCGTTGCACACGATGGTCTACTCGAAGCTGCGCGGCTCGCTGGGGCGGGAGGCGGCGCGGTCGTACGCGCTGTCGCAGTCCGCGGCCGTGGAGCACGTGGTGGCGACGGCGGCCGAGCTGGGGATCGAGTGCGAGCTGGAGCGGCAGCCCTCGTTCACCTACATGGAGTCGCAGGATCGCTTCGAGGAGCTCCGCGCCGAGGCCGAGGCGGCCGCGGAGGCCGGGCTGCCGGCGACCCTGGTGTGGCGGACCGACCTGCCGTTCCCGGTGGCCGGCGCGGTGCGCGTGGACAACCAGGCGCAGTTCCACCCGCGGCGCTACCTGCTCGGCCTCACCGACGACCTGGTGGCGCGCGGCGGCCAGGTGTTCGAGAACACCCGGGTGCTGGACCTGCACGAGGGCGAGCCGCACCGGCTGGTGCTGGAGGGCGGCGGCGAGGTGACCGCCCGGTACGTCGTGATCGCGACGCACTACCCCATCCTGGACCGCGCGATGCTGTTCCCGCGCCTGGAGCCGCACCGTGAGCTGGTGGTGGCGGCGCCGCTGCCGCCGTCGGCGGACCCGGGGGGCATGTACATCACGCCGGAGGACGGCACGCGCTCGGTCCGCACCGCGCCGTTCGGCAGCGAGCGCCTGCTCATCATCACCGGGGCGTCGTTCCGGCCGGGCGCGGCCGACGTGAGCGACCGGTTCACCGGCCTCGCGGAGTGGGCCACGGAGCGCTTCGGCGTGGAGAAGTTCGCCTACCACTGGGCCGCGCAGGACACCAGCACGCCCGACCAGGTGCCGTACATCGGCCGGCTGCACCCGCGCACGGACACGGTGTTCGTGGCCACCGGGTTCAACGGCTGGGGCATGAGCAACGGGGTGCTCGCCGGGAGCCTGATCACGCGGCTGATCGAGGGTGACCCGCCGGCGTGGGCCGAGCTGTACGACCCGGTGCGGCTGCACGCGAGGACGGACGTGCCGGGCATGGTGAAGGCCGGCATGACCATGGCCGGGCACTTCGTGGGCGACCGGCTGCGGCGGTCCGGCGTCGACGACCCGATGCGGCTCGCGCCCGGCTCCGGCGCCGTCATGCGCATCGGCGGACACCGGGTCGCGGTGCACCGCGACGCCGACGGGCTGGTGCACGCGGTGTCGGCCACGTGCACGCACATGGGGTGCGTGGTGGCGTTCAACGACGCCGAGCGCACCTGGGACTGCCCGTGCCACGGCTCCCGCTTCGCCCCGGACGGCACCGTGCTGAACGGCCCGGCCACCCGCCCGCTGGAGCGGCGGCCGCTGACCACGGACTGACGACACTACGGCGCCGTGGCACTTCGCCCCCGCCCGCCACCGGGCGGGGGCGGCGTCAGGAGCGGGGGCGGGGAACGGTGAGTGGCCGGTGCAGCGCGGCCTTCACCGGTTCCGGGACGACCTTGGCGACGGCGGCGGCGAGGCGGTTGAGGCGGGAGCCGGTGACGACCTGGGGACGGCCGGCGGCCAGTGCCTGGCACGCCTGCCGGGCGACCGTGGCCGGGTCGTCCTTGGGTGCCTGGGCGAGGCGGGTGCGGGTCATGCCGGTGCGGCGGAAGAACGGGGTGTCGGTGGGGCCGGGCAGCAGCGTGGTGACGGTGACGCCGGTGCGGGCCAGCTCGGCGCGCAGGGCCTGGGAGAACGACAGCAGGAACGCCTTGGAGGCGTTGTAGGTCGCCTGGTACGGACCGGGTGCCAGGGCCGCGATCGACGAGGTGAACAGGATGCGGCCGCGGGCCCGCCGCACCATGCCGGGCACCAGGACGCGGCTGAGGTGCACGGCGGCGCGCACGTTGAGATCGACGACGGCGAGCTGGGCGGCCAGGTCGGCCTCGGCGATCTCGCCGCCGACGGCGGTGCCCGCGTTGATCACGAGGACGTCGACCGGGCGGTCCTGGTCGGCGATGCGCTCCAGGAGGGTGCGCACCTCGTCGGCCCGGGTGAGGTCGGCGCGCACGGCGACCACGGCGGTGGTGAGCTTGCGCAGCCGCTCGGCGGCGGCGGTCAGCTCGGCGTCGTCGGCGGTGACGAGCAGCTCGTGCTCGTGCAGCGCCAGCCGCCGGGCCAGCTCGTACCCGATCCCGGTGGACGCGCCGGTGACCACCGCGAACGGCCGATCCCTCATCATGCTGCCTCCTCGGCCCCGGTTGCCCGGGACGGCGGGCCGGCCCCTGCGGCCCGCCGTCCCGGCGGCGGTGGTTCAGCGGTACCTCGGCGGTACCTCGGCGGTGCGGCCACCGCGCGTCAGGTGCGGGCCTCGTCGGCCACGTTCTGCCGGGCCTCCTGGGTGCGGCCGCTGACCTGCTGGGCGGCGGAGCGACCCTCGTCGGCGACGGTGCTCGCGGCGTCGGAGGCGGTGGCGCGCACCTGGTCGACGGCCTCGGAGGCCGGCCCGCGGAGCTGGTCGGCCATCTCGCCTGCGACCTGCTTCGCCTGCTCCGCCACGGGGCCGAGGTGCTCGCGGGCGGCCTCGGTGGCCTGCTGGGCGAGCTCCTGCTCCTTGCGGCTGCTGGGCAGCAACGAGGAGACGAGCCAGCCGGCGCCGAAGGCGATGAGGCCGGCGGCGAGCGGGTTGCCCCGGGTCTGCCGGCGGACCGCCTGCGGCGCCTGGGAGACCGCGTCGGCCGCGGTGGACGCCGCGCCGGACACCCGGTCCGCGGCCGTGGAGGCCACGTCGGAGACCCGGTCGGTGGCGGTGGACGTCGCCTCGCCCACGCGGTCGGTCGCCGTCGAGACGGCCGATCCCGTCCGGTGCGTTGTGTGCGAACTGGTTCCCATGACGGTGTCCTTCAGGTTGCTCAACCCACCGCGGACGCGATCGACGCGGCGCGCGACCACCCGGCCGGGGCTGACCTTCTCGGTCAGGGCGTTGACGTCCGAGCTGAGCTCGGCGCGGGTGCGTTCGATCCGGGCCCGGACCTCGTCCGGGTCATTGCTGGTGGTCATGGCTCTCCTCACCGGCCCTTCAGGGCGTCCGGGACTTCCTCGAGGGTCTCGACGGTGCGCCGCGGAACCGGGTCCACGCGGCGCAGCTGGGAACGACCGACGACGTACAGGGCGGCGCCGATCACCGCCCAGAGGACGGCGACGATGAGGCCGGCCCAGCCGCCGTCCATCACGTTGGTCAGGGCGGCCCACAACGCGACCGACAGGAACAGCAGCACCATGTGCCCGGCCACGCCGGCTCCGGCGAGGGCGCCGGCGGCGCGGCCGCCACGGGCGGCCTCCTGGCGGAGCTCGGCCTTGGCCAGCTCCAGCTCCTGGCGCATCAAGGTGGACAGGTCCCGCGTGACGTCGCCGATCAGGTCACCGATCGACGCGTCGCCCGGGTCGGCCGGTGGCCGCTCGGTGCCGTACTGGGGGGTGGTCATCGCGTCACCGGCCCGTGCGGTCGTCACGGTCGTACGGGTCCGGGGCACCGGGCGTGGGATCACCGACGGTGCCGGGGGTCAGGTCGCCGGGGGCACCCAGCGGGGCACCGGTCGGTCCGGTGGGCGGGCCGCCCACCGGCACCCGGGGGTCGCGGTACTCGTCGTACCCGGCCGCCGGGTCGGCCGCCATGGAGCCGCTCGGGTCGGACGTGCCGGCGTAGGAGCCCCCGGCGGCGCCGTAACCACCGCCGTAGCCGCTGTCGTAGCCGCCGCCGTAACCGGCCGTCCCGGTGCCCGGCTCGCCGTACCCGGTGGCCGCCGCGGGATAGCCCACGCCGGTGGTGCCGGTCGTCGTGACCGGGTAGGCGCGGGCCGGCGAGCCGGTACCGGACGACCGGCGCGCGGCGATGGCGCCGCTGGTCAGACGGCCGGCGACGATGCCGGCGAGGGCGGCGCCGATGAGGAACGTGCCGGGGTGGTCGCGGGCCCAGCCGCGGGCCTCCTCCAGCAGGTCACCCGGCTCGCGGCGCTGCAACCAGCCGGCCAGGTCCTGCAGGCGTTCCGCACCCTGCCGGGCCAGCTCGGTCGGCACGCCGCCGTTGCCGCGGTCGGCCATGGCGCGCAGCTCGTCCGCCATGGCGCCGAGGCTGTCGGCGGCGCGGCGCTGGCCGGTCGCGGCCTGGTCGCGCAGCTGGCTGCGGCCCTCGTGCAGCAGGTCCCTGGCCTGGGTACGGACCTCACCGGCGACCTCGCGGGCCTGGTCCGCGGCGGTCTGCGCGACCTGTCCCCCGGCCTCGGTGGCGGTGCGGCCCACCTCGGCGGCCTCGCCCTTGGCGGTGTCCACCGCACCGCCGGACGTCCCGCCGCCGGAGGTCCCGGAGTACGTGGTGCCCGTCGCGGACGTCTCGGAACCGACGGTGCCGTTCGTGGTCGTGCGGCCGGTCGATGTCAGGTCGCCGGTCACGGACGGGTCGTCGTACGAACCCGCCCCGGTCAGGCCGGGGTCGGTGGGGTCGGTGGTCGGTGACCGGCCCGGCATCTCCTGGCTCATGGTGGTGTCCTCTCGTGGAAGTCGTGCCGTGTCGTCACGTCGAACGTGTCCGGACGCCTGGCTACCCCGGACGGACGGGTCCAACCCTCCTGGCGCCGAACGGAGCGGAACGGGACCCGAAAAGTGGCGGGGACCACGGTGATCCCGGACCCTGACGGCCCGGACCGCGTCACCCCGGCCGTCGTGGCCGCACCGCCGCGACGCCGCGGCGGCGACCGGGCAGGATGACCGCACCGGCCACGGCGGCCGGGGTGACGGCGGGGACCGCCGGGGCGGGAGGGTGAGCCGTGTTCGTGGACGCGGTCGGCGGGATCGCGGCGGATCCGGCCGAGCTGGAGGCCGCGGCGGTGGCCGCGGAGGCCGCCGGGTACGACGGGTTCGGGGCGCCGGAGACGGCGCACGACGTGTTCGTGGCGCTGGCGCTGGCGGCGCGGGCCACCAGCCGGATCACGCTGCAGAGCGCGATCGCGGTGGCCTTCGCGCGCAACCCGATGTCGCTGGCGATGCTGGCCAACGACGTGCAGCTGGTGTCCGGCGGGCGCTTCCAGCTGGGCCTGGGCTCACAGGTCAGGGCCCACATCGAACGGCGCTTCGGCATGCCGTGGAGCCGGCCGGCCGCGCGCATGGAGGAGTACGTCACGACGGTGCGCGCCATCTGGCGGCGCTTCGAGACCGGCGAGCGGCTCCACCTCAACGGCGAGTTCTACCGGCACACGCTGATGACCGACTTCTTCGACCCGGGGCCGAACCCCTACGGCAACCCGCCGGTGCTGGTGGCGGCGGTGGGCCAGGGGATGACCGAGGTGGCCGGCCGGGTGGCCGACGGCGTGCTGTGCCACAGCCTGACCACGGCCGACTACCTGCGGGAGGTGACGTTGCCCGCGGCCCGCCGGGGTGGCGCGGGGCCGCTCTTCACGGTGGCGCTGTCCGCGTTCGCGGTGCTCGGCGCGGACGCGGCCGAGCGGGCGCGGGCCGAGGCCGGGGTGCGGCGGCAGCTCGCCTTCTACGCCTCGACGCCCGCGTACCGGCCGGTGCTGGAGCTGCACGGCTGGGGCGGGCTGCAGGACCGGCTCGGCCGGCTCGCCCGGCAGCAGGCGTGGGACGAGATGGGCGCGGCGGTCGGCGACGACGTGCTGGACGCCTTCGCCGTGTCCGGCACGCCGGCCGAGGTGGCCGCCCGGCTGCGCGACCGCTACGGCACGCTCGTGGACCGGCTGTCGCTCAACACGCCGTACGAGGTGGACCCGGCGGAGGTGGCGGCCGCGCTGGCGCCCCTGCGCACGACTGGGGGCTGACGGCGCCGGGCCGGGTCAGGACCCGCGGGCGGCGAGCTGGGCCACCTCGGGGGTCCCCGCGGCCGGGGGCACGAGCGGCAGCGAGCCCTCGATCTCCCCGTCGCTGACGGTGCCGGTCGGGGTGAAGCCGTGACGCAGGTAGAACGGCTCCGGTCCGCCGCGGCCGGGGACCCAGGAGACGCGCAGCTCGGTGCTGCCGGCGGCGCGCAGGTCGTCGGCGAGCCGCCGGAGCACCCGCCCGCCGATGCCGCGGCGCTGGTGGCGGCGGTCGATGAGCAACCGCCACAGGTAGGGGAACGGGTGCGCCTCGGTCCGCTCGGCGAGCATGACGAAGCCGGCGAGCTCGCCGTCGGCCTCGACGGCGCGCAACCAGGGGACCACGGGGACGCCGTTCACCTCGGCGGGGACGAGGGCGTCGCGGAACGAGCCGGCCATCGGGGCGACGAAGCGTTCCTGCGAGTGGTGCGTGGCGAGCCGGCCGACCTCGGCCAGGTTCCGCGGGGTGACGGGGACCAGCCGCACCTCGGCGGGCCGGCCGGTGGGGCGGGCGAGCCACTCCTCACGGTCCTCACGGAGCAGCTCGTACCGGTCGTCGTCCAGCCACTCGCCGCGCACCGGGGCGGCCTGGCGGGCCCGGCCCTCGTAGCGGAAGCCGACGCGCTCCAGCACCATCGCGGAGGCGACGTTCTCCGGGTCCAGGGTCGCGCCCACGCGGTGCACCCCGCGCGCGAACAGCGCGTCGACCAGCGCGGCCAGCGCCTCGGTGGCGTAGCCGCGGCCCTGGTGCTCGGTCCGCAGGCTGTAGCCGACCGTGGCGAGCCCGCCGAGCGGGTCCAGCCCGACCGCGAAGTCGCCGACCAGCTCGCCCTCGTGATCGAGCGCGAGCTGCACCCACTCCCCCGCCCGCGGCCCGTCGACGCCGGCCTGCCGGGCGACGAACCCGGCCGTGGCCTCCGGGGCGACCGGCAGGTCCCAGTCCTGGTACCGAGCCACCTCGGGGTCGTTGCGGTAGGCGTTGAGCACCGGCGCGTCGGCCGCGGCGAACGCGCGGAGGGTCAACCGCGCGGTGCGCAGCGGGAGGAACGGGGTCATGGCCCGGAGTGTGGCCCCGGGCCGGGCACCGGCACACCGCACTTGCCGCACTCGCCGCGGCCCGACCGGCCGGAACGGCCGCGGCGGAAGCCGAGGGCGGCGGTGCGGCGACCCCGTGGCCGGTCATGGCAGGTGCAGGCTGCGCCGGCCGAGGCCGAGGCGGGCCAGCAGCGCGTGGCACTCGTCGTCCGCGGCGGCGGCCTCC
>DASWTI010000265.1:0-8327 GCA_036402215.1 Pseudonocardiaceae bacterium
GCACCGCGCCGCCGAGCAGCAGCCCGGCGCGCGTCCGGTCCGGCGTCGCGGAGTCCAGCGGGCCGAGCCCGAGCGCCCGCCGGCGGTGCGGCTGGTCGCCGAGCACCGAGTCGGCCACGACCCCGAGCAGCAGTCCCACGGCGCGTGCCGCGTTCACCCCGGTCACTCCTCCCCCGCACCGGTCGCGGCGCGATCGGGGAGGAACGGTACCGCGCCCGGGCACCGGGGTTGACGGGCAGCATCGGTAAGTGCAGGCTTACGGTTTGTGGCCACTTACCAAAGCGTGGCGGCCGCCCTCGGCGACCCGACGCGGCTGGCGATCGTGGAGCGGCTGGCCCGGCGGCCGCTGCCGGTGGGCGAGCTGGCGGCCGGGCTGCCGGTGAGCCGGCCGGCGGTCTCGCTGCACCTGCGGGTGCTGCGGGAGGCCGGGCTGGTGCGCGACCACCGGGAGGGCACGCGGCGGATCTACCGGCTGGACCCGGACGGGCTGGCCGCGCTGCGGGAGTTCCTGGACGGGCTGTGGACGAGCGCACTGGCGGCGTTCGCGGAGGTGGCCGAGGAGTCCGGGACGGCCGAACGGGCCGACCCGGGCACGGGGACCGGGCAAGCCCCGGGGGCCGGGCCGGCGGGGAGAACCGCGGGGGCCGGGCAGGTGACGGGCGACGGCCGGGGGTCGTCGCGGAACGAGCTGGACTGAAGGAGAACCAGGGACATGGACACCTCGACGGACATCGCACCGGTGACGCTGACGATCCCGGTGCGCACCACGCCGGAACGCGCGTTCGCCGTGTTCACCGGCCGGATGCGGGACTGGTGGCCGGAGAGCCACCACATCGGCGGCACGCCGCCGGCCGCGATCGTGCTGGAGCCGCGGACCGGCGGCCGCTGGTTCGAGCGCGGCCCCGACGGCACCGAGTGCGAGTGGGGAACCGTGCTCGCCTGGGAGCCGCCGCACCGGCTGCTCCTGGCCTGGCAGCTCGACGGCCGCTGGGAGTACGACCCGGACCTGGACCGGGCCAGCGAGGTCGAGGTGACCTTCACCGCCACCGAGGACGGCACCCGGGTGGACTTCACCCACCGCCGCCTGGAGCGCCACGGCGACGCCGGCCCCGCCATCCGCGACGCGGTCGCCGCCGAGGGCGGCTGGCCCACCATCCTGACGCGCTTCGCCGACGCCACCACGACCACCGCCTGACCGAGCCACCCGCCCACCGCACCGACTGAAGGCGCCTTCCAGCCACACCGTCCGACTGAAGGCGCCTTTCAGCCACATCAACCGGCTGAAGGCGCCTTTCAGTCACATCAACCCGCTGAAGGCGCCTTCCAGCCACATCAACCGACTGAAGGCGCCTTCCAGCCACATCAACCCGCTGAAGGCGCGTTTCAGTCATGACGGGCGAAGGGGTGCCGGGGGGTCAGCCGAGGCGGGGGGACCAGACGACGCCGTAGCCGAGGCCGGGGACGAGCTGGTCGAACTCGACGGCGACCTCGGCGCAGCGGTCGGGGCAGAGTTCCTCGCCGACCGGTCCCTCGGCGTCCTGCTGCTCACGGGCGATGCCGTCGGCCCGCCACACCGAGGTGGGCAGGTGCGCGCGGTCGAAGCGGATCCGCACGGCCATGCGGTCGGTGCGCCGCCGGGTCCACAGCACCCACTGGCGGGCGTTGAGGTGCCCGCGCGGGATCCAGTTGACCACGCTGAACGTGTGCGTCTCGCCTTTGGCCAGCGCGCGCGGGAACCGGACGCGGTGCACGAAGTAGTCGGCGAGCACGCGCTGCGCCGCCTCCAGGCTGCCGCCGCGCACCTCGACGTCCAGGCCGGCGGCGCGGCCGGAGGGAGTGGTCGGCTTGGGCACGGCGAGCCCGAGGTCCACGCCGTCCAGGCCGTCGCGCAGCGACGTGACGGTCATGCTGCGGGTGACCTCGTGCACCGGCTGGTCCAGCCGCAGGTCGAACACCGACTCGACGGTGTACCAGTCGGTGTTGTGGAAGGCCTCGTCCGGGGTGGTGGTCGCGGCGCCGGCGGCGGCCAGCCGCACGCTGAGCAGCCGCAACGCGAGGTCGCAGCGCCGCCGCACGGTCACCGGGTCGACGCCCCACTTCTCGGCGAGGCGGACCTGGCGCGCGGTGAGCGTGGCGTCGGTGTAGTCCGGGTGCAGGCCGAACATGGCGCGTGCGGCGTGCCCGACGTCCGGCGCGAGCTCGTCGCAGGCCCGGTCCAGGGTCGCCGCGAGCGCCGCCCTGGCCTCGGTGTGCGAGGCGGCGCGCGTCACCGAGCAGGCGCGGCGCAGCAGCGGCCCGACCCGGTCCAGCAGGTTCGTCCGCGCCAGCCCCGCGCCCTTGCGCAGCGTCGAGAGCTCGGCGGCGAGCTGAGCCTCCACACCCAAGGCAGCACCACCTCGCATCGGTCAGATGAGCCAGCCTACGCCGTAACCCAGGCTCGGTCTCAAGCGTTCGAACACCACCGCCACCTCGCCCAGCCGGTCGGGTCGCAGCAGGTCGCGGCCCGGTCCGTCGGCCTCGCTGACGTAGTACGGAATGGCGTTGTGCCGCCAGACGGCGCGCGGCAACCGGTCCGGGTGGAACTTGACGCGCAGCTCGAAGCGGTCCACCCGGTGCAGCGGCCGGGACACGAAGTGTGGCGCCATGAGCTGCCCGGCCGGCACCCGGATGACCCGCGAGAACGTGTGCGAGCCGCCCATCGGCAGGGCCCGCGGGAAACGGATGTAGTGCACGAAGTACTCGGCGGACGGCTGGTCGTGGGCCTCGATCTCGCCGCCGAACTGCATCTCCACGTCGAGGCCCATCTTGGTTCGCTGCTCACTGCGCGGCCGGGGCAGGCCGAACCGCAGCGCCACCCGGTCCAGCCCCTCGACGAGCGAGATCACGGTGCGCACCTCGGTGGCCTCCGGCGTGGGCGTGTCCAGCCGGAGCGTGGTGATGGTCGTGGCGGTGTACCACTCGGTGGCCTCCAGCTCGCCGGCGTGGTCGGCCACCGCGAGGTCCTCGGCGTGCTCGGCGAGGTGCGTGCCGGCCAGCCGCAGCGCCAGGTCGCAGCGGCGGCGCACGGTCATCGGGTCGACGTTCCAGGCCTCGGCGAGCCGCCGCTGCCGCGCGGTCAGGGTCAGCTCCGGGTACGTGGCCTCCAGGCCGAACATGACCTGGGCGGCGAGCGCCAGGTCGGCCGGCAGCGCGCCGACCGCGCGGCGCAGCACGCCGATCACCCGCACCCGCGCGTCGGGGTGCGGCGTGGACTCGTCGACCCCGCACAACCTGCGCAGTTCCGGTCCGAGCCGGTCCCGCACGCTCGGGTGCCGCACGCCCATTCCCTTGCGCACCAGGGAGAGCTCATCGAGGAGCTGTGCCTCCGACGTCACGCCCCCACCCCTGCGCCCCGGGCCTGATCACCAATCAGAACAGTTTTCCGAGGGCTGTACGGAATCGTCAAGGTGGTCACGCACACCGTCTGTTTTCGGCATGGCGGGCCTGTGACCCTGGGTACCAGCGGCGCCCCGTCCACCAGCCCGGGCGCCGCCCGGACGAAGGAGAATCCCATGACCGCACTGGTGCTCGCCGGCCTGATGGCACTGCTGCTCGTGTTGTTCGGGGCGGTCATCGGCGCCGAGATCCAGGACAAGCTGCACGAGGGTCAGCGCCGCCGCCAGGCCCGCCGCATCCGGCAGGTCAACCAGCGGTGGCGGGCCTTGGACGACGACGACGCGGCCCTGCGCCTGATGGCCACCCGGCACCTCGTGGTGCGTGGCGCCCACGAGGCCGACGACCCGGACTGACGACCCCCCTCGCGGCATCCGCCGCCACGGCCATGGGATGCACGACGAAGTGACGCCCGATGGTGTTGGTCCTGGTCGAAAGGAGGAGATCCCGAACGGTGACGGGGCGGGCATGACGTGATCGACCCCGAGGCCCGCTCCGGCCCACCGGCAGCATCCGTCTCCGGTCCGCCGGCCCCCCGACCAGGGGCCGGCGGATCGACGGCGGTCCCGCCCCGGCGGGACGGTGCGCCGGCCGGTGACCAGGGGCATCGGCCGGCGTACGGGGAGCCCGGCGCACCGCAGCCGGCCGACGCGGTAGCCGGCGACGTGCGAGCCGGGGCGACGCGGGAGACCGGGCGGGCGCCGGGGCCCGCGCGCCGCGGTCAGGTCTCGCGGGTGGCGGCCAGGTGCTCGGCGAGGGCGGCGCGGAAGCGGGCCGGGTGCTCCAGGTGCGGGCTGTGGCCGCACTCCTCGAACACCACCTCGCGGTAGCTGCCGCCGGCCTCGGCGTAGCGGTCCAGGACCGCGCGGGTCTGGCCGACCATGGGCTGCGGCGGGTGCGTCCGCTCGCCGGGCCAGCCGGGCACCGCGCCGAGCGCGCCGAGGTTCGCCAGGTCGAACATGGAGGCGTCCGAGACGATCTGGTCGTCGGCGCCGCGCAGCCACAGGATGGGCCGCTTGGGTTCCACGACGTGCAGGTCGTCCAGCCGGAAGTGCGTGGGGGCCATGGTGTTCAGCACGCCGCGGCGGCCCGGGGCGACGCCCGGCCAGGCGTCCACGACGGTGGCGTCGCCCGGGTAGTGGTCGTCGCCGATGCGGGTGGACAGCATGGAGCCGACGAACACGTCGGCGTCCTCCAGCCGCAGCGGCGGCCGCACGTAGAAGGTGTGCATCACCTGGCGCGGCGAGAGCGGCGAGTCCTCGGAGGTGTCACCCTCGCTCAGCAGGCGCACGAAGTCCGGGTTGGCGGTGCCGCCGCCGGAGCCCGCGCCGCTGGGGTCGGTCAGCTCGCCGTCGAGACCGCGGGTGCCGCCGAAGCCGTACGGCGACACCGGGTTCACCAGGATCAGCGAGCGCACCACCTCGGGGTGGTCACGCAGCACCTGCAGCACCACGCCGCCGCCGAGGCTCCAGCCGAGCAGGTGCGCCGGCCCGAGGTCCAGCGCGGCCAGCGCGGCGACCACGTCGTCGGAGTAGTCCCGCACGCCGCGGGTGGCGTCCACCGGCTCCGGGTCGGTGTCGCCGAAGCCGCGCAGGTCGAGCGCGAGCGGCCGGTAGCCGTCCGGCGCGTCGAGCAGGGCGCGCTGCCAGAACAGCCCCGAGGACACGTTGCCGTGCACGTACACCAGCGGCTCACCGGTGCGGTCCGGCACCTCCAGCACGTTCACGGTGAGCCGGTCGGTGGGCACCCGGCGGGCGGTCACCCCGGTGAGCAGCGTGGTCATGGATTCCCTTCTCAGGCGAGTCTCAGGCGAGCCAGGCGCCCACCTGGGCGGTCACGGCGGACGCCCAGCCGAGCTGCAGGTGGTTGGCGCTCCCGACGAGCGCGGTGGCACCGACGGCCCGGACGCCGGTGGTGTCGAGCGCGCTGGACACGAACACCACGCCGTCGCTCGGCCCGCGGGTCTCGTTCCAGATGCCGACGATGGTGGGCGAGCCGCCGGCCAGCAGGTACACCGGCACCGAGGACGGCGTGCCCGCGGCCCGGATGGTGGCGATGAGCGAGCCGGCGTTGATCGCGGCCTGGATGCCGGGGCCGGACGTGTAGAAACCGGTGCCGCCGTAGTACGTGGTGTACCAGTCCTGGGTGCTGGTGTTGACGCCGTAGACGCCGTCCCAGCGCGCCAGCATCTGCCGCTGCCCGGGGTAGGCGTCCCAGCCGGCGGTGGGCGTGATGGAGAGCTCCGGGTGGTAGGTGTTGGCGCCGTAGCACGTCATGCGGGTGTGCGGGCTGGGCGCGTTCACCGCCCCGCCGCACTCGGGCCAGATGGAGAAGTCGTGCGCCCAGCCGTGGGCGAACGGGTAGTCGTAGCCGCCGTTCGGGCCGCCGAGCAGCACCAGGCGCCGCACGTCGCCCGCGTAGGAGCGGCCCCAGGAGGGCTTCACCGAGGACACGTACATGCGGGCCGACATCATGCCCTTGCTCCAGCCGACGACGTCGACCGTGGCCACGCCGAGCCGCGAGCGGATGAGCGCGACGGCGTCGCCGACCTGCTGGGCGTGCTGGCGGTTGTCGCCCTGCTTGTGCGCGAAGCCGATGGCGAACACGCGGTGGCCGCGGCCCGCCAGGTACTGCATGAGGCCGGTCGACGGGCAGCTCGCGGAGCCGCAGCCGAAGCCGCCGGACTCGCCGGGGTTGGCCCAGGCCCGGTCCGGGTTGTCGTTGGCGCCGTGCACCAGCAGCACCGGCGTGGGGCGGCTGCCGGTGTTCCAGCCCGGCGCGGAGTACAGCAGGAAGCGCGAGGACGACGGCCGGGCCACGCCGCCGAAGAACGTCAGCCGCTGGCCGTCCTGGTTGCCGCGGCCGTCCGGCGGGTACTGCTCGTCGGTGAAGCCGGGCGTGGTGTCGCGGTAGCGCTCCACCCGCTCCCAGCCGTTGGCCACCGTGGTGAAGGTGGCCTCCTTGGTCAGGTACGCCGGATCGGCGGCGAGGGCCGGACCGGCCGGCACCAGCACCGCGGCGGCGGCCAGCGCCGTGATCACGAGCAACCGCATCGTCGCCCTCCCCGAGCCGTGACGGGCGCCGTCGTCGGCGTGCCGTCGCCCGTACCTTCGGCCCCCCGCCCCGGTCACGTCAATGTGGCCCGGAACCACTGCGCCAGGCGGCCGATGGTGTGGTCCCGACACGTGTGGCCGGCGCCGGTTCGCCGGCGCGGGACCGTGGATGCGGGCGACAGCGGCGACAGCGGCGACAGCGGCGACAGCGGGCGGTCAGGCGCGGGCACCCGGGGCGCGGGCCGTCCAGGCGTCCCGGACGATGTCGTCGAGGGCGGAGCGGCGCGGGGCCCAGCCGAGCTCGTCGCGGGCCCGGGTGGGGTCGCAGACGAGCGCGGCGGGCTCGGCGGCCGGCGGGTTGTGGGTGAGCGCGATCGCGCGGCCGGTGACCCGCTCGGCAGCGGCGACCACGTCGAGCACGCTGGCCCCGGCGCCGCTGCCGATGTTGAACAGGCGCAGCCCCGGGCCCTCGTGGCGCAGCGCCGCGACGAACGCCTCGGCCGCGTCGGCGACGTGCAGGTAGTCGCGGACCGCGCTGCCGTCGCCGTTCACCGCGAGCGCGGGCGTCTCGCCGGCCGCCGCGGCCAGCACCCGCGGCACGATGCGCGTCGGGTCCGGGTCCGGCCCGCCGGCCGCGTTGAACAGTCGCAGCGCCGCGGCCGGCAGCCCGCTCCAGCGGATCGCCGCCTCGGCCGCGACCTTGCTGGCCGCGTACGGGTGCGGCGGGTCGTCCGGCAGGTCCTCGGTCATCGGCTGGGTGTCCGGCGTCCCGTAGACGGAGGCGGTGGAGGCGAACACCAGCCGTCCCACGCCCGCGTCGCGCATGGCCCGCAGCAGCGCGACGGTGCCGCCGGCGTTGACCGCGAAGTAGTCGAGCGGGCGGTCCCAGGACTCGCGGGCCCGGGTGAGCCCGGCCAGGTGGCACACCGCGTCCACGCCGCGCACCGCGGCCGGCAGCGTGCCCGGCTCGGTGAGGTCCGCCCGCCGTACCTGCACGCCGCCCGGCACCACGTCCGCGTCCCGGTGCGTCATGGCGACCGGCTCGTGGCCCGCCGCGCGCAGGGCCACGACGACGGCAGCTCCGACGTATCCCCCGGCCCCCGTCACCAGCACCCGCACGCCGCGCCTCCGTCCGTCGCCGCCAGCCCGGCCCGCCTCATGCTAGGGACCGCCCTCACAGCTGGGATGAATGGACCATTCGCACGCACCAACGGGGCACCTGGTCCGTTCACCCCAGCTACGAGCCGGCTCGTCCGGCCCTCGGCGCCCACCGCCGCTCCCCCGCCGGAAACCGGTCGACCGGGGGTGAGGCGCGTCTGCTGCACCGGGCACATGAGCACAGGGCACATGAGCACGGGCCCCGTGGCCACGGCGGCGCGGCTGCCGACGGCGCGGCTGGTGGGCGGGCGCTACGCGGGCACGCCCGGGGTGCTCGGCGTGCTGTGCGGCGGGTCGGTCGGCCGCGGCCACGCCGACCCGTGGTCCGACCTGGAGCTCGTGGTGCTGTGGGACGCCCCGCCGGACGGCCCGGAGCTGACGCGGCTGCGGCGGCGGGTCGCCCGGTACCCGGACGGCGTGGCCGCGGCCGTGGCCCGGCGGCCCGGCGACACCCAGTTCTTCCGGCGATGGCGGAGGTACCTGGAGCGGGGGAATCGGCACGGGCTCGCCGCGCACTTCGCCGAGGTGGCGCGGGCGCTGGAGCAGGTGCTCGCCGCGCTCAACCGGCGCTGGTGGCCCGGGCCCAGGTGGCCGTCGTGGTCGCCGGACGGCCTGGGGATCGCCCCGCCGGAGGTCGCCGCCCGGCGGGCCGCCGCGGCCACCGAACCCCGGGAGCGGGCGGCG
>DASWTI010000266.1:0-24366 GCA_036402215.1 Pseudonocardiaceae bacterium
CGGGAGCGCTCACCCGCTCCCGGCGCCACCCCCGTCAGTCCGAGCAGGCCACCGGCTGGTCGAAGTGACCGGGTGTGCTCGGGTACGCCGACCCGGCCGCGTGGTCGCGGATGTCCTCGGAGTAGGAGATCGCCACCTCCCGGAAGGCCGAGGTGCCCGCGGTCGTCGCGTCCGAGGCGGCCTGTCCCGCTCCGGACGCCCAGGCCAGCTGCTGCAGGAACGTCCGCATCGCCGGGCTGTGCTGCCGGACGTCGTTGAAGCCGCCGTAGGCCGCGTTGCAGTGCGTGAACAGGTTGTACGTGCCGTTCCAGTCCATCAGCCGGTCGCCCGGGTTGGGCCCGTTCGCCGCCTGGTCGGCCTGCAGCACGTCGCGGTCCCAGCCGCCGTAGATCCAGTCGGTGCCGTGGTGGTGCTGGTTGTCGGCCTCGGTCACCGCGTCGTTGGTCTTGTCGGTCATCTCGAACCAGCGGCACGGGTCGATCGCCCCGCTACCGAGGGTCTGCGGCCAGGCGCCGGCCACGCAGTTCGCCGGGTACGAGCCGCGCGGGTTGAAGTCCAGCACGTCCGACCCGAGCGCGCCCTCGTTGGACGCCGCCGAGGTACCGCCGACGCCGCCGAACACGTGGTCGACGAACCGGTCGCCGTCGCCCCGGGACGCCGGGTCGAACACGCCGTTCACCAGGCAGTCCGGCGTGGTGGCGTCGAGCACCGGGTCGCAGCCCTTGCCGCCCCACAGGACGTCGGCCCCGTCGGCGCCGAACACCTGGTCGCCACCGCTGTCACCGTTGGCCAGGTCGTCCCCGAAGCCGGCGTGGAGGTTGTCCGCGCCGGGGCCACCGCGGAGGCGGTCGTCGCCACCCGTGGTGATGCCGTCGTGCGGCATCGCGGCCGAGGTCCCGCTGCCGATGAAGGCGTCGCCGTCCACGTCGTGCCGCAGGTCCACCCTGCGGTCGTACGCGCCGGCCCGGAAGCCGGTGTACGACTCCTGCGGCACCGAGCTGAGCGAGACGGTGAAGCCGTCGGCCGCCACGTCGTCGGCGTTCAGGTACTCCGGGACCACGCCGCCGCGGTCGCCGAGCAGCGCGTCGGAGCCCTCGTCGCCGTACAGCACGTCGGCCCCGAGCTCGCCGTGCACGTCGTCGTCGCCGGTGCCGCCGCGCAGCAGGTCGTCGCCGTCCTGGCCCCACAGGCCGTCGTTGCCGGCGTTGCCGTGCAGCACGTCGTCACCGAAGGCGCCGACCGGCTCGCAGGTGGCCTGCGCGGTGGTGCAGAACCGGGTGGACGGGCCGGGCAGGTCGGGGTCGTGGGTACGGGCCACCGTGGCGTCCGGCGGGACGGCGCCCGCCGGGTAGCGCTCGGCGTACACCCGCTCGGCCGCGCCCTGCACGGTGCGGATGAGCGAGCCGTTGTCGCCGAGCTGCACGTCGTCCGCGCCGTCGCCCTGCATGGTGTCGCCGCCGTCCCGGAAGCCCGGGGCGGAGCTGCCGCCGATCAGGTCGTCCTGCCCGGCCACCGTGTCGGTGCCTTCCAGGTCGCCGATCGGGCTCGCCACGCCCGGCCAACCCGGGTCGGCCAGCGGCACCACGGTGGTGTCCGGGGACGCCGCCGTCAGGGCGAGGTCGCCGCGCAGCACGTCGGCGCCGCCGTTGCCCTGCAGGTGGTCGGCCTGGCCGCCACCGGACAGGAAGTCGCCGCCGTCCTGGCCCCACAGCAGGTCCACGCCGGAGCCGCCGGAGATCCGGTCGGCGCCGTAGCGGCCCGCGGTGAGCGCCGCCAGGTCGTACTGCCGCACCACGCGCGGCGTGACGGGCACGCCGCCGGAGGTCGCCAGCCGCACCGTGACGCGGGTCGGGGTCTCCCCCGCCGCCGGCCGCAGCAGGACGCCGTTGTCGCCGAGCGCCACGTCGTCGCCGGGGCCGCCCCACAGCGCGTCGTCACCGTCCGGCTGGCCGGTGGCGTCGCCGCCGCCGGAGGAACCGGTGAGCGGGGTGCTGCTGCCGCCGACCAGGTCGTCGGCACCACCGTCGCCCTCGATCCAGTCGATGCCAGGGCCGCCCTCGGCGTGGTCGTCCTCGCCGTCGCCGCGGACCCGGTCGCTCCCGGCCTGGCCGTACAGGACGTCGGCACCGGAGCCGCCGGACATCAGGTCGGCGCCGGACACGCCCGCCGCCGGGGTGAGCCCGAGGTCGAGCAGCGTCACCGCGTGGCCGCGGGCGAAGCCGCGGTTACGGGTGACCGGCGTGGTCGCCGCCGGGTCGGACACCACGGTGAGCACCGCGTTGTCCCCGGCCAGCAGGTCGGCGCCGCCGTCGCCGAACAGCGCGTCCCCGGTGTCCGGGCGGCCGGTGCCTGGCGCCGCCTCCTGGAAGGAGCCGCCGAGGACGTGGTCCTCGCCGTCGTCGCCGTGCACGGTGTCGGCGTCGTTGTTGCCCTCCAGGTGGTCGGCGTCCGGGCCACCGTTCACCGCGTCGGGGCCGAGGCCGCCGAACGCGGTGTCGTCGCCGGTGCCGCCGAACAGGGTGTCCCCGGCCCCGGCCGCCGGCGTGGCGCCGTCGAGGTCCAGCGGGATGCCGTCGGCACCGTTGTCGCCGACCAGCCGGTCGACGCCCTCGTCGCCGTTGAGCAGGTCGCCGCCGGAGTCGGTGCGACCGGCCAGCCGGGTGCCGCCGTACAGGACGTCGTCCCCGGCGCCGCCGGTCGCCCAGTCGGAGCCGTCGTTGCCCTCCACGGTGTCGTTGTCCGCGCCGCCGTAGAGGACGTCGCCGTCGGCGTTGCCGAACACCTGGTCGGTGCCCGCGTCGCCGAACACCGAGTCGCCGCCGGAGCCGCCCCACAGCACGTCCGTGCCGTCGCCGGCGCGCAGGGTGTCGTCGCCCTGCTGACCGCAGGCCAGGTCGGCGCCGCCGCCCAGCTCGGCCACGTCGGACGCCCCGCCCGCGGACAGGGTGTCGACGCCGGCACCGCCGAGCACGGTGTCGTGCCCGTCGCCGTCGCCCGGTCCGGTGCTCTCGGCGACCGGGTCGGAGGTCACGGCCGCGCCGGCCACGCAGCGCTCGGCGTCGATCCGCCGGTCGCCGAACATCGTGGCCGGGCCGTCGCCGCCCACCAGGTGGTCGTTGCCCAGGCCACCGACCAGCAGCTTCGCGCTGGAGGTGACGCCGGCCGGCAGCGGTCGCCGCGCCACGTCGCGCAGCGGCCCGAACACCGGGTCGCGGCCGAGCTCCTCGCCGACGTCGGCCGGTTCGGCGATCACGTGGTCGTCGCCGGGGCCGCCGTACACCTCGTCGGTGCCGTACCCGCCGAGCAGCACGTCCTCGTGGCCGCCACCGCGGATGGTGGCGCCCTGGTCGTTGCGGGAACCGCTGGTCACCAGGTCGATCCACGTGCTGCCGTACACCTGGTCGGAGCCGGTGCCGGTCTCCACCACGTTGGGCACCTCGGACTCGGTGTCCGTCGAGCCCTGGCCGTCCACCGTCAGGTCCGGGTGCGCGAGGTCGAGCCGCACGCCGGTGAAGATGGTGTCGGTGTTCGAGCCGCCGGTGATCCGGTCGCCGCCGTCGCCGCCGACGATCAGGTTCGGCTGCGCCGCCGCGCCACCGGCCGGCACGTCGGTGGCCACACCGATGGAGTCACGGCCGCCGTTGCCGTACACGGTGTTGGCGCCGAGGCCCACGGCGATCGAGTCGTCGCCCTGGCCGTCGCCGCCGGGGCGGCCGGTCGGGTCGGCGAGCCGCTCCCAGTCGAACACCCCGGTCAGGCTGCTGGTGCCGCCGCCGTCCTGGGCGTTGTGCGTGACCGTGCGGGAGCTGGTGGCGGTGCCCAGGTCGGCGTCGCCGGCCACCAGGTTCGCGCCGTTGCCGGTGGTGACGGAGTCGCTGCCGGGGCCACCCGCGACCCAGGCCAGCGAGCCCGCGCCGCCGGTGTCACCGGTGACGATGACGTCGTCGCCACCGCGACCGTCCACATAGGACAGCCCACGGCCGGCGGTGATGATGTCCCCCGCGGTGCCGCCGATCACCACTGCGTCCTTGTCGAACACGGCAGGCGAGTCACCGGCGGTCTCGTCGGTGAGCTGCTTGCCGTCGCCCACGAGGGTCACCGCCATCGGCCGGTCGTAGCCGGTGCCGTCGACGAGCACCCGCCGCAGCGCCGGGTCCAGGTACTCCCGCCGCTCGCCGAGCATCACCACGGCGAAGCCGTCGAACGCGGCGTCGGTGCCCTGCGGGTCGGCCGCGGTCTGGGCGTAGTGCAGCGAGATGACCTTGACGGTGTCGCGCTCCACGGACTCGTTGGTGTTGTCCCAGGTGGGATCGCCGCGGAAGTCCTCCCCGCCGAACTTGCCGGCGAAGACGATCAGCGTGTCACCCACGGTGCCGCCGAGCACCGGCGGTGGCGGATCACAGTCCGGTTCCACGCTGAAGTCGAGCAGCGTGACGTCGGCCAGCGTGAACTTGAACGTCTTCTTGAAGATCGAGAAGCCGATCGTCACGTAGAGCCGCAGGAACAGCGACAGCTTGCCGCTCATGGTGAACAGGCACACCGGGTTCGAGAGCGCCGCGTGCAGGAACTCGCTGACCCGGAACTTGCCGTCGTCGTTCGGGTCGTTCCAGAAGAAGCCGACGGTGAGCCGCAGGCCGCCCTCGATGCCGACCTTCACGATGAACACGCTCACCTGTGCGCCGGCCGCGATCTCACCGGTCAGCGTCACCACCGGGGCCGGGGCGCCCTTGTCGTCCACGGTCTTGAAGAACAGCCCGTCGAGCACGTCGAGCGCGGTGAGCTTGGTGCCGTTGCGGATGGACTCCACGGCCTTGCGCAGCCCGTAGGTGTCCAGGCCCGCGCGGATGCGCAGCGACACCGAGGCCGAGCCGGCCAGCGTGACGAACACCGGCGGCGGCGCGTACACCGGCCCGAACTCCTGGCGCCACGAGAAACCGAGCGTCAGCGGGCCGGAGTCGAACTCCACCAGCGTGACGTCACCGCCCATGAGCAGGGTGAACGCCGACGCCGGGTTGTCCAGGATCGGGAACGAGAAGCCGGCCTTCTCGGCGTCGCCGCCGGTGTCACCGGAGAGCACGCCGGGCCCGCCGAACACCGGCTTGCCGGCGGCGGCCGGGTTGTCGTTGACGTCGTTGAGCCGCTGCTTGACCTCCCCGCCCTGGGCCGGTGCCTGCGACTCGTACATGGTGTCGGCGGTGGCCGGGGAGTTGCTGGTGGCCAACGCCTTCGCGCCGCTCACCCGGAACGAGCCGAGCGGGACGTAGCAGTCGTCGGGCACCGCCGCCTCGCACGTGGGCAGCCGGTTGATGAACTCCACCACCGCCTTGATCGTGTCCACGAAGTCGAGGCTCGGCCCGTCCTTGAGCGTGCTGTACGCCTTGGCCAGCGAGATGAGCGTGACGTCGCCGCCACCGGCCATCCGGCTCAGGTCGGACAGCACGGGGATCGGCGCGTACAGCGTGTCGATGATCGGCTGTACCGGGCCGGTGACCCGCTTCATCTCCTTGACCACGTCGCCGAGCAGTTGCTCGAAGAAGTCGCCGGCGTTGATGCCGACGTCGCGGAACTCGATGGTCGGCGCACCGGCGCTGTCCGGCGCCCGGTTGTCGAACGCCCAGTCCAGCAGGAAGTTCGCGCGCACCCCGGGGAACGCGGAGTCGACCTCGGCCACCAGGTTCCAGTCCAGGTGGAACCGGCCGGTGAGCGAGACGCCGAACAGCGTGGACAGGTCGCGGCTGCCGAGGTCGGCGAACGCGAGCCGCTTCGAGTCGTCCGCCGCGCAGGCGGCCTCGTCGCCGCGGAAGCAGCCGGCCTCGTCGGCCGTCGACTTCAGGTCGATCTGGAACGCGCCGGCGAACAGCGGACGGCTCGGCTCGTGGCCCTCACCGGTCGCCTTGCGCACCGAGATGTCGATGAACGCGAGCTCGGCGAGCATCTCGTCCGGCAGGTCGAACGCGAGGCCCACCTGCAGCTCCGGCCGCGCCTTGTCGTCGGTACCCCAGCCGTCGTGGGTGTTGACGAAGAACCCGTCGGTCTTGGTCAGCCCCAGCTGGAAGTGCAGCGCGAAACCCAGGTCGTAGGTGATGCCGTCGGACCGGTCGTCCTCGGCCGGGCCCTGGCGCAGCGCCAGGCCGGGAATGCCGATGTCCAGCGGGATGCTGTCGCCGATGCACGGCTTCGGGGCGCCGGCGTCCACGCAGCCCTGGTTGGCGGACACCACGCCACGCTGCGCGGTGAACTCCAGGAACACGCCGTCCACGGCCTCCAGCGGGCACGGGCTGAGGGTGGGCGCGGTGGTCGCCGGGGTGTAGGCGGCCGGGGTGGCGGTGCCGTCGTCGGTGAAGGCCGGCTCCGTGACGGTGCCGACGAGCTGGAACGCGGTGTCCGCCGCGCCCTTGCGCAGCACCTTGTAGCCGGTGGCGTGCTCGACGGCGTCCCAGGTGAGGGCGTTCGAGCTGCCGCTGCCCAGGGTGGCCGCGCCGGTCACCGCGGTGGCCGGGCCGGGCACGGCGTCGCCGCCCTGCACCGCGACGATCCGGTACTCCCACTGCGCGGTCGGCGCGCCGTCGGCCACGGTGGGCTCGACGGCCGGTGCGGCCGCGCTCGCCAGGGTGGCGAGACAGCTGGACCGGACGGTGACGCCGATCGCCGCGATGTCCACGTCGTCGAGGGCGGCGGCCAGCCGGGTGTTGATGAAGTCCTCGAACGCCTTGGTGTCGACCGGGCGGCCGGCGCCGGGCAGGTCCGCCCAGACCGACTCGCGCAGCGTGGTGCGCAGCCGGCCGATGAAGTCGGCGCCCTGCTGCAGGTCGTCGCCGATGAGCGGCAGCTTGCCCTGGAAGCTCGCCAGGCGGAACGCCGCCTCGACGCGCGCCAGGTAGCCGTCCAGGCCCTCGCCGAGGTTGCCGAAGTCGAGCACGGCGTCGGCGAGCTTGGTGGCCAGGTCGGCCGGGATCTCCAGCTCCTTGCGGGGCGCGTCGGCGCCGGGGAGCGTGTCGTCCAGGTCGATCAGGTCGGCCGGGTTCTGCGAGTCCGGCACCCGCAGCGCGAACTCGCCGATCGGCGCCCAGTCGTCGGCGTTGCCGGTGTTGTTGAGGTACAGCGGCAGCCGCCCGCACACCATGAGCGGCGTCTGGAGGCCCTCGCCACAGTCCACGGTCCCGTTGTCCGCGTTGAACGTCACGTCCAGCGCGTCCACGAAGGCGCTGAACGACACCGGGGTGTCGGCCGCCGCGCCGGGCTTGCCGAGCGCCAGCCCCAGGTCCGCGCGCGCCTGCGCCTTCTCGGCGGACGGGGCACCCGCCGTCGGGTTGCCCAGCGAGATCGACAGCGGGCCGACGACGCCCTTGACGATGCCGTCGGTGAGCGCGGCCTTCGCGCCGACGCTGATCGAGGAGTCCTCCAGGACCTTCAGGGACAGCCCGTCGACCGGGCCGTCCGAGGTCACCAGGGGCACCGCGAGACCGACCTTGACGCGCCCGTCCACGTCCACCTGCGCGGTGCCGCTCGCCTCGGCGCCGGCGAAGGTGCGGTTGGCACCGCCGACCTCGCCGAGGGCCAGGCGCACCGGGCTCGCCGCCCGGTAGGAGCGCCGCCAGTCCACGTCCAGCACCACGTGGCCGACGCCGCCGACGTCCAGGTAGCGGAACTTGACCGACTCGGTGCCGAGGGTGCGGTTGAGCAGCGCCACGGCGTCCTGCAGGTTGTCCGGCGTGATCGCCAGGAGCTGGTCGATCGCGTCGTCCAGCGCGGAGCGCAGCGCGTACGGGGTACCGGCCGCGGGCACCGTCTGCCAGGCGTCGGTCAGCACCAGCGTGGTGCCGTCGGCGCTGACCTCCTTGATGACGCCGATCTGGGTGCCGACCACGACGGTGCGCCCGACGAGCCGCGGCCCGAACGGGTTGTCGCTCGCCCGCGTGCTGTCGGTGAGGCTGTTCGCGCCGAACGTGACCCCGGCGCCGCCGTTGGACTCGTCGGCCAGCAGCAGGTCACGCAGCGAGCGGCCGAGGCCGGGGATGTCGGCGTCGAACACGCCGGAGCCCGCGTCGGTGTTGGTGGTGGCGAGCTGCGCGGAGAGCGTCTGCAGCGTCCGGATCAGCACCCGGAACAGCGCCTGCGGGTCCGCGGCGTCGAAGTCCAGCCGGAAGATCTCGGACAGGTCCGAGGTGTCCAGCGCGATGGTCGACGGGTCCACCAGGTCGCCCCAGCTCGCCGTGAACGCCGCGGTGCTGCCGGCCGGCAGGAACTGCTCGGCGCCCGGCAGCGACACGGTGAGCGCGCCGTGCGCCCGCACGTTCACGTCGATGTCCAGCAGCGACGCGGGGTCGTCGACCAGCGCACCGAAGAACTCGGACAGCCGCAGGTCGCCGCGATCCTTGAGGCCCACGGTGAGCATGTGGCCGGTGGCGGGGCCGCCCGAGCAGTTCGCGGGCAGCGAGGAGTTGCAGACCTTGAGCTCGCCGTTCAGCCGCACCTTGACGAAGCCCGCGTTGGCCGTGAGGTCGACGGCCGTGGTGATCGGGAAGTCCGCCGTGAACAGCGGCGAGCCGGTGCGGATGAGCACCCGGTCCGAGGCCCGCGGCAGCGACTCGACGACGCTGCGGACCTGGCCCTCCTCCACGGCGAACGGGCAGGCCTGCGTGCTGCCCAGGAAGCCGACGCAGTCGCTGCCGGTGCGCGGGTCCTGCAGGTCCAGCACCAGCGTGAGGCTCGCGGCGAAGGACGGCGTGACCTTGGCGAAGGTCTGGTCCGCGTTGGCGTTCACCAGGCCGTGGCCGCTGCCGTCGTCCACCCGGTTGGCCAGCGTGACGGCGCCGACGTGGGCGTCCTCGCCGCTGATCACGTACGGCGTGCTGTTGTCCGGGCGGCCGCCGATCCAGTCGGCCTTCAGGGTGATGGTGTCGGCGGTGTTGCTCTCCACCTCGCCCGCGGCGGTGCCGGCGGTGACGCGGCGGCCGAGCCACTGGTTCGGCGTCCAGCCGGCGCCCGGCACGGTGAGGGTGCGCGCGCCGTACTGGCCGCTGGTGCCGGCCGCGGCCGCGCTCTGCGGGTCCAGGTCCACCGGCTGCGCCGGGGCGTCCTTGCGCATGGCCAGCGTGATCGCCAGCTTGGCGTCGTCAGCGTCCCAGGTGACGCCCTCCAGCTCGTTGCCGGCGAACTCGGCGAGCTTGCGCAGCAGGTCCTGCAACGAGGTGAACGTCGGCTGCCCGGCCTGCGCCGGGTCGGTGACGCCGTCCACGAAGCCCGGCTGACCGGGCGCGGGCACGGTGTTGGCCGCCAGGAAGTCCTTGAGCACCGCGTTGACCGCGATGGCGTCGGCCAGCGTGCCCTTGAGGAACGGCAGGTCCAGGTCACCGACGGCCGGCAGCGGCCCGTCACCGTCCGGGTCCACCTTGGCCTTCTGCACCGCCGTGATGGCCGCGACGACCTGCGCGATGCCCTCCGCCAGGTCCTGCAGGCCCATGTTCTGGAACCGGCCGACGGTGCCTGCGAGATCGGGCGCGCTCACCGTCGGCGCACCGGTGCCGATGTCCGGCCAGTCGACGTCCACGGTGGCGCTGATGCTCGACGGCAGCTCCAGGCCGGGAATGCCGGACGCCGCCGCGCCGAGCTGGAAGGTGGCGTCCACCGAGCCGCGGTTGTCCGGGTCCGACTCGTCGATCGGCCGCGAGCCCTGCGGGTCCAGGCCGGCCTCGACCAGCCCGGCCAGGCTGCCCGGCTTCGACAACTCACCCGTCGCGCCGAAGGCGAGCCGCCCGTCGCCGTCCGGGTCGCTCACCGTCGCCACCAGGTGCGCGTCGGCGTTCAGGTCCGAGCCGTTGAGCGTGACGCCCAGGATGCCGATCGACGCGGTGGCCGTCGCGGAGTCCATCGTGGCCCGCGCGTCCACGTCCAGCCGCGGGGTGTTCGCGTCGCGCACCACGTACACCTGCTCGGTGGCCCCGGTCCAGACCACGCTGATCGCCAGCCGGGCCTTCAGCGCCACCGTGGCGCCGTCGGCCACGCTCAGCTCGACCTTCGGCTCGGCGTTGCTGATCCGCAGGTCCTGCGCCGTCGCGGTCTTCTCCACGGTGACCGTGATGTTCAGCCGCTTCCCGCCGCCGTCCACGTCGTCCACCGTCGTCGTCAGCCGGCCCGTGCGGTCCCCGTCGATCGTGATGTCGCGGTCCACCGCCAGGTCACCGAAGTCGGTGGCATCGGCCAACTCGTCGGCCACCGCCTGACGGAACAGGTCGGTGAAGCCGAGCAGGCCGCCCGGGCTGGCCTGGACCAGCGGCAGCGGCTCCCCCAGCCTGCCGACCGCGCCCAGGCCGGACGTCCAGTCGGACAGGGTGTCCGGCCCTGGGCCGAGGAGTTGCAGGAGATCCGCCACCCCGTTGTCCGGGGCGGCGTCCGCGCTGCGCGGCGTGACGGTCTGGGTGACCGCCACCATCGCCAGGGCGGTCAGCAGGATGACGAACGCGCGCCACACGGTGCGGTGGCGGGCACGGCGAGACCAGCGGCGGAACAACACGTCGGGACCCCTTCTCGGCCGCGGGGGCCCCGACTAACCCCCGCTGCGGACACCCGGACAGCCCGCACTCAGCGTCGTGCCGCTCCGTTGTGCGGAAACGATTACCGCGCCCTCGGCGGCGACGCTACGTGGTGGAGACCAGGTGGATTCGCGGCCACGGTACGCGCATGAAAGCCACCCCAACCATCGGCCGACGGAGCGACGCACGGTGAGACGTCCTCACCTTCCGGAGCCCCTCCCCGCGCCGGCTTCTCGCCCCCACCAGCCGTTTCCGGTCGCAGGTCCCCACGTCAAGCCCACACCCCAGTGACACCGCCGTAACTCACATGTCGCAGTCGCACCCCGCACAATTTCACCCTGTGTTTCTGCGTACTCCGCCGCTGCGGAGCCGCAGCCAGGCGCACCGCGCATGCCGCCGCCCGCCGGCGCGCCCGGCTCGGTGGTCGGCCCGCCCGGCTCGGTGGCGGTCACGCCCGGTCGCCCGGCCGACCGCCGGGACCCGGGCACCCGATGGCGCCAGGTAATTTCCGCCCGCTTTCCACCACGAGCGCCGCTCAGGTGACGGACTCGGCCTAACAACAAATGCGAGCCACGCAGAACGAACCAGTGGCGCCGGAAACATGACCGGCCGGGCGCGAGGGAGATCAATTCAGATGCGCCCGGCAGCCCGTATGGAGCATTGACACCCGGCCGGGACGATGGACATCATGCTGGTCGTGCCGCCAAGCAGCGATGAGGTAAGAGGAACTTGACCGAATACGCGAACACTCGCGGCGGCGCACTCGCCTCAAGCTTTCCGGACCGCGCCGATCCGCCAGTGTCTTCTTACAACGAGTGGGATCCGCTGGAAGAGGTGATCGTCGGCATTATTGACGGCGCCACTTTCCCCGGATGGCACTTCTCACTTCAGCCGGTGCTGCCGCCCGGGCAGCACGAAACTTTTCAACGGCATGCCGGGAAGCCCTTTCCGGCCGAGCTGGTGGACGCCGCCCGCCGAGAGCTCGAGCAGTTCGTCCAGATCCTCGAGGGCGAGGGAGTGACGGTCCGGCGGCCGTCGCCGGTGCCGCAGGGACGGCCGTACTCCACCCTGGACTGGGCGAGCACCGGCATGTATGCCGCGATGCCCAGGGACGCGCTGCTCGTCGTCGGCGACGAGATCATCGAGTGCCCGATGGCCTGGCGCTCGCGCTACTTCGAGACACTGGCGTACCGCCCGCTGATCAAGGAGTACTTCCGCCGGGGAGCGCGGTGGAGCTCCGGACCGAAGCCGGAGCTGACCGACGAACTGTTCGACGCCGGCTGGACCGAACCCGGCGATCGCGGACCAGGCCGGCTCGTGGTCACGGAGTTCGAGCCGACGTTCGACGCCGCCGATTTCACTCGGTGCGGCCGGGACATCATCGCGCAGAAGAGCAACGTCACGAACGAATTCGGTATCGAGTGGCTGCGCAGGCACCTGGGCGACCGGTACCGTATCCACGTCTTCGAGTTCAACGACTCCCACCCCATGCACATCGACGCGACATTCGTGCCGATCGCTCCTGGCAAGTTGCTGGTTCATCCCGACCGGGTGCGGAAGGTGCCCTCGTTGTTCCGCGGATGGGACGTGTTGCGGGCCCCCGCGCCGGTCATCCCGGACGGCCACCCACTGTACCTGACCAGCAAGTGGCTGAACATGAACATTCTCATGCTCGACGAGACCAGAGTGATCGTGGAACGCCAGGACGAGCCCATGATCGACGCCATGAAGAAATGGGATCTCACGCCCATCCTGTGCGACTTCCGCAACTTCAACAGCTTCGGCGGATCGTTCCACTGCGCCACCCTGGACGTCCGCCGCCGCGGCGTACTCAGGTCGTACCTTGACTAGCCGGCCGGCGCCATGACCCTCTGGCGGAGAACCCCGCGCGACGCAATCCTCGTGACGTACAGCGTCGCCCAGTTCGCCGTCGTCCCGTGGCTGGCCACCGGCTGGAACACCTCGTCCACGCCGGTCCGGGGCGCCGCGTTCACGCTGCTGGTGCTCCTGACGACGTACAACGTCGTCGTGGTGACCCACGTGTTCACCCACGTGCCGTGGTTCCGGAACCCGGCGCTCAACGCCCTGGCCTCGATGGTGAACTCGGTGAACATCGGCCAGTCGGTCCAGGCGTACCAGCTGACACACGTGCGCAACCACCACCGGCACAACAACGACCGCCCCGGGCCCGGCGGGGTCACCCGGGACACGTCGTCCACCTACCGCCGGGGCCGGGGCGGAGAACACGCCGGGCTCCTCCGCTACGCCCTCGGCGGCGCGCTCTCGTCCCTGGCCGGGCGGGGTGCCGAGATCCTGGCGGGGTACCGGCTGTGGCGGGTAGGACCACGGGAGCACCAGCTGCTCTCGCTGGCCACCCGCACGCCGCACCGCCGGCGCCGGGAGCTCAACCAGATCCGCCTGGACCGCGCGGCGCACTGCGGCTCGCTGGGCGTGTTCGCCGCGATCTCCTGGCAGTGGACCCTGCTGTGCTACCTACCGGCCTGGTTCCTGGCGCTGGCCCTGGTCAACGTGCAGAACTACTACCGGCACTACGGCGCCCGCCCCGGCGACCGGGCGGCGGACGCCGTCAGCCACTACGGCCGGCTCTACAACCTGCTGACCTTCAACGACGGCTACCACCAGGAGCACCACCTGCGGCCGAACGCGCACTGGTCGGAGCTGCCGGCAGTGCGCGAGCGCCACCGGTGCGTCCTCGACGGCACCACCCGCGTCGTCAGCCCGGTGCCGGCGATGCTCGGGTTCCTTCACCGCGACCGCCCGATGCTCCATCGCGCCGCGATCCCCGGTGCGCCGCCTGGAGGTGAGCTGTGACCGGTCTGCCGGAGCGTCCCGCCGTGATCGGCCTGATGGCCGGTCAGCTCGGCCTGTGGTACGCCCAGCGGTTCGACCCCCGGAGCACCATCCACAACGTCGGGGAGTACCTGGACATCGACGGTCCTGTCGACGTGGAGCTGTTCCGCGAGGCGCTGCGCAGGACGGTGCGTGAGGCCGAGGCCCTGCGCCTGCGGCTCGTCGAACGGGACGACGGTGGACTGGACCAGTACCTCGACCCGGCGCTCGACCACCCTCTGACGGTGCTGGACATGAGCCGGGAGACCGACCCGCACGGGTCCGCGCTGGCCTGGATGCGCGCCGATCTCGGCCGGCTGCGGGACGTGCTCGCCGGGCCTCTGGCGTCCTTCGCGTTGTTCCGGATCGCCGAGCGGCGCCACTACTGGTACCAGGGGTACCACCACATCCTCAACGACGGGTTCAGCTTCCCGATCGTCGTCCGGCGGCTGGCCCGGATCTACAGCGCGCTGGCCGACGGGTCGGCGGACCTCGGCGCCCCGCTGGAACCGGTGGCCGTGCTGCTCGCCGGGCATGCCGCCTACCGGGCGTCGGCGGACTTCACCGCGGACCGGGAGTACTGGAGTTCGCTGCTGACCGGGCGGCCGGAGCCGGTCAGCCTGAGCCGGCTCCCGCAACGCGGCCCGGCCCAGCGGTTCCGGCGGCGGTCGCGACGGCTGGCGGGTGCGGACGTGGCCCGGCTGCGGTCTGCGGCCGCACGCCTCGGCGGCGGCCGGTCCGCGCTGGTGGTGGCCGCCGCGGCGCTGTGCCTGGCCCGCGTCGGCGGCCAGACCGACGTGGTGCTGGGTTTCGTCGTGTCGGGTCGCGGCCAGGGGCGTCAGCAGCACATCCCCGGCGTGATGGCGAACGTGGTGCCGATCCGCGTGACGGTCCGGCCGGACCTGCCGCTGGGTGACCTCGTCCGGCGGTGTGCGGAGCAGGTCCGGTCAGCCGTGCGCCACCAGCGTTACCGGATCGAGGACATCCGGCGGGACGCCGGTCTGGCGCCCGGCGCGTCGCCGTGGACCGTGACGGTCAACATCATGCCGTTCGACTACCGGGTCGGCTTCGCCGGTCACCCGATCACGGCCAACGTCCTCTCCAACGGGCTGCTGGAGGACATGTCGATCTCGTTGTACGACAACGCCCCCGACCACAGCCTGCTGCTGACGGTGGACGTGGACCCCGAGCTGTACGACGACTCGGCGCACGAGCGGTACGCCGGCCTGTTCGGCGACGTGCTGGACCGGCTCACCCGGACGGACGCGCACGCCCCGGCGGGCAGCATCCCGTTCGTCGGTGCGGCGGACCGCGACCGCCTGCTCGCCGCGTCCCGCGGACCGGTCGCACCGCTGCCGACCACCGATCTGACCGGCCTGGTGACGCGGCAGGTGGCCCGCACGCCGCGGCACCCGGCGCTGATCGCCGGTGACACCACTCTCACGTACGCGGAGCTGGACACCGCGGCCGACCGGCTGGCCGAGATGCTGACCGATCGCGGCGTGGGGCCCGAGCGGATCGTCGCGCTGCTCCTGCCACGGTCGGCGACCGCGGTGGTCGCCGTGCTGGCGGTGCTCAAGGCCGGCGGCGCCTACCTGCCGATCGACCCCGCCCATCCGGAGGGGCGGATCCGGTACCTGCTCGACGACGCCCGTCCCACGCTGGTCCTGACCGTGAGCGGCCTGGCGCACCAGGTGCCGGGAACACGTTGCCTGGTGCTGGACGACCCCGCGGTGCACCTCCGGCTCACGATGGCCGACGCCGGTCCGCTCCCCCGGCCCGGCCGGGCGACGCCGGGCAACGCGGCCTACGTGATGTACACGTCGGGCTCCACCGGGCGCCCCAAGGGCGTGGTCGTCGAGCACCGGGCGATCGCCGGCTATGTCGCGCACGCGGCGCCGGTCTACCAGCTCGGCGAACGCTCGGTCGTGCTGGCCGCGGCGTCGTTCGGCTTCGACGTGTCGTTGCTGGAGATTTTCGGCTCGCTGGCCGCCGGCGCGACCGTGGTGCTGGCCGGCGACGAGCAGCGGTCCGACGCCGATGCCCTGCACCGGCTGCTGGCCCGGCACGGGGTCACGGTGGCGCACGTGACCCCGGCGGTGCTCGACCTGTTGCGGCCGGCGGAACTCCCGGCGTTGCGGACGGTCTCGGTCGGCGGCGACGTGCTCGGCGCGGAGCAGGTTGCCCGCTGGACCACCGGCGACCGGCTGCTCTGGAACGGGTACGGCCCCACCGAGACCACGGTGGAGATCACCCGTTCCCGGTGCACACCGTCGCCGCCCGGCTCGGTCCCGCCGATCGGCCGCCCGCTGCCGAACGCCGCCGCCTACCTTCTGGACGGCTGCCTGCAACTGGTGCCGGACGGCGAGGTCGGCGAGCTGTACCTGGCCGGTCCGGCGCTGGCCAGGGGATACCTCGGCCGGCCCGGCGTGACCGCCGGCCGGTTCGTGGCCGACCCGTTCGGCGCGCCGGGCGGTCGGATGTACCGCACCGGGGACCTGGCCCGCCGGAACCCGGACGGCGAGCTCGTCTTCGCCGGACGCACCGACGACCAGGTGAAGATCCGCGGCGTCCGGATCGAACCGGGCGAGGTCGAGGCCGAACTCACCCGGTGTCCCGGCGTCGCCCGGGCCGCGGTGGTGGCCGCGACGGACCCGCGGGGCGATCGGTGCCTGGCGGCGTACGTGGTGGCGGCGCCGGGGTCGGGCCTGGACCGCGAGGACGTCGTGGACCACCTGTCCGCCTTCCTGCCGGACCACCTGATGCCGGCCTGGATCGGGTTCCTGGACGCGATGCCGTTGACCACCGGCGGCAAGGTGGACCGGAACGCCCTGCCCGCACCGTCCGCCGACGGGGAACCGGCCGGCGGGCGAGCGGAGCCCCGTACGGCGGCGGAACGGACGCTCTGCGGGCTCTTCGCCGACGTGCTCGGGATGCCTGCCGTGGGGATCGAGGACGGCTTCTTCGCCCTGGGCGGGCACTCGTTGCTGGCCACCCGGCTGCTCAGCCGGATTCGCGCGGTGTTCGGCGTGGAGCTGGGCATCCGGGCCGTGTACGAGGCTCCGACGGTAGCGGCCCTCGCCGGACGGCTGGACGGGGCGGGCCACGCCCGTCCGGCGCTGCGGCCGGTGGCGCGCCCGCAGCGGCCGCCGCTGTCGTTCGCCCAGTTCCGGCTCTGGTTCCAGCGCGAGCTCGAAGGTCCGACGGCGACCTACAACCATCCGATCCGGCTGCGGCTGACCGGGCCGCTCCGGGTGGACGCGCTCCGGGCGGCGATCCGGGACGTGGTGGCCCGGCACGAGACGCTCCGCACGCTCGTCGAGGAGGTGGACCGCCGGCCGGTCCAGCGGGTGCTGGCCCCGGTGGACGCCGAGGTCGAGGTACCCGTGGTGCCGGTCCATCCCGACGACCTGGCGGCCGCGCTCACCGCCGCGGCCCGCCGCCCGTTCGACCTGGCCGCCGAGCTCCCGTTGCGGGCGACGATCTTCGCGCTCGGCCCGGAGGACCACGTCCTGCTGCTGTCGCTGCACCACATCGCCGGCGACGGCTGGTCCACCGCACCGCTGATGCGCGACCTCTCGCAGGCCTATGCCGAGCGGTCGGCCGGCCGCGAGCCCGCCTACTCGCCGCTGCCGGTGCAGTACGTCGACTACACCCTCTGGCAACGCCGCCTGCTGGGCGACCGGAAGGACCCGGGCAGCCTGGTGGCCCGCCAGCTCGGGTACTGGCGGACCAGGCTCGCCGGCCTGCCGGAGGCGGTCGTCCTGCCCACCGATCGGCCGTACCCGGCCGTGACGACCCGCCGGGGCGACTCCGTCCCCCTGGTGATCCCGGAGGACCTGCACCGGGCGGTCGCCGAGCTGGCCGGGCGTCGCGGCGCCAGCGTGTTCATGGTCGTGGAGGCGGTGCTGGCCATGCTGCTGTGCCGGCTCGGCGCCGGAGATGACGTCCCGATCGGCGCACCGGTCGCGGGCCGGCTGGACGACGCCCTGGCCGACCTGGTCGGGTTCTTCGCCAACACCCTGGTGCTGCGCAACGACCTGTCCGGCGACCCGACGTTCCTCGACCTGCTGGACCGGGTGCGGGAAACCTGCCTCGATGCCTACGCACACCAGGATGTCCCGTTCGAGGACGTGGTGGAGGACCTCGTGCCGGAGCGCCGGCCGGGCCGGAACCCACTGTTCCAGGTGATGCTCACCATGCGCACCACGCCGGCCGGCCGGCTGCGGCTCGGCGGGGTCCGGGTCGAGGCGGACCTGCTCGAAACCGGCTGGTCGCCGTTCGACCTGCTGGTCGAGCTGGACAGCGTCCCCACCGCGGACGGCCCCGGCGTCCTGGCCGGGGACCTGAAGTTCGGCACCGAGGTGTTCGACCGGGCCACCGCGGTCGCTCTCACCGAGCGGCTGCGCTCGCTGCTGCGGCAGGTGGTTGATCGGCCGGATCTGACCGTGAGCGCGTACACCGTCTGGTTGCCCGGCGAACGTCAACGGGTGCTGCAGGAGTGGAACGCCACCGCGTGCGAGATGCCGGACGCGTCGCTGCCGGCCCTTGTCGAGGCCGCCGTGGCGCGGCACCCGGGGCGGACGGCGGTCGTCGCGGCGGACGACCGGTTGTCCTTCGCCGAGCTGAACTCCCGGGCCAACAGGCTGGCGAGGAGGCTGGCGGCGGCGGGCGCCGGTCCCGAGTCCGTGGTCGGGATCGCGGTACCACGGTCGGCCGGCCTCGTGGTGGCCGTCCTCGCGACCCTCAAGGCGGGCGCGGCGTACCTGCCGCTCGACGCGGACTATCCACCCGAGCGGGTCGCGTTCCTGCTCGACGACGTGCGGCCGGCGATCGTGATCACGACCGCCGGCACGGCCACCGGCCTGCCGTACCCCGGCCCGTTGATCGTCCTGGACGACGACGCCGAGCGGGCGGTGCTGGCCGGGCTGCCGGACGCCGACCTGACGGATGCGGACCGGACGGCCCCGCTGTCGCCGCTGTCCCCGGCGTGCGTCATCCACACGTCCGGTTCGACCGGTGTTCCCAAGGGGGTGGTGACGACCTGCGGATCGATGGTGAACCTGGCGATCGCTCACCTCGACTGGCTCCGCGACCACGGCGGCGACGGCGACGGGCCGGCCGGCCCGGTCGCGCAGTTCGCCCCGATCAGCTTCGACGTCGCGGCGTGGGAGATCACCGAGACGCTGATCGCCGGCAAACCGCTGGCCGTGCCCGCTGCCGACGTGCGCCGGGACCCGGTCCGCCTCGCCCACTGGTTGCGGGAGCACGAGGTCAGCGAGCTGTGCGCCCCCAACGTGATGGTCGAGGCGCTGTGCGCGGCCGCCGCCCAGGAGGGACTCACCCTGCCGACGCTGCGGCACCTCAGCCAGGGCGGCGAGCCGCTGCGCCTCGGCCGGGCCGTGCGGGAGTTCGTGGCGGCGTGTCCCGGCCGCCGGCTGCACAACGTGTACGGCCCGACCGAGACGCACGTGATGACGTTGTTCGCGCTGCCGACGGACCTGAGCAGCTGGTCGTCGGCCACCGCGCCGATCGGCCGGCCGATCCGGAACGCCCGCACGTACGTCCTGGACCCGATGCTGCGGCCGGTACCGCCCGGGGTGATCGGCGAGCTGTACATCGCCGGCGCCGGAGTGTCGCGGGGGTACTGGGCGCGACCCGGCCTGACCGCGCAGCGCTACGTCGCCGATCCGTTCGGCCCCCCTGGCGAGCGCATGTACCGCACCGGTGACCTGGCCAGGTGGACCACGGACGGGTACCTGAGCTACGCCGGGCGGGCCGACGACCAGGTGAAGATCCGCGGGTTCCGAGTGGAGCCGGGCGAGGTCGAGGCCGTGCTGGCCGGCCACCCCGACCTGGCCGAGGTGGCCGTCGTCGTGCGGGAGGACGAGCGGGCCGGCAGGCACCTGGTGGCCTATGTGGTGCCGGCGCCCGGCCGGGACGCCGAGCAGGGCACGCTGCGCGACTTCGCCGCGAGGTCGCTGCCCGACTTCATGGTCCCCTCGATGGTCGTCGCGCTGGACCGGTTGCCGCTCACGGTGAGCGGCAAGGTTCACCGCCGGGCCCTGCCCACGCCGGACTTCGCGCGGTCGGTCACCGACGGCAGACCCCGCACGGATCGCGAGGCCGCCCTGGCCGAGATCTTCGCCGACACGCTGGGCCTGGCCAGGGTAGGTGTCGACGACTCGTTCTTCGACCTGGGCGGCCAGTCGATGCTCGCCACCACGCTGATCAGCCGGATCAGGTCGGGGCTGAACGTGGAGGTGGAGCTGCGGACGCTGTTCGAGGCACCGTCGGTGGCCATGTTGGCCGCCCGGCTGGACGGATCCCGCCCGGCCCGCCGGCCGCGGTTGCGACCCGGGCCGCGAACCTCGGCGCCGTCATGATCCCGTTGTCCCACGCCCAGTTCGAGGTGTGGTCGTTCGACCGGCGCGACCACGGGGTGAGCCGGCGGCTGCCGAGGGCCTACGACCTCGTGGGGGACCTCGACCTGGCCGCGCTCGACGAGGCGATGGCCGACGTCGTCACCCGGCACGAGAGCCTGCGCACCGTCTTCCCGGTGCGGGACGGGGTTCCGTACCAGCGGATCCTCGACCCGGTCGCCGGCCGGCCACCACTGTTCGCCGCCGAGGTCGGCGATCGGGACCTGCCGGCCGCGCTCGACGAGGCGGCGACCTACGTGTTCGACCTGGCCACCGAGCCGCCGCTGCGGGTGCACGTCCTCACGATCGGCGAGCGCCGGCACGTGCTGCTGCTCCTGTTGCACCACATCGCCGCGGACGGGTTCTCGCTGGCCCCGCTGCTGCGGGACATCGGCGCCGCGTACTCGGCGCGACTGACCGGGCGCCCGCCGGACTGGCCGCCACTTCCCGTGCAGTACGCGGACTTCACGCTGTGGCAGCGTGAACTCCTCGGGGACGAGAACGACCCGCGGAGCCTGTTCCGCGAACAGCTCGGCTACTGGCGGGAGGCGCTGCGCGGGGCGCCGGACCTGCTGCCACTACCCACCGACCATCCGCGGCCCCCCACGCCCTCCCACCGCGGCGGCCAGGTGTCCGCGACGGTGGGACCGGAGACGCACCGCGGGCTGGTCGACCTGTGCCGGCAGGGGAACGCCACCCTGTACATGGGGGTGCAGGCGGTGCTGGCGACGCTGCTGACCCGGCTGGGCGCGGGCGACGACCTGCCCATCGGGTCCGCCGCCGCCGGCCGGACCGACGAGGCGCTGCGGGACCTCGTGGGGATGTTCGTCAACACGGTGGTGCTGCGGACCTCGACGCGGGGGAACCCGACGTTCCGGGAGCAGCTGGCCCGGGTCCGGGAAACCGACCTGGACGCCCTGGCACGTCAGGACCTTCCGTTCGAGCGGGTGGTCGAGGCGCTGCTCCCGGCCCGGCCGCGGTCGCACAACCCGCTGTACCAGGTGAAGCTCGTCCAGGAGGTCGGCACCGAGCTGGTGCCCGAGCTGCCCGGCGTCGCCGCGGCGGACCGGCCGTTCGACTTCGCCACCGCCAAGTGCGACCTCGCGGTGTACGTGAAAGAGGCGGCGGGCCACGGCGGACTGGAGTTCTTCGTGGTCTACGCCCGCGATCTCTTCCGCCGCGACACCATGGACCGGTTCGTCACGGGCCTGCGGGACCTCGTACACGCCGCCGTCCGGGACCCCGACCGGCCGCTGGTCACCGCCGAGCTGCCCGGCCACCCATGCGGGCGGGAGCCGAGATGAGACCCGATGCCCCGACGCCCGCCATCACCGGACGGGCCATGCCGGCCGACGGGTTCCGGCTGCACCGGGACACCGGCGCGGTCGACCCGGACGCCGTGCTCCGGGTGCTGGCAGGTGAGCTGGCCGCCTACCGGGTCACCGACTTCGTGGCCGCGCGGGACTGTCGGCGGATCACCGAGAACTTCTGGTCGTCCACCGGCCGCGCCGCCCGGTACGGCGCCGGCGCCGACGGCGTCGAGGGTTACCTGGTCGGTGCCTCCCACATCGAGAAGACCACGGACACCTACCTGGCGGACGTGGCGGGGTCGGCCGGCGCGGTGCGGGACCTCTACCTGGGCGCCGCCGACCCGATCGCGGGTCTGCTCGCCGGCCTGGCCGGGCAGGGCGTCATCGGCCGGGTCCGTCCGGCCCGGCACGACGACCGGCCCGCCGGGACCTCGAAGGCCGTGTGCTGGAACAACACCGGGCAGTTCCTGCTGCTGCCGCACGACGACGTCGCGCAGCTCCGCGATCCGCTGCAGGCCGGCTTCGAGATCCAGCGCCTGCACCGGGTGATGGCCGTGAACGTGTACCCGCTGGTGGCGCCCGGGACCGGCCAGCTCAGGCTGTGGAACGTCGAGCCGGACGACGCCACCCGGGCCGGCCTCGGCCTGACCCACAGCGGATACCCCTACCCGCCGCACCTGCTCGACGAGCACCAGTGCCTGACCGTGCCGGTCGTGACCGGCGACCTGTGCGTGATCAACGGCAACCTGGTGCACGCCGTGCTCGGCGGCGCGGCCGTCCCGTCCGGGCGGCTGCTCCTGACCTGCTTCACCGGGCTCGACGATCGCGGCGACCTGCTGTGCTGGACCTGATCGGCCTGCCGGACGTCCTGGGCGCGGCTGCCCGCATCCGGCCCTGGGCCGTCCACACGTCGCTGCTCCGCAGCCCGGAACTGGACGCCCTGCTGGGCCTTACGCTGGTGATCAAGGCCGAGCACCACCAGCGCACCGGCTCGTTCAAGCTGCGCGGCGCGCTCAACCGGATGCTGCGCCTCGACACCCGCGAACGCGCCGCTGGGGTGATCGCCGGCTCCTCCGGCAACCACGGCCGCGCCCTCGCAGCGGCGGCATCGCTGGTCGGTACCACCGCAACCGTCGTCATGCCCGCCGACGCCCCCGCCGGCAAGCTGGACGCGATCCGCACCCACGGCGCCCATGTGGTCACCGTCGATCGCCTGCGGACCGACCGGGACACGCTGACCACCCGCCTCGCCATCGAGCAGGGCCGCCTCGTCGTGCCGTCGTCGGACGACCCGGACGTCATCGCCGGCGCCGGCACCGTGGCGTTGGAGCTGCTCGCCGAGGCCGGCCGTCTCGACGCCCTCATCGTGCCCGTCGGAGGCGGTGGCCTCGCCGCCGGCTGCGCCGTTGCCGCCGCTGCCCTGCGCCCCGGCCTGCGCGTCTACGGCGTCGAACCGGCCGGTGCCGACGACACCCGCCGCTCGGTGCTGCACGGCCAGGTCTGCACCATCGCCCCACCGGCCACCATCGCCGACGGCCTACGCCACCGGCGACCCGGCCGGCTCACGTTCCCCATCACCAGCCGTCTGCTCCACGACATCCTGGTGGTGAGCGACCGATCGATCGCCGATGCCATGCGGCTCTGCGAGGAGCACCTGCACGAGCGAATCGAACCCAGCGCCGCCTGCTCCCTCGCCGCCGTCCTGTCCCGGCCCGCCCTCTTCCGCGACCGCCACGTCGCCGTAGTGGCCACCGGCGGCAACATCGAGCCGACCCTCTTCGACCACCTGGTCAGCACCACCGGCACAGCCGGCATGAACGGCACCGAGCCGGCACCGGCGTCACGACGCACCACGTGACCACGCCGCCCGGCCTCCCAGTCGTTACCTCACCGCACTCCCGACGTGGTACAGGGCGGATACCCTGTTTCTCACCGCCCTCGTAGCTCAGCTGGACAGAGCAGGAGCCTTCTAAGCTCTTGGTCGCAGGTTCGAATCCTGCCGGGGGCACAGAACCCCAGGTCGCGGCTCTGCCGTCGGTCATCGTCTTGATCAACACGGCACTTGCACGCCACTTTGGGGCAGGATCTCGGGCATCGCGTCCGTACTGCCGTCACCTGCCACGTGACGATCCATGTACTCATCCTGCGTCGTGGAGATCCGGACATGGCCGAGGTAGTCGGCGATCTCCCGAGCGCTCCACCCCGCCGCGTCCAGCCGGGTCGCCACGAAGTGCCGGAAGGCGTGCGGGTGCAGACCCTCCCACGCTGTCCCACCGACCACGGCGCGGAGCTGCTTGCGCAGGTTGTCCGGGTCGCGCAACGTGCCCACCGACGAGGGGAACACCCACTCCCCTACCCCTTCATCGTGCCGACGTCGCAGGATGGCCACCAGCCACGCGGGCGGCCGGACGGTCCGCATGCGCGGCCTCCGACTTCATGACGTGCCACCGCAGGGCCGCCACACTCGCCTCCGTGAGCACCACCTTCCGACCGGCGCGGCGCTCCGACCGACGCTTCCGGGGCGCCGGCGCCAGGTCCCGCACCGGGTTGGCGTCGAGTGCGTCCAACCGAACCGCCAGCGAGCACATGCCGGACAGCACTACCCGGACATGCTTGGCGCGGCCTTCACCGTTGTTGTCCCGGATGGCGCGGATCACCCGATCGACCACGGACACCCGCCGCAGGTCCGACACCCGAAGGGCTCCCACGGCCGGTGCCAACAGACCGCCACACCTCCGCGTAGGTCTCCTTCGTCCGGGTGGCCCTGCTCGATTCCCGGAGGTCCCGCAACCACAACTCGGCGAGAACGGAGAACCGCGACGCGCCCGTAACCTCCCCACTGGCGACGACACGGCCCCGGTCGCGCAGCGATGCCCGGAGGTTGTTCTCGGCTCCGCCCACCGACCCCCGACACGACTTACCCGGCGTCTCACGCCGTCGTGATCTCGGTACCACGCCGCAGCTCGCCACACGCCAGGACCGACCTGAACCGTGCTGATCCACCCGTAGGTACCGACCGGCAGTGGTGGCCGGCCCATCAGGCTGCCTCGATGCGCTCCGCCACCCAGGCCTCATGCTCTCGCTCATCGCAGCGGACAGCGCGGACATGATCTACGAGTTTCCGGTGCCGGACTGGCGCAGCCAGCAGCGCCACTCGACCCCCGCCCAGGACTGCACAGGGCATGCCGGCCGGCCCGGTAGCCCTCGGCGCGGCGGGCGTGTTCAGAGTTTCTTTACTTCATCAAGGCGGCG
>DASWTI010000267.1:0-1543 GCA_036402215.1 Pseudonocardiaceae bacterium
CGACTCCGGGGCGTCGATCACCGCGGTGGAGCGGTCCACCAACGACTCCAGGTCGGCGATGGTGGCGCGCGCCTCCCGGCCGACGCGACTGCCACCGGCCGGTGCGGCGCCCGTCCCGCCGGCTCTCCCGGCGACGGACGCGGCGGCACGACCGGCGGCAGTCGCGGCGGCACGATCGGCGGCGCTCGCGGCGGCCTTCTCCACCGGCGGCTGCATACGTCGCTCCTTCCCCGGGCTGCCCACATTCAAGCTGCCGCAAGGGAATCCGGCGACGCGAGCGGCCCGCGGCGAGCGCCGGGGAGGACTGCGGACCCTCCCCGGCGACTCAGCGGGCTACGGCAGGTTCCACTTCTGGTTGGCGCTGCCGAAGCAGGTCCAGAGCTGCAGCGGCGTGGAGTCCGCGGAGTTGTTGCCGGTGACGTCGAGGCACTTGTTGGCCTGCGGGTTCACCAGGTCCCTGGCAGCGGTGTACGTCCAGCGTTGCGCGCCGGAACCGTTGCAGTCCCACAACTGCACGCGTGCGCCGTCGGCCGTGGAGCCGCCCGACACGTCGAGGCACTTGCCCAGCGCGCGGATGGTGCCGTCGGTGCCGATCGTCCAGCGCTGCGCGGCGGTGCCGTTGCAGGTGTAGAGCTGCACGATCGTGCCGTTGGCGGTGCCGGCGGCGCGCACGTCCACGCACTTGCCGGCCAGGCCGGTGATCTGGCCGACGCGCCCGCCGGGGCCGCTGACGTAGGAGTTGACCCGCACGTAGTCGACGGTCAGGGTCTGCGGGAACACCGTGGTGCCGTCCGGCGAGCCGGGCCAGTTGCCGCCCACGGCCAGGTTCATGATCATGAAGAACGGGTGCTCGAACGGCCACGGGTTGGCCCCGGCGTCGGCGCGCACCTTGCGGGAGAACTGGATGCCGTCGACGTACCAGGTGATGGCGCCGGGCTCCCAGTCCACGGTGAAGGTGTGGAAGGCGTCGGCGAACTGCTGGCCGCCGGGCAGCGTGTACGTGCCGGTGAGCGGGCAGCAGCCGGAGTAGCCCGGCCCGTGCAGGCTGCCGTGCACCCGCGAGGGCTCCCGCCCGATGTTCTCCATGATGTCGATCTCGCCGCTGGCCGGCCAGCCGACCTGGCCGATGTCGTTGCCCAGCATCCAGAACGCCGGCCAGATGCCCTGCCCGCGCGGCAGCTTCATCCGCGCCTCGAAGCGGCCGTGGGTCTGGGTGAAGGTGGCGGCCGTGGTGAGCTTGCCCGAGGTGTACGTGCAGGTGCCGTACCAGCAGCCGTACCCGGCGGGGTTGTTGCGGCGCGCGGTGATCACCAGGTTGCCGGCGCCGTCGTGGGCGATGTTGTCCAGGCGGTCGGTGTAGTACTGCAACTCGTTGTTGCCCCAGCCGCCGCCACCGATGTCACGGCGCCACTTGGACCCGTCCGGCCCGGTGCCGGCGGCGGCGTTGAACTCGTCGGAGAACGTGATCGGCCCGAGGGCCATGGTGCCCGGCGGCGTGGCCGTGGTGACCGTGGTGGCCGCGGCCGTGGCGCCCGGCGCGGCC
>DASWTI010000268.1:0-5014 GCA_036402215.1 Pseudonocardiaceae bacterium
CACCCGGTGCTGGAGTTCGCCGACGCGGTGGCCGGGCCGCCGTTCACCGAGCGCGGCCTGCTGTCCGTGGCGGCGGACGGCGGCGTGCGGGCCGCCTTCCCGGCGCTGCTGGACGGCACGGCCTGGTCGGCCGCCGGGGACGGGGCGCCGCCGTGGTGAGCCGCAGCGTGGTGACGCCGACCCGGCGGCGGCGCTCCCGGGCGGAGACCGAGGGCGTGATCCTGCGGGTGGCCGCGGACCTGTTCGCCGACCAGGGATACCAGGGCACCAGCGTCGAGGAAATCGCCCGCGCGGCGGGCATCCACAAGAGCACGGTCTTCCACTACGTGGCCACCAAGCAGGACCTGCTGGCGGCCGTGCTGGACCGGGGGCTGAGCCGCTACGCGGCGGCCGTGCGGGCGCTGGCCGCCGACCCCGGCGCCGGGCACGTCGAGCGGCTCACCGCGGCCGTGCGGGTGCACCTGGCCTTCGTGTTCGAGCACCCGGTCGAGCTCACGGTCTTCCTGCGCGAGCGCAAGCACCTGAGCGGCGCCCGGGGCGAGGCGTACCTACGGCTGAGCGAGGAGTACGAGGCGGTGTTCACCACGATCGTCGCGGACGGCATCCGGGCCGGCGCGCTGCGGCCCGGGGATCCCCGGCTGCTGACCCTGTTCCTGCTGGGCTCGGCGAACTGGATCGTCGAGTGGTACCGGCCGGGCGGCCGGCTGAGCCGCGAGGAGATCACCGACGCGTTCGTCGGCTCGTTCGTCACCCGCATGCTGGCCGGTGCGGCGTGAACCCGGCCGTGGCGGTCGTCGGCACCCACGTGTCCTATCTGGACGACCCGGACCGCAACCTGGAGGAGGTGCTGTTCGAGGCCTCGAACGCCACGCTGGCCGCGGCCGGCATCACGATGGACGACGTCGACGCGATCGTGGTGTCCTGCACCGACCAGGTGGACGGCCGGGTCATCGAGGGCATGGTGGCCGCGGGGCCGACCGGAGGCGTGGGCCGCGACCTGACGATCACGCCGTCGGCCTCGGAGCACGCGTTCGTGCTGGGCTACCTGCGGCTGCTGGCCGGGCTGGGCTCGACGGGCCTGGGTTCGACGGTGCTGACCATGTCCTGGAGCAAGCCGAGCGAGGGCGTCGACCCGCGCCACGCCGAGCTGGTGATGGCCGAGCCGTTCCTGCTGCGGCCACTCGGGATGAACCTGGCGATCGCCGCCGGGTTGCAGGCCTCGGCCTACCAGGCGGCGCACGGCGGCGTGGCGGGGCCGGACGCCCCGGCGGCCGGCGTGGTGGCCTGGCCGCTGACGCGCGCGGACCTGCCGGGGAGCGCGGACGTGGTGGCCGGCGCCGTGCTCACCACCGAGCCCGGGGACCGGCCGGCCACCTGGATCCGGGGCGCCGGCTGGGCCTCGGACCGCTACGAGCTGGGCGAGCGCGACCTGACCCGGCTGGCCGCGCTCGGCACGGCGGCGGACACCGCGTACCGGGCAGCCGGCATCACCGACCCGGCGGCCGCGGTGGACCACGCCGAGGTGCAGCGGCTGAGCCGCGTCGGGCTGCTCGCCGCGTACCGGGAGCTCGGGCTGCCACCGCCGGACCCGGAGCCCGAGCCGCTGCCGGAGGGCGTGCCGGCCGCGGGGTTCGTGCGGCTGGCCAGGGCCGCCGCGCACGGCATCGCGCACCCGGGAACGACGACGGTGGGAGCGGCGCTGCACGGGTTCGCCGGGCAGGGCGCCGCGGTGGTGGTGTTCGGAGGGCGGCCGTGAGCCTGAACGCAGGGATCGTGGGGGTCGGGCAGACGCCGTTCGTCAGCCGGCGCACCGACGTCACCTACCCGGAGCTGGTGCGCGAGGCCGCGGTGATCGCGATGGCCGACGCCGGGGTGACCATGGCGGAGGTGGACGCCGTGGTGTTCCCGCTGGCGCCGGACGCGCTGATCGGCGTCGGCAACGGGGAACGCTGGTGCGTCGAGGCGCTGGGCGCCACCGGCAAGCCGTTCCTGCGGGTGAACAACGGCGGCGCCACCGGGATGACCGCCGTGCAGGCCGCGTACCTGCACGTGGCGTCCGGGCTGTTCGACGTGGTGCTGGTGGCCGGCGCCGACCGGGTGTCGGAGTCCGGCTCGGCGCAGTCCGTGCTCAACAAGATGTGGGACGTGGCCTACGAGCGGCCGTACCCGCTCAACACCATCACCATGCTGGCGCTCTCCGCGGTGCGCTACATGCACCTGCACGGTGCGGACGAGCGTGACTTCGCCCGGGTCACCGTGAAGAACCGGCGGCACGCGGCGCGCAACCCGTTCGCGCACCTGCGGACGCCGATCACCGAGGACGAGGTGCTGGCCACCCGCGTGCTGTCCTGGCCGATCAAGCTCGGCGACGCCTGCCCGTCGTCCACCGGCGGCGCGGCCGTGGTGCTGATGTCCGAGCGGGCGGCGCGCGAGCGCGGCCTGGACGCCGCGTGGATCAGGGGGCTCGGGCAGAACTGCGAGACGTTCTGGATGAACGACCGGGTGGGCCCGCGCACGCTCGGCGACCACGGCGACGCCGACGCGCTGGCCGTGGCCTTCGACCGGGCGTACGCGATGGCCGGCATCACCGACCCGGCCGCGCAGGTGGACGTCGCGGAGATCTACGCGCCGTTCTCCAGCGTGGAGCCGCACGTCATCGAGGCCGCCGGGCTGTGCCCGAAGGGAACCGCGACGGCGCGCCTCGCGGACGGCGCCTTCACCTTCGGCGGCGGGACCGCCGTGGTGAACCCGTCCGGCGGCGTGCTGTGCACCAACCCGATCGCGGTGACCGGCGTGGTGCGCGCCGCCGAGGCCGCGCTGCAGGTGCTGGGCCGCGCCGGGGACCGGCAGGTGCCGGACGCCTCGGTGGCCATCGCCAGCGCCATCGGGGGCGATCACCAGTTCTACGCGACCCTCGTCGTCGCCGACCACCTGGAAGGAATCCCGTCATGACCGCTCCGGCCTTCCACGAGCAGACCTGGGACCTGGAGTACCGGCACGCGCTGGGCGACACCATCGGCCGGTTCCTCGGCGGGCTCACCGAACGGCGGCTGCTCGGCCGGCGCTGCCCGGGCTGCGAGCGCGTGCTGCTGCCGGCGCGGGCCTTCTGCGACCGCTGCCACCGGGACACCACGGACTGGGTGGAGGTGGCCCCGCGCGGCGAGCTGGCCATGTTCACCATCGTCTACGAGCCGTTCCGCAACATGCCGGAGCCGCCGTACGTCATCGCCTACGCGCTGCTGGAGGGCGCGGACACCGCCCTGCTCGGTTACCTGAAGGGCGTGGAGCTGGCCGACGTGCGGGCGGCCACGGCGGTGATCACAGTGGGGGCGCCGGTGCGCGTGGTGTTCGCCGACGAGCCGGCCGGCCGGGTCACCGACTACTGGTTCGAGCTCGACCGACGATGAACGCGCCGGCGGCCCGCACGCTCGACGGCCTGCTGCGGGAGTGGGCGCGGCGGCGGCCGGACGGACCCGCCGTGGTGGCGGGCGAGGAGCGGCCGGTGTACCGGGAGCTGCTGGGCCGGGCGCTCGGCGCGGCGGCGCGGCTGCGGGCGCTCGGGGTGCGGCCGGGCGACCGGGTGGGGCTGCTGGCGGACAACCGGGCGGGCTGGCTCGACGTGTGCTTCGGCGCCGCGCTGCTCGGCGCCCCGCTGGCGGCGTTCAACACCTGGGTCACCGAGGGCGAGCTGGACCACCTGCTGCGGCACTCCGGGGTGCGGGTGCTGGTGGCGGCGGACGTGGTGTCGGGCAACGACCTGCGCGGGCACCTGCGGGCGCTGGTCCCCGGCCCGTGGGACGCGGTGGACTCCGCCCGGTACCCGGCGCTGCGGGCGGTGACGGGGTTCCCGCTCGCCGCCGCGCCACCGGTGGCGGTCCCGGGACCGACGCCAGGGGGCGCGGCACTGCCGGGGTCGGCATCCACGGACGTGGCACTGCCGGGGTCGGCATCCACGGACGTGGCGCTGGTCCTCTACACGTCGGGGTCGACGGCGCGGCCCAAGGCGGTGCCGCTGCTGCACGGCGAGCTGGTGGAGAACGGCTTCGGCATCGGCGAGCGGATGGGGCTCACGCCGGACGACCGGGTCTGGCTGGGCTCGCCGCTGTTCTGGAGCTTCGGCTCGGCCAACGCCCTGATGGCCACCGTCACGCACGGCGCCACGCTGGTGCTGCAGGCGCCGTTCGAACCGGCCGCCGCGGTGGCGCTGATGGAGCGCGAGCGCTGCACCGCCGCCTACCTGCTGCCGACCATCACCCGGGCGCTGCTGCCGCACGCCCCGCACGGGCTGCGCACCGTGCGCACCGGGCTCACCATCGGCGCCCCGGCCGAGGTACGGCTGGCCGCCGAGGGCCTGGGGGTGCGGGGCATCTGCAACGTGTACGGCGCCACCGAGACCTACGGCAACTGCGCCGTGACGCCGCACGACGCGCCGCTGGAGGTCCGGCTGATGAGCCAGGGGCCGCCGCTGCCCGGGGTCCGCATCCGCGTGGTGGACCCGCGCACCCGCGCCGAGCTGCCGCCCGGCGAGGTGGGCGAGCTGGAGGTCACCGGGCACGTCACGCCCGGCTACCACGACGGCACCCCGGCCGACGACGCCGCGTTCACCGCGGACGGCCACTACCGCACGGGCGACCTGGGGCGGCTGGACAAGCGTGGCTGGCTGCGGTTCGCGGCGCGGGCCTCGGAGCTGATCAGGAGCAGCGGCATCAACGTCTCGCCGGCCGAGGTGGAGGAGCGGCTGCGCACGCACCCCGCGGTGGCCGAGGTGGCCGTGGTGGGTGTGCCCGACGAGCGGGCCGGCGAGGCGGTGGTGGCGTTCGTGGTGCCCGTGCCGGGGGCCGTGACCACCCCGGAGGAGCTGCGCGCGCACTGCCGGGCCGGGCTCGCCTCGTACAAGACGCCGAGCCGCGTGGTGCTCCTGGACGAGCTGCCCCGGACGCCGACCGGCAAGCTGTCCCGCCGGGCGCTGCGCGGAGCGGGGGCCGGCGCGCAGGCGGGCGACCCGACCGGCGAG
>DASWTI010000269.1:0-7223 GCA_036402215.1 Pseudonocardiaceae bacterium
CGAGGGCGCCGGGACCGCGGACGCCGGGAGCACCACGCCGGACGAACCGGCCGCACCCCAGGAGCCCCTGCCTGCCCAGGCACAGCCGCAGCGGATCCGCTCCGGCCGGGCCCGTGCCGCCGCGGCCAACGCCCGCAGCCGTCGCGGCGGACGCCGGCTGCGCACCGTGGACGAGACCTCGGCCGGCGGCCTCGTGGTGGACACCGGCAGCGCCAGCGCCGCGCTGATCGGCCGCCTCGACCGCCGCGGCCGGCTGCTCTGGTCGTTGCCCAAGGGGCACCTGGAGGACGGCGAGACGCCGGAGATGGCGGCGATCCGCGAGGTGGCGGAGGAGACCGGCATCCGCGGCCGCGTGCTCGCCCCGCTGGGCACCATCGACTACTGGTTCGTCGCCGAGGACCGGCGCGTGCACAAGACCGTGCACCACTTCCTCATGGAGGCCATCGGCGGCGAGCTGTGCGACGAGGACGTGGAGGTCACCGAGGTGGCCTGGGTGCCGCTGACCGAGCTGGACGGCCGGCTCGCCTACGCCGACGAGCGCAAGCTGGTGCGGCTCGCCGCCGGGCTGCTGTCGGAGTCGGCGTGAGGCTCCCCGCCGCGGCCACCGCGCTGCTCGTCCTCGCCGGCACCGCGCTGCTGGGGCTGGGCGCCGCGGCGCCCCCCGCGGCGGCACAGGCCGAGCTGGGCATCCGCATCGAGCTCACCGGCATGACGCCACGCCTGGTGACCGCCGACGGCCCCGCCGTGCTCACCGTCACCGGCCGCGTCTCCAACGACGGTGATCGCACCATCGAGGGCCTGGACGTCCGCGTGCAGCGCGGCGAGGCCGTGCGCAGCGAGTCCGAGCTGCGAGCCGCGCTGGCCGGCGACGCCACCACCGAGGCGGCGCGGCCGCGGTTCACCGACCTGCCCGGCTCGCTCGGCCCGGGCGGCTCCATGCCGTTCACCGTGCAGGTGCCGCTGCGCGGCGGCGGCCCGCTGGACTCGCTGCAGATCACCGAGCCCGGCGTCTACCCGCTGCTGGTGAACCTCAACGGCAGCCCGGACTTCGGCAACCGCGCCCGGCTCGCCGCGGTCCGGCTGCTGCTGCCCGCGATCGGCCTGCCGGCACAGGACGCCACGCTGACCGCGGAGACCGGGACGCCGCCCGCCCAGCGCGTGCCGCTGACCCTGCTCTGGCCGCTGGTCGACACCCCGCGACGGCTGCCCACCCCGGACGAGGAGTCGGTCGTGCTGGCCGACGACTCGCTCGCCGAGTCCATGGGCGAGGGCGGCCGGCTGAGCGACCTGGTGCGCTCCGCCGCCGAGTACGCGCCGCCGGGCTCACCGCTGTCCCGCGCGCTGTGCTTCGCGATCGACCCGGACCTGGTGGACACCGCGCGGCTGATGGCCGAGCGCGGCTACCGGCTCCCGGACGACTCCCCCGGCAACGGCCAGCAGGTCGCGGCGCGCTGGCTCGGCGAGGTGCGTGAGCTGGTGGCCGGGCGCTGCGTGCTCGCGCTGCCGATGTCCGACGTGGATCTGGTGGCGCTGTCCCGGGCCGGGCTCACCGACCTCCTCGGCCGCGCGCGCACCGACGGCGCCCAGATCCTGCGGGACGTCCTGCAAGTCAGCCCGATCACCGAGCTGGCCTGGCCGGACGGCGAGCTGGTGGACGAGCGCACGCTCACCGACCTGTCCGGGCTCGGCGTCGGTGGCGTGCTGTTGCAGTCCCGCGGTCTCACCGACGGCGCCCGCTTCGCCGGCCAGCCGGCCGTCGGCCTCACCACCGGCTCGCCGGCCACCGCCTCGGCGCGCGCCGTGCTGGTCGACACCCTCACCGAGGAGGCGCTCACCGAGCGGCCACCGGCGGGGGAGCACAGCGGCGGCCAGGTGGGCCTGGTGCCCTCGACCTCGCCGTCCGGCACCGACGCGCCGCTCGCCGGGCAGGACGGGCTGGCCACGCTCACCTTCCGCGCCATGGGCGGCGCGCCGGGCGGCGTGCTGCTCGCGTTGCCGCGCCGCTGGTCGGTGAGCCCCGCGGAGTCCGACGAGCTGCTGCGGGTGGCCGGCCGGCTGGTCGGGGACGGCTGGGCGCAGGCGCGCGACCTCGGCTCGTTCGTGACGGCCACCGCCCCGGAGAGCACGACCACGCTCAACTACCCCGTGGAGGCCGGCGCCACCGAGATCAGCCGCGCGGTCACCGCGGAGATCGACCGGCTGAGCGACGAGCTGCGCGACGTCGAGGCGTCCACCACCCGGGACCCGCGAGGCACGTTCGACCCGGCGCGGCTGCTGGACCCGATGAAGTTCGGCCTGCTGCGCGGCGCGTCCACCGCCTGGCGGGACGACCCGGGCGGCGCCCAGCGGATGCTCGCCCGCACCGACGACCGGCTCACCCAGCTCGTGGAGAGCGTGCAGATCGTGCCGCCCGGCGGGCCGTACCTGCTGGCCGCCTCGAACTCGCCGCTGCTGCTCAACCTGTCGAACCCGCTGGCCGTGCAGATCGACGTGCGGATCACGCTGGAGCCCACGGCCGGCATCCGCACCGCGCCGGTGGACGTGGTGCGGATGCCGGCGCGCAGCAACCGCCAGGTGCGCATCCCCGCCGAGGTGGTGCGCGCCGGTCAGTTCAGCGTCGCGGCCCAGTTGTCCACGCCGGGGGGCACCGCCCTCGGCCCGCGCGGGGCGGCCACCCGCATCCAGCTCCGCTCCACGGCCTACGGCACGGTGACGCTCGTGGTGACGCTCGGCGGCTTCGGCGCCCTGGTGTTGCTGTCGGCCATTCGCATCACCCGTAGGGTGCGTGCCTCACGGGCAACCAACCACGGAGAGTAGATCGTGTCTGGCAGGACCGCGTCGCTGGCGAGGGCCAGCGGCTCCATGGCGGTGGCCACGCTGGTCAGCCGCGTCACCGGGCTCGCGTCGAAGCTGCTGCTGGCCTTCGTCATCGGCCTGGGAATCGTCAACGACTCCTACACCGTGGCGAACACGCTGCCGAACATCGTGTTCGAGCTGCTGCTCGGCGGGGTGCTCACGAGCATCGTCGTACCCGTGCTGGTGCGCGCCCAGAAGGAGGACGCCGACGGGGGTGAGGCGTACACGCAACGGCTGCTGACCGTGGCCACCGTGGCGCTCGGCCTGGCCACCGTCGCCGCCATCGCCGCCGCGCCGCTGCTCACCCGGCTCTACCTGGACGACTCGTCCGGCCAGGCCAACCTGGCGCTCGCCACCGCCTTCGGCTACCTGCTGCTGCCGCAGATCATCTGCTACGGCCTCGGCGCACTGTTCTCCGCGATCCTGAACACCCGCGGCGTGTTCGGCCCGCCCGCCTGGGCACCGGTGCTGAACAACGTGGTGGTGATCGCCACGCTCGGCGTGTACGCGCTGGTGCCCGGCGACATCAGCCTGAGCCCGGTCCGCATGGGCGACGCCAAGCTGCTGGTCCTCGGGCTGGGCACCACGCTCGGCATCCTGGTGCAGGCGGCCGTGCTGGTGCCGGCGCTGCGCCGCAGCGGGTTCGTGTTCCGCTGGCGGTTCGGCTGGGACCGGCGGCTCTCCGCGTTCGGCGGGCTGGCCCTCTGGGTCGTCGGCTACGTACTGGTGAGCCAGGTCGGCTACGTGGTCACCACGCGGGTCGCCTCCGACGCCAGCGCCGGCAGCGTGGCCGCGTACAGCTACGCCTGGCTGCTGCTGCAGGTGCCGTACGGCGTGCTCGGCGTCTCGCTGCTGACCGCGATCATGCCCCGGATGAGCCGGGCCGCGGCCGACGGCGACACCGCCGGCGTGGTGCGAGACCTGTCGCTGGGCGCCCGGATGTCCGCGCTCACGCTGGTGCCGATCAGCGCGCTGCTCACCGTGCTCGGCACGGCCACCGGCGTGGCGCTGTTCTCCCTCGGCGAGTCCAACGTCGACGACGCCTCGCGGCTCGGCCAGACGCTCGCGGTCTCGGCCTTCGGCCTGCTGCCGTTCGCCGTGGTGATGCTGCAGCTGCGGGTCTTCTACGCGATGCACGACTCTCGCACCCCGACGCTCATCAACGTGGTGATGGTCGCGGTCAAGGTCCCGCTGCTGCTCGCCTGCCCGCTGGTGCTGCCGGCCGACCGCGTGGTCCTCGGGCTCGCCTTCGTCAACGGCCTGAGCTTCGTGGTCGGCGCGGTGGTCGGCGAGGTGTGGCTGCGCTCCCGGCTTGGCCGGCTGGACACCGTCGCCGTGCTGGGCACCGTGGCCCGCACCGTCGTGGCCGGCGTGGTGGCCGCCCTCGCGGTCCGGGGCGTCGACCTCCTGCTGCCGTCGGACATGCCGGCCGTGCCGCGGGCCTGGCTGCTGCTGGTCCTCGGCGGGGTCGTCGGGCTCGCGGTGGCGGGGGCCGCGCTGGTCGCGCTGCGCGTGCCCGAGGTGCGCTCGGTGGTCGCCAAGCTCACCCGCCGGGGCGGCCGCTGAGCGCGACGGCGGACCCGCTCGGCGACCGCCCGGTGCCGGCGGGCAACCCTTCGCCGGCCGGCCGCGTCATATCCGCGGGATGAGCGTCTCTCACCCCGTGCGAAGCCACTCTGTGCAGTAGCCTGAAGAGCCTGCGCAGCCACACGGAATCGGGGTGGAAGAGGTCGTGAGCAGGCACCCGGAGAGCAACGCGCCGGACCTGCCGCTGGGCGCCACCCCGGACCCGGTCACCCCGGGGATCACGATCGCCGACGGGCGCTACCGCCTGCTCGAGAAGGTCGGCGGGGACCAGCGGGTGCACGCGACGTTCTGGCGGGCGCGCGACGGCATGCTGGACCGCGACGTGGCCCTCGCGACGGTCACCGGCACCGACGGGCCGCGCTGCGTGCAGGCCGCCCTGGCCATCGGCCGGCTGGAGCACGCCGGCATCGCCCGCGTCCTGGACGTGCAGGGCGACCCGCGGCAGATCGGCCACGGGCTCACCGGCCTCGTGGTGTCCGAGTGGGTGCCCGGCGCGGATCTCGCCACGCTGTCCACCGAGGCCACCCGCTCCGGCCGCACGCTGCCGACGAACGTCATCGCCCGCGCGCTCTCCCCGCTGGCGGACGCGGTGGACGCCGCGCACCGGGCGGGCGTGGCCCTCGGCATCGACCACCCGCAGCGGGTCCGCGTCGGGCACGACGGTCTGGCCCGGGTGGCCTTCCCCGTGGTGTCCGCGAGCGGCCGCACCACCGACGACGTGCGCGGCCTCGGCGCGGCGCTCTACCTGACCCTCACCGGGCGCTGGCCGCTGCCGGACCCGCCGGCCGGGCTGCTGGCCGCCCCGTCGAGCGCCACCGGGCACGCGCTGCCGCCGCAGTCGCTGCGCCCGGCCGCCTCCCCGACGCTCGCCACGCTGGCCGAACGCTGTCTGGCCGGCGCCTCCCCGAACGGCGTGCACTCCGGCGCGGCCGTGCACCACCTGCTCGACCAGCTGGCGAACGCCGAGGCCGACACCATGCTGCTCACGCCGATGCCGCTCGCCGGCTCGCAGTCGTCCTGGTCCGACGACGACGAGGGCGACGAGCCGCCGGACCGCGACCGCCGCCGCAAGCTGGCGATCGGCGTGTCCGTGCTCGCCGTCGCGGTGCTCGTGCTGTTCGGCTGGGTGGCCAGCCAGCTCGTGGGCTTCCTGTCCGACGACAACCCGACCGGCACCCCCACGCTGGTGGTGCCCAAGCCCAGCGACGCCGCGCAGCCGTCCGGCTCGGGGCAACCGCAGCCGCAGCCCACGCAGCCCGCCCAGGCCGGGCCGATCCAGGCCGCCGAGGTCCAGGTGTTCAACCTGAAGGGCGACCCGGACAACCCGAACCGCGCCAACCGGGTGATCGACGGCAACCTCGAGTCGTCCTGGAAGACCTTCGACTACAACCAGCCGTTCCCCGCGCTCAAGGACGGCGTCGGCATCATCGTGTCGTTCGTCGAGCCGGTGACGCTGGCCGCCGTGCAGATCGACTCACCGAGCGCCGGCTCGACCGTCGAGATCCGCACCGCCCCGTCCGGCGAGGCGGGGCTGGCCGGCAGCACCGTCCTCGGCAGCGGCACGCTGGCCGCCGGCCGCACCGAGATCCAGCTCCAGGCCGGCGCGCCCGGCCAACGGGTGCTGGTCTGGATCACCGGCCTGTCCACGGTGAGCGGCAAGAACTCCACGGAGCTCGCCGAGCTCACGTTCATCCGCGCCGGCTGACCGCCACGGCGCCGGTCCGGACACCCGCCGGACGGCCATCGGGCAGGCACCGCGACAGCGCGCCAGGTGGGAGCCGTTAGGCTGCTGTCCGTGACCGCCGCCGCAGCCACGGACGCCGAGCTCATCGCGGCGCACGCCGCGGGCGATCCGCACGCGTTCGGCGAGATCGTCCGCCGGCACCGGGATCGCATGTGGGCGGTGGCGCTGCGCACCCTCCGCGACCCCGACGAGGCCGCCGACGCCCTGCAGGACGCGTTCATCTCCGCGTTCCGCGCCGCCGGCTCGTTCCGCGCCGAGTCCCAGGTCACCACGTGGTTGCACCGCATCGTGGTGAACGCCTGTTTGGACCGGGTGCGCCGCCGCAACGCCCGCCCCACCTCACCGCTGCCGGAGACCGGGCCGCACGAGCCCGCCGTGCCCCGGGACGCGATGAGCGAACGCGAGACCCAGCTCGCCGTGCACGAGGCCCTCGGCACCCTCCCCGAGGAGCAGCGCGCGGCGATCGTGCTGGTGGACGTCGAGGGTTACTCCGTCGCCGAGACCGCCTCCATCCTCGGCGTCGCCGAGGGAACGGTGAAGAGCCGCTGCGCCCGGGGCCGCGCCAAGCTGGCGGTGGTTCTCGGGCACCTGCGGAACCCCGATGCGAGTGCGAACGTCGGACCTGGAGCCGCGACACCGCCGGCAAGATCCAGGGAGGGACGATGACGGGCTACGACGCGCCGCCCACGACCGGCGGCGCCGGTCGCCCGCCGCTGTCGTTGGAGCTCCTCGCCGACCTGCACGCCGGAGTGCTGGACGACCGGTTCGCCGAGGAGGTCCGCGCCCAGGTCGCCGCCGACCCGCAGGCGCAGGCCACGCTCGCCGCCCTGGACGCCACCACCGCCCAGCTGGGCGACCTGCCTCCCATCACCATCCCGGACGACGTCGCCGCCCGCATCGACGCCGCGCTGCGCGACGAGGCCGCCGGCCGGGTCGCCACGCACTCGCCGCAGGGCGTGCCGTTCCCGGTCACCGTCGCCCCGCCCGCGGCGCCGACCGGTCACCCCACCGTCCCGCCGCTGCCGATGGCCCCCGT
>DASWTI010000270.1:0-2162 GCA_036402215.1 Pseudonocardiaceae bacterium
AGCGACGACCAGCCGGGCTCCTCCGGTGCGGCCGCCGGGCCGCGGGTGGCGACCGTGGACGGGCTGGCGTTCATCGCTGCGCTCCTCGCTGGGCTGGTCCCCGGCGGGCCGGGGTCACGGGCTGGGATCGGGCGGCGGGACCGGGCCGCCGGTCAGGCGCCCTGGGCGGCCATGCGCTCCCGCAGGCTGCGCGGGCGCATGTCGGTCCAGACCTCGTTGATCCGGGCCAGGCACTCCTCGCGGGTGCCCTCGAAGCCCTCGGGCTCCCAGCCGGCCGGCAGGTCACGGTCGGCCCACCACACCGAGTACTGCTCCTCGTCGTTGCGCACCACGCGGAACCGGTCGTCGCTCATCGCTGCCTCCAGGGGTCGGAACGGGGTTTTCGGAAGGGGGTCGGACCGCTCAGGCGGCGTCCGTCCAGAGCCGGGACACCTCACCGAAGTGCTCGGCGACCCACTCGTCGGAGTAGATGGTGTCCAGGTAGCGGTCGCCGCCGTCGGGGAAGATCAGGACGCTGGTGGCGCCGGGCGGGATGGTCGGCCACCGCCGCCCGAAGGCCGCCACGCAGGCGCCGGAGGAGCCGCCGGCCAGGATGGCCTCGCGGGCCACCAGCCGCCGGCAGCCGATCACGCAGTCCAGGTCGGACACGCGCATCACCTCGTCGGCGGCCATCGGGTGCGCCAGCGGCGGCACCACCGAGGCGCCGTGCCCGGGGACCAGCCGGGGCGCCGGGGCACCGCCGAAGATGACGCTGCCGACGGCGTCCACCGCGACCACCCGGGTGCGCAGCCCGGCGGCGCGCACGTGGTCGGCGCAGCCGCGCAGCGTGCCGCACGTCCCGGTGGCGCAGAACAGGTAGTCCACGCGGCCGTCGAGCGCCTCGGCGATCTCGGCCATCGTGCGGGTGTGCGCGAGCGCGTTGAGCGGGTTGCGGTACTGGTCGGGTGACCAGGCGTGCGGCACGGTGGCGAGCAGCTCGCGCACCCGGCGCAGCCGGGCCGGCAGGAACTCCCCGGTCCGCGGGTCGGGCTCGGTGAGCACGTGGACCTCGGCGCCGAGCGCCCGCAGGATCGCCAGGTTCTGCGTGGTGACGCGGGCGTCCGTGACGCACACGAAGCGCAGCCCGTGGTAGGCGCAGACCTGCGCGAGGCCGACCGCGACGTTGCCGGAGCTGGACTCGACGACCACGCTGCGGCCCGGCACCAGGCGCCCGGAGCGCACCTGGGCGGCCACCATCTCCAGCGCAGGACGGTCCTTGACGCTGCCGCCCGGATTGAACCGCTCCAGCTTCGCGAACACCTGGGAACGCATTCCGGGAAAGAGCCGGTCGAGCCGGACGAGCGGCGTACGGCCGATGGTCGACAGAATGCCGACGGCGCCTTCTCCTGGCATTGTTCGCCCGTCCTCCGTATTTCCTGCCGACGACCACGACGATCGCGTCGGTCGCTATATCCCAGCTATATGTCGCGCATTCCGTACGGGCCGTGCGCGGTGCGTCACCCGGCGCCGAGCGCGAGGAGCGCGGCGAGGTCGCCGGCGTCGGCCAGCGGGGCGGTGGCGACCGCGCCGCCCGGGTCGGCGCAGCAGGCGTCGAGCAGCCGCGTGTAGTGGCCGAGCAGCCGGCGCACGGTGGCCTCGTCGAAGAGCCCGGTGTCGTAGCGGAACCGCACGGCGACCGTGCCGGCCACCCGCCGGATCTCGGCGGAGACGTCGAACTGGCCCTCCAGCCGCGGCACCGGCACCCGCGCCGAGGTGTGCCCGGCGAACAGCTCCACCGGACCGTCGCCGTGGTCGGCGAGGGTGTCGTCGCCGAACGGCTGCACCAGCGTGATGGAGATCCGGCACAGCGGCTCGCGGCTCACCGAGCCGGGCCGCATCAGGGCGAACGGGTAGCCGGCGCGGGCGGCGCCCTCGGCGAGACCGCGCGCCGCCTGGCCGACGGCGTCGGCGAACGTGGCGCCGGGACCGAACCGGACCCGCACCGGCACCGTGTTGACCAGCAGGCCCACCAGGTCGCGCAGCGCCCGGGTGCGGCGCACGCTCACCGGCACGCCCACCGTGAGGTCGCCGCCCGCGCCCCAGCGGTGCAGCAGCGCGAGGAACACCCCGAGGTACACGCCGAACGGCGTGACGCCGGCCGCGGCGGCCGTGGCGTCGACCCG
>DASWTI010000271.1:0-8602 GCA_036402215.1 Pseudonocardiaceae bacterium
CCCGGCTGGTGCTTCCCGGGCCGGCCCACGCCGCCTGGCCGGCGCTTCCCGGCGCGGCCGGCGTCGTGCAGCCGCCCCTTCCCGGCACCGTCGGCGTGGCGGCGGCGCTCAAGGTCGAGCGCGACGGCCGCCTGTCCGTCACCGAGACCGTCCTCGTGCCCGAGGGGCGCGAGGTGAGCCGCGAGATCCGCCTGCGCCAGCCCATCGGCAACGACCTGGACCGGGTGTTCGACCTGGCGGACGCGAGCGTGGACAACGGCGGCACGCTCACCGAGGACGGCGACACGGCGACGGTGCGGTTCCGCGCGGGGACGACCACCCTGCGGTACGTGGTGGCCGGCACGGTGGCCGACGTGGGGGATCGGCAGGAAGTGCGGTGGACGGTCTCGGCCGGCTGGGACACCGACGTCGACACGATCACGGTGACGTTCGTGGCGCCGCGCCCGTCGTCCTCGGTGACGTGCTTCGCCGGCCCGGTCGGCAGCTCCACGGCCTGCACGCTCTCGCAGATCACCGACACCCAGCTCACCGGCGCGCGGGAGGTCGGGCTGCGCCGCGGCGAGCGCATGGAGCTGGCCGTCGGCATCCCGCAGGGCACGGTGCCGGCCGACCTGCGGCTGGTCGAGACGTTCTCCCTGGCCCGCGCCTTCCGGCTGACCCCGCTCACCGGCGCCGTGCTCGCCGCGCTGCTGCTCGCGCTGCTCGGCGGGCTGGGCCTGCTCTGGCGGCTGCGCGGCCGCGACGAGCAGGCGCTCCAGGGCGCCGACGGCACCTACGACCCGTTGGTCCGCGACGGCGACCGCGTGCTGTTCGCCTCCCCGGAGGGCGTGCTCCCCGGCCAGATCGGCACCGTCGTGGACGAGCACGTGGACGTCGTGGACGTCACCGCGACCGTGGTCGACCTGGCGGTGCGCAACTACCTGTGGCTCGCCGAGGACCCCGCGGACCCGGCCAACTGGCTGCTGGTCCGGCGCAACCCGCCCGACGAGGCGCTGCGGCCCTACGAGCGTGCCGTCTACGACGCACTGCTGGGGGACCACGATCAGGTGTCGGTCCGCGACCTGAGCCTGGCCGCCGGGCTGACCACGGTCCGCGACGCCATGTACTCGGACGTGGTGGCGTCCGGCTGGTTCGCGCGGCGGCCGGACACGGAGCGCTCGCGGGCGAGCCTGGCCGGTCTGCTCCTCGCCGGGGCCGGGGTGGTGGCCACTGTCGTGCTGGCCGCGTTCACCACGATGGCGCTGCTCGGGCCGGCCGTGGTGGTGGCCGGCGTGGCGCTCACCCTGGGCGCCCGGCACCTGCCGGCCCGCACCGCCCGCGGCAGCGGCCTGCTCGCCCAGCTCGTGGTCCTCCGCCGCTACCTGCACACCACGACGGCAGGGGCGCTGCCGGAGGCCGACCGCGAGCTGGTGTTCTCCCGCTCGCTGCCCTACGCCGTGGTGCTCGGCGAGACCGACCGCTGGCTCGCCACGTTCGCCGACCTCGACCCGGCGGCCGACGGCACTCCCGGCCTGTACTGGTACGGCTCCGGCGAGGAGCAGGACCTCCGGGCGTTCGCGGGCCGTTTCCGGGCGTTCGTCGCGGCCATGGACGGCGTGCTGGCGGAGGCCAACCACCTGCGGGCGATGCGGCCCGCGTGAGCCGTAGGCTCGCGGCATGCCCCGAATCACCGCGCCGGAGCTCGACCTTCGGCGGCTGACCCTCGACAACGGACTGCGGGTGGTCCTCGCGCCCGACACCTCCGCCCCCGTGGTCGCCGTGGCGGCGCACTACGACGTCGGCTTCCGCTCCGAGCCGGTGGGGCGCACCGGGTTCGCGCACCTCTTCGAGCACCTGATGTTCCAGGGCTCCGAGAGCCTGCCGAAGCTCGCGCACTTCCGGCACGTCCAGGGCTCGGGCGGCACGTTCAACGGCTCGACGCACTTCGACTACACCGACTACTTCGAGGTGCTGCCCTCGGCCGCGCTGGAGCGGGCGCTGTTCCTGGAGGCGGACCGCATGCGGGCGCCCACGATCAGCGAGGAGAACCTCCGCAACCAGGTCGACGTGGTCAAGGAGGAGATCCGGCTCAACGTGCTGAACCGGCCGTACGGCGGGTTCCCGTGGATCCTGCTGCCGCCGGTGCTCTACGACACCTTCGCCAACGCGCACAACGGGTACGGCGACTTCGTTGACCTCGAGGAGGCCACCGTCGAGGACTGCGCGGCGTTCTTCGACAGCTACTACGCCCCGGCCAACGCCGTGCTCACGGTCGCCGGTGACTTCGAGGTGGACGCCGCGATCGCGTTGGTGCACAAGCACTTCGACGACGTGCCGGCCCGCCCCGCGCCGAAGCGGCCGTCGTTCGCCGAGCCCGCCCCGACGTCGGAGAAGCGCGCGGACCACCAGGACCGGCTGGCGCCGCTGCCCGCGTTCGCCGTCGGCTACCGGGTGCCCGACCCCGGCACCGACCTCGCCGGCTACACGGCACGGGTGGCGCTGGCCTCGGTGCTCACCGACGGCGACGCGGCCCGCCTGCGGCAGCGGATGATCTACCGGGACGAGCTGGTCACGGACGTCAGCGCCGGCGTCGGCCTGTTCGGGATGCCTTACGACGCACGCGATCCGGACACCATGACGATCACGGCCGTGCACCTGCCGGACGTCGGGACCGACAGCGTGCTGGCCGTGGTGGACGAGGAGGTCGCCCGGGTCGCCCGCGACGGCGTCTCCGGTGACGAGCTGCGGCGCACCGCGGCCCGCTGGTCGGCCACCATGTTCCGGGATCACGACCGGCTGGCCACCCGCACCCGCGCGATCGGCGCCTGTGAGCTGCTCTACGGCCGGGGCGAGCTGGCCGCCGAGCTGCCGACGATGATCGCCGCCGTCACCACCGAGCAGGTGGCCGAGGCCGCCGCCGAGCTGCGGCCGGACTCCCGTGCCGTGCTCACCATCACCCCGTCCGGGGAGGACGGCCAGGCCCCGGGAGACGCCGCGTGACCGCCATCGACAGCCAGCAGACCCCGCGCACCGCGGCGCAGATCGGCCGCACCGAGCTCGGTCCGCGCCCGCTGCCGCCACTCGGCAGGCAGCGTGACGGCCGCGCCCCGGCGCACGTGGACACCGTGCTGGACAACGGTTTGCGGGTCGTCGCGGTCCGCAAGCCCGGCGTGCCCATGGTGGAGCTGCGGCTGCGGGTGCCGTTCTCCGGCAGCCACCGCACGCACCCGGCGCGCTCCGAGCTGATGGCCGCCACGCTGCTCGCCGGCACCGCCCGCCGGGACCGCGAGGCGGTGGACATCGACCTGGCGCGGGCCGGCGCCGACCTCGGCGCGTCCGTCGACCCGGAGCGGCTGGTGATCACCGGCAACGCCCTGGTGTCCGGCCTGCCGGTGCTGCTCGACGTGCTGGCCGACTCGCTGACCGGCGCGGCGCACCGCGCCGACGAGGTGCGCATGGAGAAGGAGCGGCTCGTCGCGCACCTGGCGATGGCCCGCTCGCAGCCGCGCACCATCGCCCACGAGGCCCTGCAGAAGCGCCGTTACGGCAACCACCCCATCACGCGGGAGCTGCCCGAGCCGCAGGACGTCGAGGCGGTCACCCCGGCGGCCGTGCGGTCGTTGCAGCGCAAGGGAGTCGTGCCGCGCGGCTCGGTGCTCGTGCTGGTCGGCGACCTGCCGCCGCAGCAGGCCGTGGACGCCCTGGCCGGCGCGCTCGCGGGCTGGACGTCGGACCGCGAGGCCGTCCGGCTGCCTCCGCTGCCGCGTGTCACCGGCGGCGACGTGCTGCTCGTGCACCGGCCCGGCGCCGTGCAGTCGCAGATCCGGCTGTCCGCGCACGCCGTGCCGCGCACCGACCCGCGCTACCCGGCGCTGCAGCTCGCGAACCTGGTGTTCGGCGGCTACTTCTCCGCGCGCCTGCCGGAGAACATCCGCGAGGACAAGGGGTTCACCTACGGCGCGCACTCCTTCCTGGAGTTCAACACGCACGGCGCGGCGCTGGTGATCGACACCGACACGGCCACCGACGTCACCGCCGCCGCGCTCTGGGAGACCCGTCACGAACTCGGCCGGATGGTTGTCTCGCCGCCCACCCAGGAGGAGTTCGAGGCGGCCCGCCGTTACGCCGTCGGCTCGCTCGGCATCGCGCTGTCCTCGCAGGCGGGGCTGGCCTCCTCGGTGCTCGCCATCGTGGTCGCCGGGCTGGACCTGGAGTGGCTGCGCGGGCACCCGGCGCGGCTCGCTGCGGTGACCCGCGACCAGGTGGTGGCGGCCGCCGCCGAGTTCCTCGCGCCCAGCGCCGTCACCGGCGTGGTGGTCGGCGACGCCGACGTACTGTCCGCGCCGATGGCCGCCCTCGGCGGCGTCGAGGTCCCGTGAGCTTCGCGCTGGACGGGCTGCCGGTGCTGTCCAGGTCCACCGTCGACCGGCAGGAGCCGCTGCGCGACGACCCGGAACGCCAGGACGCGCTCTGGCCGTCGTCGCGGGTGCTCCCGGTGGACGAGCACGGCCGCTTCCCGATGTCCGGCGAGGCGCTGGCGTTCGCCGAGGGCGCCGCGCTCGGGCCGTCCACAGTGGACGGTGCGGTGCTGCTCGGCGAGCACGGCGGCACGGCGTACTGGGCGGTCCCGGCCGCGGTGGACGAGGACGGCGCCGACGGCCGGGTGGACGCCGCCCGCGCCGACGCCGTGCCGGCCGCCACCGAGGACTGGACGGACCTGCGGCGCAGCGGCGCGCTGCTGGACGCCACCGCCGCCGGTCTGGCGGTGACCGCGGTGGCGGTGCTCGGCTGGCACCGGCGTTCGCCGTTCTGTCCGCGCTGCGGCACCCGCTCGCTCGCCGGCCGGGCCGGCTGGTGCCGCCGCTGCCCGTCGTGCGGCCTGGAGGAGTACCCGCGCACCGACCCGGCCGTCATCTGCCTGGTGCACGACGGCGCCGACCGGGTGCTGGTCGCGCGCGGACCGGACTGGCCGGTCAACCGGTTCTCCGTGCTCGCCGGCTTCGTCGAGGCCGGGGAGTCGCTGGAGGCGTGCGTGGCGCGCGAGGTGTCCGAGGAGGTCGGCGTCGCGGTGCACGACATCCGCTACCTCGGCAGCCAGCCCTGGCCGTTCCCGCGCTCGCTGATGATCGGCTACGAGGCCACGGCCGACCCGGACGCGCCGCTCGTCCTGGCCGAGGGCGAGATCGCCGACGCCCGCTGGGTGACCCGCGAGGAGGTGCGCAAGGCTCTGGCGAGCGGCTCGTGGGCCGGCCGCGAGGGCCCGGTGCACGGCGAGCCGGGCGACCTGCTGCTGCCCGGCCCGGTCTCCATCGCCGGCGCCATGCTCCGCTCCTGGGCCGGCTGACCCAGCCCGCCGCGCCCCGGTGACACCGCCGGTACCGCGTCCCCGGCCGGGCCGCTCGGGCCGCGCACCCGTGCCACGCCGCGCCACGTCGCCGGCTCGCCCCGAACCCGCGGGGCCAATGGTCCATTCGCCCCGCTGTGTGGGCTGATGGTCCATTCGCCCCACGAGGGAGGTTCGGCCGCGCGGCGCTCCTCGGCGATGGCGGCGCCGGCGTTTGACAGGATGGCCCGCGTGACACCGGAGCTGGACGCCGAGCAGCGGGCCGCGGTGCACGCGCCGCGCGGGCCGGTGTGCGTGCTGGCCGGCGCCGGCACCGGCAAGACCCGCACCATCACGCACCGCATCGCGCACCTGGTGGGCCGCGGCCACGTGTCGCCCGGCCAGGTCCTCGCCGTCACCTTCACCGCGCGCGCCGCCGGGGAGCTGCGCACCCGGCTGCGTGCCCTCGGCGTCGGCGGCGTGCAGGCCCGCACCTTCCACGCCGCCGCGCTGCGCCAGCTCCGGTACTTCTGGCCGCGCGTGGTGGGCGAGGCACCGTGGCAGCTCGTGGAGCACAAGCTGCGCCTCGTCGCCCAGGCGGCGCAGCAGGCCGGGGTGCCGACCGACGCCGACCTGCTGCGCGACCTGGCCACCGAGATCGAGTGGGCCAAAGCCAGCCTGGTCGCCCCGGAGACCTACCCGAAGGCGGCCGGTGCGGCGCACCGCGACACCCCGGCGCCGGTCGAGCAGACCGCCGCCGTCTACGCCGGGTACGAGCGGCTCAAGAACGCCGCCGCGCTGCTGGACTTCGACGACCTGCTGCTGCACACCGCGGCCGTGCTGGAGGAGCACCCCGAGGTGGCGCAGGAGTTCCGCGACCGCTACCGCTGCTTCGTGGTGGACGAGTACCAGGACGTCACGCCGTTGCAGCAGCGGTTGCTGGACGGCTGGCTGGGCGGCCGCGACGACCTCACCGTGGTCGGCGACGCGAACCAGACCATCTACTCCTTCGCCGGCGCCACGCCGACGTACCTGCTGGAGTTCACCCGCCGCTTCCCGGACGCCGTGCTGGTCCGGCTGGAGCGCGACTACCGGTCCACGCCCCAGGTGGTGAGCTGCGCGAACCGGGTGATCGCGGCGGCCCGCGGCATGCGCGGCGCGCGGCTGCGGCTGATCGGCCAGCGTCCGGCCGGCCCCGAACCCGGCTTCGCGGAGTACGACGACGAGCCCGCCGAGGCCGCCGCGGTCGCCGCCCGGATCGCCCGGCTCATCGAGGACGGCACGCCGGCCGCCGAGATCGCCGTCCTCTATCGGGTGAACGCCCAGTCGGAGGCCTACGAGCAGGCCCTCGCCGCCGCCGGCATCGGCTACCAGGTGCGGGGCGGGGAGCGGTTCTTCGCCCGCCCGGAGGTCCGCCAGGCAGTGCAGGCGTTGCGCACCGTGGGGCCGACCGAGCTGCCCCTCGTGCGCGCCGTGCGCGCCGTGCTCACCCGGCTCGGCATGACCGAGGACGCCCCGCCGGGCGGTGCCGTGCGCCAGCGCTGGGAGTCCTGGCAGGCGCTGCTCGGCCTGGCCGGCGAGGTGGCCGCGGTGGAGCCGGACGCCGGCCTGGACCGGTTCGTGGCCGAGCTCGACCAGCGCGCCGAGGCCCAGCACCCGCCGACCGTGCAGGGCGTCACGCTGTGCTCGCTGCACGCCGCCAAGGGCCTGGAATGGGACGCCGTGTTCCTGGTCGGCGTCGCCGAGGGCACGCTGCCCATCCAGCACGCCGAGGACGACGCCGCCGCGATCGAGGAGGAACGCCGGCTCCTCTACGTGGGCGTCACCCGGGCGAGGGAGTTCCTGCACATCTCCTGGGCGCTGGCCCGCACTCCCGGTAACCGGCGCCACCGCCGCCGCAGCCGTTTCCTGTACGGCCTGGTGCCCGACGAGCACCCCGCGAACCTGGCCAGGGTGCGGGCCGGCGCGTCTCCGTCGTCCACCGTGCCGGCCCGCGACCGGGCCCGGCCGCGCTGCCGGGTGTGCGGCAAGGGCCTCAGCGGGACCATGGCGCTCAAGCTCCGGCGGTGCCCGGGATGCCCCGGCGACCTCGACGTCGAGCTGTACGAGCGGCTCACCGGCTGGCGCCGGGACCGGGCGTCGGCGCTGCGGGTGCCGGACTACGCGGTGCTCACCGACGCCACGCTCACCGCCATCGCCGAGCAGCGCCCGGTGGACGCCGCGGCCCTGGTGGCCATCCCCGGCATCGGCGCGGCGAAGCTCCAGCGGTACGGCGCCGAGGTGATCGACCTGGTCAGGGGCCCACGGGACACGGCCGGGTAACGGATTCCGGATCCGGCGAAGAAACCGTCGGAAATACGGTTGCCCCCGCCGACGACGACCACCTAGCCTCTCAGGCGGGCGCGAAGAGCGCCCACCAGGACTTGTCGGCCACGTCTGGGAAGGAGGGATCGAGACATGATCAGCACCACGATGAATCGCCTCGGCGCCCTCCGCTGCCCGGCAGCGGTCCACAACGGGTCCGGGGCGAAGTCCGTGTACAGCGGCCCGCGTCTGCGCTGGTTCGAGCAGCGTGACTACCGCGGCACCGCCCTGCGGAACATCGATCTCATCCCGACCCCCGTGGCCGTTACCGGCACCCGTGTGTCCGCACCACCCGAGAGAAGCCCGTGACACCACGTCACGACGACAGGCTCTCGAAGGCCGCGGAACCGGAAATCGGATCCGCGGCCTTCTTGTATCTCGGACCCCGGAGAGCAGTCAGTCCTGATGCAGAGCACCACCGGCCAGCAGCCGTCCCGCCACTACCCGACCACCACCCGACCCGTTCGCCCACGAGGAGGAACAACCGTGTTGACCGCAACCGTCCCGCTCGACACGGGTGGCGCGCTACCCGACCTCATAGGAACCGACCTCGGCGTCCTCGACCTGCTCGACTCCGCGCCGGCCACCGGCCTGCGCCTGCCGTGCCGCGCCGGTGACCCGGACCTCTGGTTCGCCGACACCCCGGCGGAGCTGGAGCAGGCCAAGGCCCTCTGCACCACCTGCCCGGTCGTCGCCGAGTGCCTCGCCGGCGCTCTGGCCCGGCGCGAGCCGTGGGGTGTCTGGGGTGGCGAGATCTTCGAGCGCGGTGCCGTGATCGCGCGCAAGCGGCCGCGGGGCCGTCCGCGGAAGGCGGACCTGGAGCGCGACCGGCAGCTCGCCGCGGCCAAGGCCGCCCCAGCCGTCCCCGCCGTGACCGGCGTCCCGGCCCTTCCGGCGGCCCCGGCCGTCACCGCGGTCCCGGCCACCCCGGCCGTG
>DASWTI010000272.1:0-38470 GCA_036402215.1 Pseudonocardiaceae bacterium
GGCGTGTGCGCCGCGCACGCCGCCGCGGTGGGGGTGAAGCGCGTGGTGCGCCGGCAGCGGCCCGGGGACCCGGCCGTGCGGGTGCTCGTGGGCACCCCCAGCCGCCTGTCGTTCCCGTCGGCGCACGCCACCTCCACCACGGCCGCCGCGGCGCTGTACGGGCCGCTGGTCGGCCGGCGGCTGGGTCCGGTGCTGGTCCCGCCGATGCTGGTGAGCCGCATCCTGCTCGGCGTGCACTACCCGTCCGACGTGCTGGTGGGGTCCGCGCTCGGCGCGGTCGTGGGTGCCGCCGTCCGGCGGCTCCCGCGGCGGCGGGCCCGGTGAGCACGGCGGACGCCCCGGCGGGGAACGCCGTCACCGGCCTGGTGCGCGCGCTGCGGCCGCGCCAGTGGGTCAAGAACGTGCTCGTGGTGGCCGCGCCGGTCGCCGCGGGCGACGTGCTGCAGACCGACGTCATCACCTCGGTGGCGGTGGCGTTCGTGGCGTTCTGCCTCGCCGCGTCCGGCGTGTACCTGGTGAACGACGTGCTGGACGTCGAGGCGGACCGCGTGCACCCGACGAAGCGGCACCGCCCGATCGCGGCCGGCGTGGTGGCACCGGCGACCGCGGTGGGCGTCGCCGTGGTCCTGTTCGCGGCCTCGCTCGCGGTGTCGCTGCTGGCGTCCACCGACCTGGTGATCCTGATGGCCGTCTACATCGGCGTGCAGCTCGGCTACTGCCTCGGGCTCAAGCACCAGCCGGTCATCGACATCTGCATCGTGGCGTCCGGCTTCCTGATGCGCGCCACGGCGGGCGGCGTCGCGGCCGGCATCGTGCTGTCCCAGTGGTTCCTGCTGGCCGCCGCGTTCGGCTCGCTGTTCATGGTGGCGGGCAAGCGCTACGCGGAGATCCGGCTCGCGGAGCGCACCGGCGCCAAGATCCGCCGGTCGCTGGAGCGGTACTCCTCGTCGTACCTGCGTTTCGTGTGGGCGCTGTCGGCCACCACGCTGATCATGACCTACGGCCTGTGGGCGTTCGAGATCCGTGAGGGCTCGGGTTCCGTGTGGTCGGTCATCTCGATGGTGCCGTTCGTGGTGGCGGTGCTGCGGTACGCGGTGGACGTGGACGGCGGCAACGCCGGTGAGCCCGAGGACATCGCGCTCGGCGACCGGGTGCTGCAGGTGCTCGCCGCCGCCTGGGTCACCGCCCTGCTGCTCGCCGTCTACCTCTGAGCCGGCCACGTCCGGGCCGGCCATCTCCGGGCCGGTTCGTCACCGCCGGTCACGGGCCTTCCGGCTGACGAGAACCCGCCGATCGGCGGAGATGGCGGACCATACCGCCGCTGCGCCGTCCGGCCCAGCGGGCTGCGGCCGTCGGCCGGATGTTTGTCGTAAACCCGATAAGGCCGGTTCGGCCACGCGCCGCGTCATTACCGTCACGTTCCGTCCATGAATCGCGCACGGCGGGGTGTGCGAATCGTCGATTCTGGAGAAGGGCACTGACGTGACAAGACGTGCAATCGGTATCGGCGCCGGGCTGACGGCGGTCGCGATGACGCTGGCGACGGGGGCCTCCCCGGCCGCCGGCCAGGACGTCACCGTGCTCGCGCCGCTCACCGCCCACGGCGTCGACGCCGTGCCGGGCGAGTACGTGGTGCGGCTGTCGGACGGGGCCGACCCGGACGCGGTGGCCGAGAAACTGGGCGCCGACGCCCGGCACGTGTACCGCGCGGCCGTCACCGGCTTCTCGGCCGAGCTGAGCGCCGGGCAGCTGGCGGCGGTGCGGGCGATGGACGGCGTCGAGGCCGTGTCGCAGAACTTCCGGGTGCAGCTCGACGCGCCCGGAGCCACCGCCGTCGGCTCGTGGGGGCTGGACCGGATCGACCAGGCGAGCCTGCCGCTGGACGACTCGTACGCCACGACGGCCGACGGCTCCGGCGTGCACGCCTACGTGATCGACACCGCATCGAGCCGGACCACCCGGACTTCGGCGGCCGCGCGAGCGTGGCCTTCGACGCCACCGGTGGCGACGGTGTCGACTGCAACGGCCACGGCACGCACGTGGCCAGCACCGTCGGCGGCTCCGCGTACGGCGTCGCCCCCGGCGTCAGCGTGTACGGCGTGAAGGTGCTGGACTGCGCCGGCAGCGGCACCTTCGAGGATGTCATCGCGGGCATGGACTGGGTCGCCGCCAACGCGCGGCGCCCGGCCGTGGCCAACATGTCCCTCGGCGGCGGCGCCGACCCGACGGTGAACGCGGCCGCGACCGCGCTGGCCGGCTCCGGGGTGTTCCTCGCCGTGGCCGCCGGCAACGAGTCGGCCGACGCGTGCACCCGTTCGCCGGCGAGCGCCGACGGCGTCTACACCACCGCGGCCTCGGCGATCGACGACACCTCCGCGTCCTTCACGAACACCGGCACCTGCGTCGAGGGCTACGCCCCCGGCGTGGACATCACGGCGGCCTGGATCGGCGGCGGCACCAACACCATCTCCGGCACGTCGATGGCCAGCCCGCACGTGGCCGGCGTCGGCGCCCTCCACAAGAGCGCCAACGGCGACACCGACTCCGCGTCGCTCAACTCGTGGATCGCGTCCCACTCGGCGGCCGGTGCCATCTCCGACGCCCCGCCCGGCACCCCGGGCAACGTCCTGCAGACCGCCGGTCTGTAGGAGGCAGCCACTGACCGACACCGGTGGTCCGGCGTTCGCGGCGGACCACCGGTGTCACTAGTGTTACCGATCAGTACCAGCCGGTGACGGGAGCGGCCGCTGTACCACGTGGTGGACCCCAGGGGGCACGGTGACCAGCTCACCGTGCTGCACGGCGCGGGGCACATCACCCAGGTGGTGCACGAGCTGCTGCGGACCGCCCGGCACCGCGTGCGCCGCATCGTCCGCGCCCCGTCGGTTCCCGTCGTCGCCCTCGACGCCGTAGAGCGCACCCACCTCGCCGGGGGCGTGGACCACCAGGTCATCTACGACCGGGCCGCCCTCACGTCCGACGACCAGGTGGACCGCGTGTCCGGCCTGGTGGGCCACGGCGAGCAGGCCCGGATCGGCGCCGAGCTGCCGATGTCCCTCGTGCTCGTCGACGCCGAGGCCGGCCTGATCCCCATCGGCGCCCCCGGTGCCACCGTCGGCCACGCCGTCCTGGCCCGCGGCCGCGGCGTGGCCGGCGCCCTCGACCAGGTCTACGACGACCTGTGGCACGCCGCCACCCCGTTCGTCCCCGAGGCCGCCACCGAGCGGGACGCCCCCACCGACCAGGAGCGCATGCTGCTGTCGCTGCTGGCCTCCGGCGCCACCGACGAGACCATCGGCCGGCTCATGGGCTCCAGCGCCCGCACGGCCCACCGCCGCGTCCGCGAACTCATCGCCCGCCTCGGCGTCCAGACCCGCTTCCAGGCCGGCATGCGCGCCGTCCACCTCGGCTGGCTCGCACCCCCACCGGCCTGATCCCGGCGACCCGTCGGCCGCCGGCGGCGGTCACATCGGCAGGCGGCGGAAGACCGGGCGGGGCAGGTGGCGCAGGACCGTCATGACCGGGCGCAGGGCGGCGGGGGCCCAGGCGAGCTCGCGGCGGCGGCGGACGGCGTCGATGATCGTGTCGGCGACCTGGTCGGCGGTGGCGGCCAGCGGCGCGGCCTTCAGGCCCTGCGTCATGCGGGTGTGGACGAAGCCCGGCCGGATGACCGCCACGTGCACGCCGGCGGGGCGCAGCGCCTCGGTGAGCCCCGAGTAGAAGGCGTCCATGCCGGCCTTGGTGGAGCCGTACACGAAGTTCGATCGCCGGGCGCGCTCGCCGGCCACGGAGGACAGGGCGACGAGCGAGCCGTGGCCCTGCTCGGCCAGCTTGCGGGCCACCAGCACGCCCACCGAGACCGCGGCGGTGTAGTTCACCGTGGCCAGCTCCAGCGCGGCCTCGTGGGACGTCCAGGCGCGTTCCTGGTCGCCGAGCACGCCGAACGCCACGATCGTCACGTCGATGTCGCCGTCGGCGAACGCCTTGTCCACGGCCTCGGCGTGGCCGGCCGGCGCGGTCGCGTCGAACGGCACCGTGGACACCTCGCAGCCCATGCCGCGCAGCCGGTCCACCGCCTCCTCCAGCCGGGTCGACGGCCGCGCGGCCAGCACCACGCGCAGCGGACGCACCGCCGCGAACCGGGCGGCCACCGCCAGGCCGATCTCCGAGGTGCCACCGAGCAGCAACAACGACTGGGGGTTGCCTACGGCGTCGATCACAGGGCCAGCCTCCGCGCCAGATCCGACATGAACACGCCCCGCGGGTCCTCGGCGGCGCGGATCTTGCGCCACTCGTCGAGCCGGGGATACATCCTGGCCAGCGCCTCGGGGTCGGTGCGCGAGTCCTTGGCCAGGTAGACGCGGCCGCCCGCGTCCAGCACGAGCTCGTCCAGCCCGGTGCACAGCCGCGCCAGGCCCGGCCCGACCGGCACGTCCACGGCGAGCGTCCACCCCGGCGTCGGGAAGGACAGCGGCGCCGAGTTGCCCGGTCCGAACCGCTTGAGCACGTTGAGACACGACACCAGCCCGCTGCCGGCGATCAGCTGCACGCAACGGCGGAAGGTGTCCTCGGCGCCGAACGGCACCACGAACTGGTACTGCACGAACCCGCGCGGCCCGTACACCCGGTTCCACTCGCCCACGATGTCCAGCGGGTGGAAGAACGTGGTGATGTTCTGCACCTCGCCGCGGCGCTCCACCGGCGCCTTGCGGAACCAGAGCTCGTTGAACGCCCTGGCCGTGGCCCGGTTCAGCAGCCGCGGCGGGAACACCGGCGGCGCGGTGAACAACGTCGGCGCGTCGAAGCGCAGCGGGTCGCGGCGCAGCTTCTTCGGCAGGTCGTCGCGGCGGGCGCCCCAGCCGCGGGTGAGCACCGCGCGGCCCAGCGAGGCGCCGGTGGCCACGGAGTCGAACCAGGCCACCGAGTACGTGTACGCGTCGTCCCCGGTGGACAGCCGGTCCATCAGGTCGTCCAGGTCCGTGGCGCGCTCGGTGTCCACCACGAAGTACGCGGACTCGGCCGGCTCCAGCCGCACCGTCGCGCGCAGGATCACGCCGGTCAGGCCCATGCCGCCGACCGTGGCCCAGAACAGCTCCGAGTCCGGGCCGTCCGGGGTCAGCGTGCACACCTCGCCCGACGCGGTGACCAGGTCCATGGACAGCACGTGGTTGCCGAAGCTGCCGGCCACGTGGTGGTTCTTCCCGTGGATGTCGGCCGCGATCGCCCCGCCGATGGTCACCTGACGGGTGCCGGGCAGCACGGGCACCCACAGCCCGAACGGCAGCGCCCGCCGCATCAGCGTGTCCAGGCTGACGCCCGCGTCGAGCACGACCACGCCGTGGTCCACGTCGATCGAGTGGATGCGGTCCATGCCGGTCATGTCGACGACGAGGCCACCGGCGTTCTGCGCGGCGTCCCCGTAGGCGCGCCCCAGGCCGCGGGCCAGCACCCCGCGCGGCCCCGCGCGGCGCACCGCCTCCACGACGGCCTGCCGGTCCGGATCGGTCAGCACGGTCGCGGTGGAGGGCGCGGTGCGTCCCCATCCGGTCAGGCTGCGCTGCTGCGTCCGGTGCATCGGCTGCAGCCTACCGAGCGTGCGGCGGGCACCGCCGGGGCGTCGGTACGCTGCCTGCCGTGCCGACCGCCCCGTCGATCGCGCTGCGTACGCAGCTGTTGCGGTTCGTGCTGGTCGGCGGGCTGGCGTTCCTGGTCGACTACGGCGCGTACCAGGCGTTGCTGGCGCTGGACGTGTGGATCCACCTGGCGAAGGGCCTGAGCTTCATCGCCGGTACCACCACGGCGTACCTGCTGAACCGCCGCTGGACCTTCCGTGCGCCGGGCTCGGCCGGCCGGTTCGCCGGGTTCCTCGGCCTCTACGGCACCACGTTCCTGGTCAACGTCGGCATGAACGCGCTCGCGCTGCACCTGCTGCCACCGTCCGCCTGGGAGATCACGCTGGCGTTCGTCGTCGCCCAGGGCACCGCGACCACGATCAACTTCGCCGTGATGCGCCTGGTGATCTTCCGGCACTGAGCCCGGCTGCCGGGCACCCCCGGCGTCCTGGCCACTGGGGGACTCCCCGGCACGGCGTAGGGGAGGCACCTGTTCGGCCTAGTACTTGAGATGTAACACTGATGGCGGGTCCGGAACCCCCAGCCGGACCCATCCGCCCCTCGCGTGAGCTACCTCCCCCTCGGCTCCGCGGGGGGCCCTTACCGCCGTGACGAGCCTCGGCGCACCATCGCTGGCCGGCCTCAGCGGCGGAAGAAGCGCTCCTCGCGGCCCTGCCGCACCAGGCGCAGCCACTGCAGGAACGCCTTCGGGTCCCGCTTGGTCACCAGGAAGTACAGGCCGAACCGGAACACCTCCAGCAGGCCGAGCCGGCGCAGCCCCGGCTGGGCCAGCAGGTACCCGCGGTTGCGGTACGTGTAGTAGCGCTTGGCGTCGTCGGACGGGTCCTGCGCGTGCAGCCGCCCGCCGAGCATCGGCTTGAACTCGTCGGAGCCGTCGGGGTGGGCGTAGGCGACCTTGAGCGACGTGCCGAACGGCAGGCCGCTGCGCACCAGGCGGCGGTGCACCTCCACCTCGTCGCCGCGGAAGAACAGCCGGTAGTCCGGCACGCCCACGACGTCCAGCGCGGACGAGCGGAACAGCGCGCCGTTGAACAGCGAGGCGATGCCGGGCAGGAAGTCCTCGGAGCCCAGCTCGGAACGACGCCGCTTCCAGGTCAGCCCGCGGCGCAGCGGGAAGGCCAGCCGGTCCGGGTCGTCGATGTTCACCACGACCGGTGAGACCGCGGCCAGCTTGCGGCGCTGTGCCACGTCGAGCAGCGTGGCCAGCACGTGCTCGTCGGCCGGCCGCCCGTCGTCGTCGCCCAGCCACACCCACTGCGCGCCCATGGCCAGCGCGTGCAGCATGCCCAGCGCGAAGCCGCCGGCGCCACCCAGGTTTCGCTCCGAGGGCAGGTACGTCGACGGCAGCCCGCACGCCGCCACGACGTCCGCCGCGGGCTGGTCCGGGCCGTTGTCCACCACGATGAGGTGGTCCGGCTGCCGGGTCTGCTGCGACATCACCTTGAGCGAGCTGGAGAGCAGCTCCGCGCGGTGCCGGGTGACCACGACCGCCACGATCTCCGGCCGCGACGGCGTGCTCACGACGCCACCTCGACGGCCTGGTCCTCGGCGTCGTTCTCCTGCTCGGCCTTCCGCTGGTCCGCGGCCGGCGGCGGCTCCTCGACCTCGGGCGGGCCGAACGGGTCACGCCCCTTGTAGTGCGCGAGCACCTCGCGCAACGGGCCGTGCTCCCGGATCTGCCCGTGGTCCATCCAGATGCCGGTGTCGCACAGCTCCATGAGGAACTCGTCGGAGTGCGAGGCGAACACCAGGATCCCGGAGCGCTTGACCAGGTCGTGCAGCCGGTCCCTGGCCTTCGCCAGGAACGCCGCGTCCACCGCGCCGATGCCCTCGTCCAGCAGCAGGATCTCCGGGTCGATGGAGGTCACCACGCCGAGCGCGAGCCGCACCCGCATGCCCGTGGAGTACGTGCGCAGCGGCATCGTCATATAGGGGCCGAGCTCACTGAACTCGGCGATCTCGTCGACCCGCGCCTCCATCTGCTTGCGGGTCATGCCGAGGAACAGGCCACGGATGATGACGTTCTCGTACCCGGAGATCTCCGGGTCCATGCCCACGCCGAGGTCGAACACCGGCGCCACCTTGCCCACGATGCGCGAGGTGCCGGTGGTGGGCTCGTAGATGCCGGACAGCAGGCGCAGCAGCGTGGACTTGCCGGCGCCGTTGTGCCCGACCAGCCCGACCCGGTCGCCGTGCCGCAGCGAGATGCTGATGTCGCGCAGCGCCTCGATCACCGGGATGCGCCGGTCCGTGCCGATCTTGCCGCCGGCCTTGCCCAGGCCCAGCACGGCCTTCTTCAGGGACCGGGTCTTCGCGTCGAAGATCGGGAAGTCGACCGAGGCGTTTCGGACGTCGATGGAGATCACAGGAAGGCTCTTCTCAGACCCAGTAGGACACACGGGCACGGTAGTTGCGCATGAACAGCAGCGCCATCACCCAGCCCACGACGGTGATCGAGCCGACCACGATCCAGTAGCGCGGCTCGAACGACTGGCCGAGCATGGGGCGGCGGATGATCTCCACGAAGTGCAGGAACGGGTTGAACTCAATGAAACGCGCGCGCGCCGCGGTCGCCGGGTTCTCCAGGAGCATGTCGTAGACCCAGACGATCGGGGTCATGAAGAACATGAGCTGCACGATGCTCTGGGTCACCGGCGGGATGTCCCGGAAACGGGTGGACACGATGCCGACCAGCAGCGCCACCCACGTGCCGTTCAGCACCAGCAGCGCGAACGCCGGAACGGCGAGCAGCGACCCCCAGCCCAGGTTCACACCGAACACCACGACCATCACGAAGTACACCGCGAGGTTGTGCACGAAGAACAACGTCTGACGCCACACCAGGCGGTAGATGTGCACGCTGATCGGCGACGGCAGGTGCTTGATGAGGCCCTCGTTGGTGATGAACACCTCGGAGCCCTCGTTCACGCAGCCCTGGATGAAGCCCCACACGATGAAGCCCACCGTGACGTACGGCAGGAACGTCTGGATCGGCTGCCCGAAGAGCTGCGAGTACAGCAGGCCGAGCGCGACGGCGGTGACCGCCATGCTGATCGTGATCCACAGCGGACCGAGGACCGAGCGGCGGTAGCGCTGCCTGATGTCCTGCCAGCCGAGGTGGCCCCAGAGCTGCCGTTGCGCCCAGCCCGCGGCCAGGTCACCGAAGGCGCGGCGGAAGCTCCGGCTGGGGACGGCCGGGGGCGCGGCGGGCAGGTCCACGGCGGACGCGCCCGGCTCGGCGGGCGTGGCCGGCGACCCGGCCCCGGACGCGGCTCCGGACGCCGAGGAGGACGGCGAGGACGCTGTAGCGGACAACGAGGACACGGCCAGCGAGCTTACCTGCGCTCAGTTCGGCGTCTCGGTCACCCGTACGACGACCTGCTCGTGGTCCAGGGTGTATCCCTCGTAGCTGAACTTCACCCCGGTGCGCTCCACGAACTCCAGCCAGGCCCGGTGCTCGTGCTCCATCCAGCCCGGGTAGTTGAAGTACTCGTCGAACACCAGCACGCTGCCCGCGCGCAGCCGCGGCCCGACGTGCTCCAGCACCGTCACCGTGGACGAGTACAGGTCGCAGTCGATGTGCACGAACGCCAGCGGCTCGTCCGCGTGCTCCGCCATGAAGCCGGGCAGCGTCTGGTCGAACCAGCCGATCACCAGCTCGGCGCCCGGCACGTCCGGCGGGGCGTCCGTGGAGAAGGAGCCCACCGGGAACCCGGTGCGCCAGTCCTCCGGCAGGCCCTCGAACGCGTCGAAGCCGTACACGCCCCTGCCGCCGCGGGCCTCCGCGATCTGCTTGAGCGTGCTGCCGGACCACACGCCGAACTCCAGCGCCAGGCCCTCCTCCGGGGCGAGCTTGAGACCGTGCGCGAGCGTGGCCCGCATGTCCGGCAGCCGCGGCGCCGTGGGCATGTGCTCGCGGGCGTACTCCGCGCTGGTGTGCGCCGCCACGCGCTCCGCCGCCGCGAAGAGGTCCCGCCGGTTGCGGTAGTCCATCTCCTCCAGCCGGCGGTTCAGGTGGTCGCGGCTCTCCCGGAACTCGTGGTGCAGCCGCGCCATCTCCGCGCGCAGTTCCTCGAGTTGTTCACGGTGGTGCCTGCTGACGACCTCGTCCACCGCGCGCATGAGCTTGCCGCGCGCGATCTTCAGCAGGGGTTCGATCCGGGCGAGCCGGCGGTGCGCCATTCCGGGCTCCTCTTGTCACCACTGGGGTGCGGGGCAGGGGCTGGGAGTTGGCGGGAGTGTAGTTGGCCGCGTCCACCAACCCGGAAGTACTGCCCTGGACCGGCATCGGCCGGCGTGCTCCTGCGCCGCCGTATCCGCCGGTGCCCCGCCCGCGTCGTTCCTGGTCGGGTTGTCGGGCCGTTCCCGGACCGCGCCGGGTCCGGCGTCAGAGGTACTGGCCCGTGCCCCGGCCGATGTGGCCGTCGGACTGCTCACCCGGCTTGCTGCCAGGGGGGAGCGCGCCGCGCCGCATCTGCTCCAACTGGACGCGGGCAGCCATCTGCTGGGCGAACAGGGCCGTCTGGATGCCGTGGAACAGGCCCTCCAGCCAGCCCACGAGCTGCGCCTGTGCGATCCGCAGCTCCGCGTCCGAGGGCGTCGAGTCCTCCGTGAACGGCAGCGTCAGCCGCTCCAGCTCGTCGCGCAGCTCCGGCGCCAGCCCCTGCTCCAGCTCCTGGATGGAGGAGCGATGGATCTCCCGCAACCGATTCCGCGAGGCGTCGTCCAGCGGAGCGGCGCGCACCTCCTCCAGGAGCTGCTTGATCATCGTGCCGATCCGCATGACCTTGGCGGGCTGCTCGACCATGCTGGAGATGTCCGGCCCGGCCCCCTCGCCGTCCTCACCCTGGTCGGCGGGCACCGGCACGGCACCGACCGGCCGCCCGTCCTGGCCGATCACCAACACCTGCTGCTCGTCGTCGGAGGTCATGCGTCCATCCTCGCCCCTGCCCGCTCCGGCCCGCTCATCGGGTGTTCACCCATCCCCCCGCCCGCTACCTGCGCCACAGGCCGTACCCGTGCCACCCCCGCGCCGCTCCTCCACGACTGCGCGCTCCAGCGCGGTCATCGCCAACAGCGGTCCGGCCAGGTCGGCGCTGGTCGGCACCGGTCGTGCCACGGCGATGACTCGGCGGTGGTACAGCGGTGGCGCGGGGCCCGCGGCGGCGTGATCGGCCGCGAAGGTGACACGCCGCCACGAGGGCGACGCGCCGGGTACTACGGTGTCGGCCATGGCATTCGATGTCGCCAGCGTGCGAGGGCTGTTCCCCGCACTGGGCGACGGATGGGTGCACCTGGAGACGCCGGCCGGGATGCAGGTCCCCGAACCGGTCGCCGCCGCGGTGTCGACCGCGTTGCGCGCCCCGGTGTCCGCCCCCGGTGGCGTGTTCCCCGCGTCCCAGCGCGCCGAGGCGATCGTGGACGCCGCCCGCCGCGCCGTGGCCGACCTCGTCGGCGCCGAGCCGGGTGGCGTCGTGCTCGGCCCCAGTGTCGCGGTGCTCCTGGCGCGCCTCGCGGAGTCCCTCGGCGAGGGCTGGCTGCTCGGCGACGAGGTAGTGGTCTCGCGCCTGGACCACCCGTCGAACATCGCCCCCTGGCTGCGTGCCGCTCAGCGCTGCGGCGCCACCGCACGCTGGGCCGAGATCGACATCGAAACCTGCGAGCTGCCGTCCTGGCAGTACGAGGAGCTCATCAGCCGCCGCACCAAGGTCGTCGCCGTCACCGCCGCCTCCGGCACCGTCGGCGCCCGCCCCGACCTCGGCCCCATCATGGAGCGCGCAGCCGACCACAGCGCCCTGCGCGTCGTGGACGCCTCCTCCGCCGCGCCCTACCTGCCGCTCGACATGGCCGCTCTCGGCGCCGACGTCATGATCGTGTCCGCCTCCGCCTGGGGCGGTCCACCGGTCGCCGCCATGGTGTTCCGCCAGCCCACCCTGCTCGACCGCATGCCGTCGTGCTCCCTCGAACCCTCCGCCCGCGGCCCCGAGCGCCTCGAACTCGGCCCGCATCCCTACCCGATGCTCGCCGGCCTCGTGGCGTCCATCGACTACCTCGCCGGCCTGGACGACGCCGCCACCGGCACCCGCCGCGAACGCCTCCTCACGTCGCTGTCATCGGTCAAGGCCTACCAGGCCGGCCTTCTCGTGCACCTGCTCAACGAACTGCGCGCCCTGCGGCACGTCCTCGTCATCGGCGACGCCATGCGCCGCGTCCCCACCATCGCCTTCACCGTCTCCGGCGTGAAGGCCCGCGACGTCGTCGAACACCTCGCCTCCGTCGGCGTCTGCGCCATCGCCGATGCCGGCCACCACGGCGTTCTCGGCGCCCTCGGCATCGGCGAGGTAGGCGGCGCCGTCCGCATCGGCCTCGCCCACTACACCAACTCAGTCGAGGTCAATCGCCTCGTCCGCGCCGTCGAAGCCCTGGGCTGATCCCCGTCCTGGGCTGCCCCGACCCGGCGCGACCTCGCACGGGCTGACTCCGCACGGCGTGACCCCGCGCACGGGATGACCCCCCCCGCACGGGACGACCCCGCACAGGGCGACCCCGCACAGAGCGACGCCCTGTGCCGGGCAACCCCGCACAGGGCGACCCCGTCCGCGCGCCGCCGCCCCGCGCGACCTGGCCCCGCGCCACCGTCCCCCGCGTCCGTCCGGCCCGGTACGGCCCCGTCCTGTTCTCGTCAGACCGTCAGCAGCACCTTGCCGACCACCGCGCCACCCCGCTCGAGCAACTCGTGCGCCCGGCTTGCCTCAGCCATCGGAATCCGTTCGTGCACCACCGGTCGTACCTGACCCGACGCCACCAGCGGCCACAGCCGGGCCACCACGTCCGCGCAGATCTCCCCCTTGCCGCCCGGTCCCTCCACCGGCCGTCCCCGCAACCCCGTCGCCGCCACCGTCCCCCGCTTCCCCAGCAGCGCGGCCACGTTCAGCTCACCGTTCACCCCGCCCTGCATACCGATGATCACCAGCCGCCCACCCGTCGCCAGCACGTCCACGTTCCGCGCCAGGTACGCCGCCCCCATGTTGTCCAGCACCACGTCCGCCCCATGCCGGTCCGTCGCCCGCCGCACCTCGGCCACGAAGTCGTGTTCCCGATAGTCCACGACGATCTCCGCCCCCAACTGCCGGCACACCTCCGCCCGCGCCGCCCCCGCCGTGGTCGCCACCCGCGCCCCCAACGCCCGCCCCACCTGGATCGCGTGCGTACCGATGCCACCCGACCCCCCGTGCACGAGCAGCACCTCGCCGGCACGCAGCCCCGCCAGCATCACCACGTTCGACCACACCGTGCACGCGACCTCCGGCAACCCCGCCGCGTCCACCAGCTCGACCCCGTCCGGCACCGGCATCACCTGCGGCGCCGGCACCGCCACCAACTCCGCGTACCCGCCACCCGCCAGCAGCGCACACACCCGATCCCCGACCCGAATCCCACGCACCCCGTCGCCCAGCGCCTCCACCACCCCGGAGCACTCCAACCCCAGGTACTCGCTGGCCCCCGGTGGCGGCGGGTACACACCCTTGCGCTGCAACAGATCAGCCCGGTTCACCGCACTCGCGGCGACCCGCACCAACACCTCACCCGGCCCCACCTCCGGATCCGGCACCTCGGCCCACTCCAGCACCTCAGGCCCACCCGGCTCCCGCACCATGATCGCTCGCACGCCCGCGACGCTACCCTCGCCGCCGCTCCCGCACGGCCCCTCGAACCACCGCGTCACCCCACAACCCGGGCCTGTGACCTCTGCGTCAGCGGCACCACTCCATCCCGCGAACCCGTCCGTCATCCCCGCCGCCCGGCTCCGCAACAACCCGATCGCATCCCTCCGGCCCCGCGAACCGCCACCTCCCACTCGGCCTCTCGGCCCCGCGAATCGCCGGACGCGCCGGTCACGGCAGAGACCGGGGCGCAGCAGGAGCCCGGCCACCTCTCACGCCGGCGCACTCCGGTCGGCGGACCAACCCCTCGCCAGCCGGTCGCCCCAACCTGCTCGCTCCACCCCCTCGACCGCATCAGCCGTTCGCCCCGGCCGCTCAGCTCGCCCAGCCCACCCGGGACCGGCCCGTGCCGTCCGCCGAAGCCGGTCCCGCCAGTCCAGAGGCTCGCCCGGCGCCCATCGCCCTCGCATTCGATGGAACACCCGCCGATGCTCCTCCCGCGCCGCCGGATCCCGCCGGAACGTCTCCGGCGGCCGCACCAGCCCGAACCGATCGCCCCACCACTCCCCAGGCTTCGGATCCAGAATCAATCCCAGATGCGCAGGCCACTTCCGCCCGCCGTAGTCCCGCGTCCGCGGCACCTCCACCATCGGCCGCAGCTCCCGGCGCCCCGCATCCACCACCGCCAGCCGCAGTCCCCCCGCACGTAACACCCGCTCCAGCACCACCAACGACGGCCGCATCCGCCCACTCTCGATACGTGCCACGTAGCTCTGGCTCAGCCCGAGCAGCTGAGCCAACTCCCGCTGGCTCATCCGCTTCCGCCGGCGCACCAACCTGACGAAGCCCACCGTGTGGCCACTGACCCCTCGCATGCCCCCACTCTGCATCCCCCACCCCACCGCCACCCCCCACCGAACCCCGCCCCTGTGGACAACCGCTCACCTGTGGACAACCCATCCCCAATGCAGGTGTCCGCAGATCCTTTGCTCTGAGTACATACGAACGGCGGACACGGTCCAGCAGCGTCGGAACGTGCCGGCCGTGGCTGGTGGACGAGTTCCGCCGGATGCGCCCGGCACGGACCAGCCGTCGGCGAGAGGTCCGATGGCCTGTCGTTGGCGGCTGCGGTGCCTCGGGAGCGCAGCCGGAAGCGTCACCGGCTGGTGGGGACGGTGGGTATGTACTCAGAGCAAAGGTGCGTGGAGGGTCAGCCGAGGTCGTTGGTGTCGAAGGTGTTGCAGCGGGCGGGTTCGCCGGACTCGTAGCCGGTGCCGAACCAGCGCTGGCGTTGGGCGGAGGTGCCGTGGGTGAAGGCGTCGGGGTTGACCTGGCCGCCGCCGAGTTCGCTCTGGATGTAGTCGTCGCCGATGCGGGAGGCGGCGTCGAGGGCGTCGTCGATGTCCTGCTGGGTGAGTTCGACGATGAGGGGTTGGCCGTTGGCCGTCGGGGTGGTGGTGGCGTGGTTGGACCAGACGCCGGCGTAGCAGTCGGCCTGTAGTTCGAGGCGGACGGCGCCTGAGGTGGGGCCGGTGTCCCGGTTGTCGACGCGGTCGGAGGTGCCGAGGAGGTTCTGCACGTGGTGGCCGTACTCGTGGGCCAGGACGTAGGCCTCGACGAACGCGCCGCCGGTGGCGCCGAAGCGGGTGCGGAGCTCGTCGAAGAAGTCGAGGTCGATGTACACCTCGTTGTCGCCGGGGCAGTAGAACGGGCCGACGGCGGAGGTGGCGCCGCCGCAGGCGGTGTTGACCTGGCCGCGGAAGAAATTCGTGACCGCCGGGCGGTAGGTCTCGCCGCTGCGGGCGAACTGGTCGCGCCAGTAGGCCTGGATCGAGTTCACCACGGCCACGATGCGGCAGTCCTGGTTCTCGTTGGCGTCCGCGCCGGTGCGGCACTCCTGCTCGAGTTGTGAGTTGTCCGCGCTCTGTCCCGCGCCCACGCCGGAGAGGCCGTCGGAGAGGCCGCCGGGGACGCTGCCGCCACCGCCGAGCACGGAGATCAGCAGGTAGATGATGATGCCGGCGACGCTGACGCCGCCGCCACCGAGGGCGATGCGGCCGCCGAGTCCGCCGCCACCTCCCGAGCGCAGGTCCTCGATCTGCGAGGTGTCGAGCTCGGCGTTCTCGTTGAACCGCACGGTTGCCTCCGACTCGTCCGGTGTCGCGGTGCCTCACGATAGGGCCTGGCGGCGGCGATCACCGGGCGAGCGGTACGCGCACCGCTACGGTGTCGTGTCGTGGCGCATTTCGGTGACCTGCAGAACGCCATCTACCGCGACGGTGCGGCGGGCCGGCGGCCGCGGTTCCCGCTCACGCCGGACGACCTGGAGCGTGCGGCGCGGGGCGTGATGAGCGACGCGGCGTGGGCGTACGTGGCCGGTGGGGCGGGCACCGAGCGCACGATGCGGGCGAACACCGAGGCGTTCGAGCGTCGCCGGCTGGTGCCGCGGATGCTGCGTGAGGTGGTTGGCCGTGATCTCACGACGGAGTTGTTCGGGCGGCGGATCGCGGCGCCGCTGCTGACCGCGCCGATCGGGGCGCTGGGGTTGGTGCACCCGGAGCCCGAGCTGGCGGTGGCAGCCGTGACCGCGCGGCTCGGCGTGGGGGCGGTCATCACCACCATGGCGCAGGCGCCGCTCGAGCACGTGGCGGCGGCCGCGCCGGAGGGGCTGCGCTGGTACCAGCTCTACTGGCCGGCCGACGACGAGGTGGCGGAGTCCATGGTGCGGCGCGCCGAGGCGGCGGGGTACGGCGCCATCGTGGTCACGCTGGACACCTGGACGCTCGGCTGGCGGCCGCGGGACCTGGCGCGCGGCAGCTCGCCGTTCCTCGCGGCGATCGGGCTGGCGAACCACCTGACGGACCCGGTGTTCCGGTCCAAGCTGGCCGCGCCGCCGGAGATCTCGCACCAGGCGATGCGTGCGGCCGTGGACGCCGCGCTCGGCATCTTCGGCCGGCCGTCGCTCACCTGGCAGGACCTGTCCCTGCTCCGTCAGTGGACGTCGTTGCCGGTCGTGGTCAAGGGCGTGTGTCATCCCGACGACGCGCGCGCCGCAGTGGATGCCGGGATGGACGGGATCATCGTCAGCAACCACGGCGGGCGCCAGGTAGACGGCGCGCGCGCCGCGCTCGACTGCCTCGCCGACGTGGCGGACGCCGTGGGGGAGCGCACGACGCTCCTCTTCGACTCCGGCATCCGGTGCGCGGCCGACGTGGTGGTGGCCCTGGCGCTGGGAGCCCGCGCCGTTCTCCTCGGCCGCCCATGGGTCCACGGCCTGGCCCTCGGCGGCGCGGACGGCATCGACCACGTGCTGCGCCACCTGCTCGCCGAGCTCGACCTCACCCTCGCCCTGTGCGGCCACTCCACCCCGGCGACCCTCGACCGCACCACCCTCGGCCCGTAGAACCGCCGCCGCGCCGTACCCACGTCCGGGCGACATGTACTCAGAGCTGGGGGTGTACTCAGAGCAGAGCAAGTGCTCAGAGCAACGGCCGCCACACGTACGGACTACATGTACTCAGAGCAAAGGACGGCGGAAGGCCCCGCACTCCGGGTGGGGTGCGGGGCCTTCCGATGTGGGGCTACGGGCGTTGGTCAGGCGACCCTGGTGATGCGGTTGGTGGCCGGCGGGCCGACCGGGGCGTTCGCCTCCAGGTAGTCGGTGAAGGCGTCGAGGTCCACCGCGCCGCCGACGCGGTTGGTGCCGTCGCGCAGGGCCGTGAACCCGTCACCGCCGTCGGCGAGGAAGTTGTTCACGGAGACGCGGTAGCTGGCGGCGGGGTCGATGGGAGTGCCGTTGAGCTCGATGTCCGAGATCTTCGAGCCGACAGGCGCGCTCTGCGACCAGGTGTAGGTGAACCCGGCCGACGGCTGGAGGATGCGGGTGGTGGTGGGCTGCCACTGCTGCTCCAGCACCGCCTTGATCTGGGCGCCGGTGAGCGTGATGGTGGTCATCACGTTGCCGAACGGCTGGACGGTGAAGGCCTCGCCGTAGGTGACGACGCCGTCGCCCTCGCCGGCCGGGCCGGAGGCGTACGTGAGGTCGGAGCGCACGCCGCCGGGGTTCATCAGCGCGATCTGCGCCCCGGCCGCCTGGGTGCCGGCCAGCTGCGCGTCGGCGATCAGGTTGCCGAGGGCCGACTCACCGGACGGCACGGCGGCGCGGAGGATGTCGGCGCTGACGGCGCCGATCGGACGGTTGGCGATCGGCGCGGACTTGGTCTTGGCCTCCTGCACCAGCGCCTCGGCGGCGGCGTCCATCGGCACGTCGCGGGTGACGATGTGGTTGTTGGCCACCGTCTGGTCGCGGATGACGTCCTTGGTACGGCGGTCGACCTTGAGGTCCACCACGGACAGGATGCGGCCGAACGACAGGCCCTGGATGTACGGGCGCGGCTTGCCGGCCGGGTCGTTCACGGTGCAGTTGAACTGCTGGTGGCTGTGGCCGCCGAACACGACGTCGATCTTGGAGCTGACGCCCTCGGCGATCACGCGGCCGGGGCCGGCCACGTTGTTGCAGTCGTTCGGGCCGCCGGCACCGGCCGGGTCACCCTGATGCAGGACCAGCACGATGGTCTTCACGCCCAGCAGGTCGAGCAGCCTGGCGTACTTGTTGGCCGAGGTGATCTCGTCCTTGAACTCGAGGTCCTTGATGCCGGCCGCGGCGACGATCTCCGGCGTGCCCTTCAGCGGCATGCCGATGTAACCGACGGGGATGCCGTTGGCGTACGAGAGCCAGAACGGCGGCAGCGCGGGCAGCCCGCTGCCCTTGAACACGACGTTGGCGCCGAGGAACGGGAACTTCGCGCCCCGGTAGGGGTTGTGGAACTGGCAGCCGTCCTCGGGGTGGCAGCCGCCGGTCTGCACGCGGAGCAGCTCGAGGTAGCCCTCGTCGAACTCGTGGTTGCCGGCGCTGGACGTCGTCATGCCGACCTGGTTGAGGAACTCGATGGTCGGCTCGTCGTGGAAGAGCGCGGACGCGAGCGGCGAGGCACCGATCATGTCGCCCTGGCCGACCACGTACGAGTGAGGCACCTGCGACTTGAGCTGCTGGATGTGGGTCGCGATGTAGCTCGCGCCGCCGGCCGGGACCGAAGGCTGACCCGGGATGGTGACCAGACCGGACGAACCGCTCGGGGGCTCGAGGTTGCCGTGCAGGTCGTTCAGGCCGATCAGGCGGACGTCCAGGGTGCCGTTCGTGCCGGAGCCCTTCGACGCCAGGCCCTGGCCCGCACCCATCGTGACGATCGCCGCCACGGTAAGTCCGACCGCGGCGATCAGCCGCCCTCGTCGGATGGAACGGATCATGTTGCTGCCTCTCATGTGGTCACCCGCTGTTGCGGTGGCAGTCTGCCTCGTCCCACGAGCGAGCACTAGGTCCGTGCAGTTGAACGAAACTCAACGCACACGAGTCGATCACCACTTACCCTGAACGAGTGACCGAGGCGCAGCAGGACCAACACGTACGGTGGCTGTCTCCCACCGAAATGCGCGCCTGGCGCGGCTACATCGTCGGCAGCGCCCTCCTGGAGTACCGGCTCAACCGGGAGCTCCAGGAGGAACACGGCATCTCCCTCGCGGACTACGAGATCCTCGTGCGGCTGTCCGAGCAGCCCGGCATGCGGATGCGCATGACCCAGCTCGCCACCGACGTCGCGTCCTCCAAGAGCCGCGTCTCGCACCAGGTCGGCCGCCTCGAGAACGACCAGCTCGTCCGCCGCGAGGAGTGCCCCAACGACGGCCGCGGCGTGTTCGCCATCCTGACCGACAAGGGCTACGAAGTCCTGCGCACGGCCGCTCCCACGCACCTGCGGGGCGTCCGCGAGCACCTGGTCGACCACCTCACCCCGGAGCAGCAGACCGCCCTCGCCGCCGTCTTCTGGGGCATCGCCGAGCGTCTGCGCCCGCAGCCCTGACTACGCTGCACCCCTGGAAGCGTGGCAGAGCGGCCTAATGCACGCGCCTTGAAAGCGCGAGACGGGAAACCGTCCGGGGGTTCGAATCCCTCCGCTTCCGCTCTTTGACCAGCGGAAATGCCAGGGAGTGGCCATCGTCCGGGCAGGCCCTGCTCTGCCGGTTGCAATTGTGGTTGCAGTTGCCTATGCACGCGGCCCTCTCGGGCACGTAGGTGTGCGGTCGTCGGCGGCGTACGAGCCTCCTCGCGTCTTCGAGTAGGCAACCCGCGTACGCGCACAGCAATGGCCCTGCCATCTGCCACAGCCCGCGCGCTGCCTCTGCGACCGACGTCAGGGGGCGGCGCTCGAGCATCGGCGCGAACCGGTCCCATCGCCGGATCTCTCGACCTACGATCCGTGCTGGAGCGAGGGGGTTCTGATGGATGGCACGAAGTCCGTCCTCGGTGACGCTCGACGGGCAGCCGGACTCAGTCAGGAGGAGCTGGCCGAACGGTCGGGATTAAGTGTGCGCAACATCAGCAACATCGAGCGTGGCCGGATCGGGCGGCCGCGTCGGGGGTCGCTGGAGGCGCTGGCCGTTGCGCTCGGTCTCGATGCGCGTTGCCGAGAGGAGTTGATCGCGCACTACCGGCGGGGTACGGCGATGCCGGCGGGGGATCGCCTGGCGCAGCTGCCCCCGGCCAGGGCCACGTTCACCGGGCGGGAGGGACACCTCGACCAGCTCGATCGCGAGTTGGCGGCCGGGACGACGGTCGTGATCGTCGACGGTGCCGGGGGAGCGGGCAAGACCGCGCTGGCCGCGCACTGGGGGCACCGGGTTCGCGAGCGGTTCCCCGACGGCCAGCTCTACGTCGACCTGCACGGGTTCGGACCGACGCAGCCGGTCGATCCGCGGACCGTTCTCGACGACTGGCTGCGTCTGCTGGGGGCGGACGCTGGCCGGGTTCCGGGCACGCTCGAGGCGTGCACGGCGATGTACCGCGGACTGCTCGCCGGCCGGGAGATCCTGATCTTCCTCGACAACGCGCGGTCCGCCGATCAGGTACGGCCGCTGCTGCCGTCCGGACCGGGGTGCTTCGTCGTCGTGACGAGCCGCGACCAGCTCCGCGGGCTGGCTGCTCTGGACGGCGCGCGGCGCATCGGTGTCGGGCCGCTCGAACCCGACGAGGCGACGGCACTGCTGAGCCGGTCGATCGGCGCCGACCGCGTCGACCTCGAGCCGGCGGCCGCGGCGGCGATCGTCGACAGGTGCGGTCGTCTGCCGCTGGCCGTCAACATCGCCGGGGACCGGGCCGTCCGCGACCACGGGCTGGCCTCCCTCGCCGATCTCGCGGCCGAACTGGAGGACGTGTCGGCACGGCTGGACGTGCTCGACGCCCGGGACGGCGACCCGGCGACGAGCGTGCGCGGGGTGTGCTCCTGGTCCTACGACGCGCTGGACGACGCCGCGGCGCGGATGTTCCGGGCACTGGCGGTGCACCCGGGGACCGACTTCGACGTGCTGGACGCCGCCGCGCTCGCGGACCTCGACGAGTCCGTCGCGCACCCGCTGCTCGACCGGCTCACCACGGGGCACCTCCTGGAGCGCACGAGCGCCGGGCGGTGGGCATTCCACGACCTCCTCCGCGAGTACGCCGCCGAACTGGCCGACGGCATCGACGGCCCCGTCGCCGGGAGCGCGGCCATTGGTCGGCTGCTCGACCGCTACCTCGCCGAGATCGTGGCGATCCCCAACGTGCCGGACGGCGGTCTCGATTCGGCGTGGCTCGGGGCCCGCCGGGCGAACGTCGTCGCGGCCGCCCGGCGGGCCATCGAGATCGGCCGGGCCGACTTCGCGGTGGCGGTGTCCTCAGCGCTGGGCAGCCACCTCGACGCGGGCGGCTACCACCACGAGGCGCTGCTGCTGCACGGCCTCGCCATCGACGCCGACGACCCGGCGGAGTCGGGTGCTGCCCACCGCAGGGTGGGGATCGCCTGCGACCGGCTCGGACGCAGCCACGACGCGCTCGTGCACTTCCAGCGGGCGCTGGAGGTCGCGGCCGCCTGCGGTGACGCCTTCGGCGAACAGCGGGCCAGGTTCACCGTCGGCATCGGGCACTGGCGGCTGGGCGAGTACGACCGGGCCACAACCGAACTGGTCCGCTGTCTCGATCTGGCGCGCGTGGCGGACGATCGGCACCTGGTGGCAGCGGTGCTGGGTTCGCTCGGGCTGGTCAGGTCGGCGCTCGGCGACTACGCCGCCGCCATCGAGCTCCACACCGAGGCGGCCGCCATCGGCCAAGAGCTGGGCAACCCGGTGCCGCAGGCCAACGAGATCGACGAACTCGGCTGCGCCTACCGGCTGACCGGGCGGTACGCCGAAGCGGAAGCGCATCACGTGCGTGCCGTGGAGGTCTACCGGTCGGCCGGGTCAGTGGAAGGCGAGGCAGACGCGCTGACCCACCTCGGACTGGCCGTCGCCGAGCTCGGCCGGATCGCGGAGGCCATCGGTCACCACGAACGGGCGCTGGACCTGGCCAGGGACCTCGACAGCCCGCGAGTCATCGCGAAGGCGCTGAACGGTCTTGCGGAAGCCCGCCTGCGGTCCGGTTCCCGGGCCGCCGCCGTCGTGCTGCACGAGCAGGCGCTCGCCGTTCTCGCCGATGTCTGGGCGCCGATCGAGTCGGCCCGCGCGCACGACGGGCTCGGCCACGCGCTCCTCGACCTCGACCGCGCACCGGAAGCCGTCGAGCACTGGCGTGCCGCTCTGGCGGCGTACGAGAGGATGCGCGCTCCCCAGGTCGCCGCCGTGCGGCAGCGCATCGCCGCGGCGGCCACCAGGTGATCCCGGCTGGTGTGACGCCCAGCCACACCACGTGGTGGCCGCCCGTGCGGAAACCGTCCGGCGTCCGCCGCGACCCAACCCCGTCTCGGACACCGAGACGGTCGAGCACCGGTCAGCTGTAGGCGAAGTCCTCCAGCCAGCAGGACGTGGTGCAGCGCACCCAGACCTTGCCGTCGCCGACCCGGCCGTAAGCCTTCAGCGTGCGGTCGTTGCGTTCCAGGTAGGCCGGTCCGGCGAAGTCGAAGTAGTTGCCGGCGTCCAGGACACGGTACCCGGACTCGGAGACGTAGCCGATCCCCGCCGCCGTCCACCGCTCAGTGTGGTACTTCTTCGTGGTCAGCACGCAGTGCGTGTCGCTGTTGCGGTTCCGCATGACCCAAAGGGTGCCGACCGCGCTGACGTTGTAGGGATCGCCGACGACCGGCTGCCTCTCCCGGATCTCGGTCTGGTACTTGACGACGTAGTCGCTGCCGCACTTGGACCAGGGGTCGACGGTGTCGGCAGCCGCGGGCGAGGCAGCCAGACCGAACGCGGACCCCACGGTCGCGAGCAGGCCGACGAACACCCCAAGAACTTTCTTCCGCAAGGTTGTCTCCTTGTCGTGTGGGTTCTCGTGCACCGAGAACCCAATCAGCGAGACCACGCACCGACCAGGAAGAAAAACCGGAAAATGGACCGGCAATTCGGTTCGCCTCGCCTCGCGTTCAGGCCTGCAGGGCAGAACTCCAGCCGTCCGCCAGCCCGAGGAGCCGCTGGACCTCCCAACAGGGGTTCGAAAGCAGTTCAACGAGGGGTACCCATCCGGACCAGCAAAGACGGGCCCCTGACCAGCAGCTATACGGTCAGGGGCCTTCTTCGTGTGTCCGGCCGTGATCGGCTCGCCGGTCTGGGCGTCTTCTGAGCTGATCACGGCGTCGGTGTCGAGCATTGCCGGGATGCCCAGAGCGTCGATGGCACACATGGCGTGCGGCTGCGCCCTGCCCGTCGACCAGGGCGTGGATCTTGGTGGTCAACCCGCCTCGGGAACGGCCGACCGCATGATCGTCGGCTCGTCCAGCAACGACCAAGCCAGGCGATCAACCCGACAATCCCCGTGATTCGACCCAGCCCCCTGTGCCGCCCATAGTGCCCGTCGAGGACCGGGCGGGCCCGGCGGCGGTCGCGGCGTTACCGCCGATGCGCCGCGCCGTGCTGATGCACCCGCACCAGCGAAGAGTCCGCAGCAACCAACCAGTCCATGCCCGGCGGTCCGATCATCCGCGCCACCGCCGAAACCTGGCCCGTCTCCGGGTGGGTACTCGTCACTCCCGGATCACCTGAAGTAGCTCGCTTCCAGCGGGTACCCGATCCAGGTCATGGCCAGTCTCGGTCCTAGTCGCGGTCCGCGCGGGGTCGGCAGCGGTCGCCGCAAACCGGAACATGCTCTGAGTTGCACGTTCAACGTGCATGACCTACGGCGACCGGTGGGCAGTGGATTGGAAATCGTGTTGGGGATGAAACCCCTCGCGGGTTCAAATCCCGCATCCTCCGCCAGCCACCAGCACGACCGCCCGGCACCTGCCTTCCCGGTGTCGGGCGGTCGAGGACGCCACGCCTACATGGCTCAGGTGACGGGCATCGGCAGCGGGGCCAGCCCGGGACACGGCGCCCAACTGTTGCACTCGGGGTGAGTGACTAGACCGAGCGACCGCTCACTCGCAGAGCCGATTGCCTTGCTACCAGCAGTGCCTAACCGTCAGTAGTTACCCCGGGGAGCCTGCCGCGGCGCGGTCCCAGTCTCAAATCTAGTCTCGTTCGCTTCGGTCCGGGGCCGTCGATAGCTGGGTACCGGAGGACGTCGACCAGGGGCAATGCCTCTCCGTGGATCGTCCTGGGCGGCCGGTCACGGAACCTGAAAGCGCGAGACGGGAAACCGTCCGGGGGTTCGAATCCCTCCGCTTCCGCTCCCACTGTGGAGCGATCTGTCGGCCGGGCGGGCTCGGCTGACGTGGTACTGCGGGGCGGGCATGATCGGGGGATGGCTCGTCGGGGATGTACTGGGTGCGGTTGCCGTTAATGGTGATGACGTGACGGCGGGTGCGGTTGGTGGTGGCGTTGCCGTTGGCGGTGGCGTGCATCGTGGTGCGGGGGCCGCCGTCGTTGGCGGGGGCGTGGGCGGTGCACGGGGTGGCGGGGCTGGCGTTCGTGTGGGTGGGGGCGTTCCTGGTGGCAGGGTTTGCCTGGGCATACGCTCGGGTGATGGGACTCCGCGACGTGGCATGCGGGTAGTGCACGCTCGGTAACATCGAGTCATCATGGATGACGAGACGCGCGCGTGTGTGTTCAGCCGGGAGTGCGGGACGGGCGTGCTCGCGCGGCTGCCGGGCTCGACGTACTTTCCCGAGCGTCCGGTGGGTGCGGCCATTGTGTCCACGCTGCGGCGGCCCCGGGGCCGGGTGGTGTGCGTGACGGCGCCGCCGTTGGTGGAGGCCGACGCCCAGCTCGCGTACTTCGCGTCGCTCGCCGACAGCACGTCGCTGGATCGGGTGTCACTGGTCGGGGTGGACGATGACTCCGCGCGGTGGCTGAGTACGAAGTTGCTGGACGACGGGGTGGCGTGCCGGCGGTTGGCGGAGGCGGGGCCGACGGCGCTGGCGTACTTCGAACCGTCCGCGAACCTGGAGCGGCTGGCGGACGACCTGGGCGTGAGCCGGGACCAGCCGTGCTCGGGCGTCATCCCGCTCGGCACCAAGGCGGCCGGCCGCGCGCTGTTCCGGGAGGCCGGGGTGCCGATCGCGGCCGGCACGCCGGAGTGCCGTGACCTCGGCACCCTGGCCAGGGAACTGGCCACGCTCACGGCGGCCGGTCACCGCCGGTTCGTGCTCAAGCTCAGCAACACCGAGTACGGCGCGGGCCTGGGCAACGCTCGCATCGACCTGCCGCCCGGCGGGGACGAGCGGCGGATCGCCGCCCTGCTGCCCACCAGCCACGTGGTGGACGAACTCCTCGGCTGGGACGGGTTCGCGGGTGAGATCGCCACGGCCGGGGTCCTGGCGGAGGAGTGGCTGGACGGCGCCGAGATCCGCAGCCCGAGCTTCCAGGGCCGCATCGCCGACGGCGTGGCGCACGCGGTGTCCACCCACGAGCAGGTGCTCGCCGACAACCGGCAGACGTTCGCCGGCTGTGCCTTCCCGGCGGCGGACGACTACCGGGCCGAGCTGATCCGGCACGGCCTCGCGGTGGGCCGGCTGCTGGTGGAGCGTGGCGTGGACCGTGGCGACTACGGGGTCGACCTCATCGCGCTGCGCGCCACGGCCGCGTCGCCGTGGCGCCTCTACGGCTGCGAGCTGAACCTGCGCGCCACGGGCACCAAGCACGGCTTCGACATGGCCACGGCGCTGCTCGGCGTCGTCCCGGACGACGACGGCGTGCTGCGGCTGCCCAACGGTGAGCCGCGCGTGTACGTGTCCACCGACGCGGTGCTGGCGCCGCCGGAGCTGACGGTGCGCGAGCTGGTGGCGCGGGTCGAGGCCTCGCCGGTGCACTTCGACCGGCGGCGCCTGTGCGGCGTGGCGCTGCACATGCTGAGCACGCTCCCCACGTACGGACGGTTCGGCGCCGTGGCCATCGCCGCCACCCGCGTCGAGGCCGACGAACTGCTCAGCGCGCTGCGAACGCTCGTGCGCTGATCTCCAGCAGCTCGTCCACCGCCGGGCGCGTGATCATGAACTCCATGGACTCGGCGATCTCCTTGCCGGCCCACGCCAGCTCCTCCGGGGTGCTCGCCGGGTCGGCCGCGACGCGGGCCTGCCGCAGCAGGTAGTTCTGGTCGGCCGTCACCGCCATGGCGAACGCCGACTCGTCGCGCGGCCACCCGGTGCCGCCGGCCGCGCGGTAGGCGTCGAGCGTGCGTCGCACCGCCGCGGCGTCCACCTGGTCGCCGCGCACGTGCCAGCGGGCCAGCACCATGCCCAGCTCGCGGTCGGGGTCGGCCGGGCCGACGTCCTCCCAGTCCAGCACCACGAGCTCCCCGTCGGAGGAGAGCAGTGTGTTCTCCGGGTGCAGGTCGCGGTGGCACACCCGCTGCCGCGCCGGGTCCACCGGTCGCACCAGCCGGGCCAGCGCGGTGAACGCCGCCGCGTGCGCGCCCAGCCCCACGGCCGCCCAGTCCGCCGCGTCCGGCGTGGTCTCGAACCACAGGTCGCGCGGGCCGTCGCTCGGCGGGGCCGCGGCGTGCAGCAGCCCGAGCGTCCGGCCCAGCCGTTCGGCGTCCCGCGCGGGGTCGGCCGGTCCGCCGTCGGCCCACTCGTACAGCCGCAGCCATCCGCCGTCCGGCGGGGTCACGACGAACCGCCCGTCCACCGCCGGCAGGCATCGCGGCAGCCGCACCCCGGCGTCGGCGAACACCGCCGTGGCCGTCGCCTCCGCCGTCACCACGGCCAGGTCCGGCTCGCGGAACAGCTCCTTGAGCGCGTACGCGGCCGGACCGGCGTCCAACCGTGACAGCCGCCCCTTGGCGCCCCGCCCCACGACGGTCAGCCGCACGTCACCGCGCAGCCCGAACGCCGCCGCCACCCACTCCGCATCCACCACGCCGCGAACCGAACCAGGCAACCGAGCCGGACGGCAACGGAGTTCCGGCCCCCGGCGTGGTTCCGGTGGCGGGTGCGGTTCCGGCGCGTGCCGCGGTTCCCGGCTCGCGGCCGGCCGGGGGCGCGGGCACACTGCCGGCCATGACCGACCGGCATCCCGCGCTCGTCCGCCTCGACGCGCTGCTCGGCACCTGGATCGTGCAGCCGAGGGTCGGCGGCGTCCGCCCGGCGCGGTGCGAGTGCACCTGGGACGGCGCCTTCCTCCGGCAGTACACCGAAACCGGCCCGGGCGCGGCCGACCCCGACGACCCGTGGCGCGACCACGCGCCGTTCCCCACCGACATGCGCATCGGCCTGGACGACGCGGGCGACGACCTCACCGTGCTCTACGCGGACGCCCGCGGCGTGCACCGCGTGTACGCCATGACGTTCGACGGCGAGACCTGGACCATGGCGCGCTCCGCACCCGGTTTCTCCCAGCGCTTCACCGCCACCCTGGCCGGCGACGGCCACTGGGACGGCCGCTGGGAGCGCTCCGCGGACGACCGGACCTGGGAGCTCGACTTCGAGCTGACCTACACGCGGGAGAAGTAGCGCGCGACCGGCAGCAGCGTGTAGCCGGCGTGCTCGTACAGCGCCCGGGCCGGCGCGTGGCCGGGGTCGCCGCCGGTCTCCACCATGGCGAGCGTCATGCCGCTCTCCCGGAACCAGGCCATCGCCGCGGCCATGAGCGCCGTGCCGACGCCTCGCCGCTGCTGGCCCGGGTCGACGGCGATCATGTGCACCTCGCCCATCCGCTCGCCGGGGTCCACCCTCGCCGCCGCGAACCCCGCCACGGCGCCGTCCACCTCGGCCACCCACACCCGCAACCCCTCGTCACGGCACGCTGCCCGCACGGCCTTCTCCTGATCCACCCGCCAGTCCGTGTACATCAGGTCGAACAGCCCGCCCAGCGCCGCCCGCAACGACTCGAACACCGGCGCCCACGCGCGCAACGACAGCCCCACCACGCCGTCCTCGTCGCGCTCCTCGTACTCCCGCACGCTCGTCCGCATCACGGCATCGTGGCAGCCACCACCCGCAACCTCGACCCGGTTACCGGCCGCCCCCGGTGTCCGCCGTGCCACCACAAGGGCGCGTCACCTCGCCCAGCGCCCGTCCCAGCCGCGCGGCCGCGTCGGCGAGCTCGTCCGGCCCGTACCTGGAGAACGACAGCCGGGCATGCTCCGTCCCGACCGGCCGCACGTGGAACCGCTCGCCGGTCAGGAAGGACACGCCGTGTCGCTCGGCCGCCGCGAGCAGTGCCGGCGCGGTGAGACCGTCCGGCAGGGTGAGCCACAGGAACCATCCGCCGGCCGGGGCCGTGGCTCCCAGCGCCGACGCCTCGGCGGCCAGCGCCCGGACCAGCGCGTCCCGCTGCCGCCGGTACCCCTGCCGCACCTGCGCCACGTGCTCGGCGTACCGCCCCGACGTGCCCAGCGCCGCCATCGCCAGGGCCGTCGTGTGGTTGAGCCCGCCGCCGCTGTCCACCATGCCCCGGTCGGCGAGCCGGCACACCAGCTCGGCGTCCGCGGTGATCCAGCCCAGCCGCAGCCCCGGCCCCACCGTCTTGGAGAACGACCCCACGCGCACCACGCCCCGCCCGCCGGCCACGGCCCACAGGGACGGCGGCGCGGGCCCGCCGTAGCCGAGCTCGCGGTACGCGTCGTCCTCGACGATCGTCAGGCCGGTGTCCCGCGTCAGCTCGGCCAGCCCCGCCCGGCGTGGCGCCACCAGCGACTCCCCGGTCGGGTTGCCGAACGTGGGCACCAGGTAGAGCAGCGGCACCCGGTGCCCCGCCGAGGTCAGGCGCCGCACCAGTGCCCGCGTCGCCGCCGGGTCGATGCCCGCGCCGTCCGACGGCGCCGGCCGCAGCTCCACGTGGTGGTCGGCCAGGATGCGCAGCGCCAGGTGGTACGTGGGCGAGTCCACCAGCACCACGTCGCCGGGCCGCGTGAGCATGCCGGCCAGCAGCTCCAGGGCCTGTGACGCCCCGGCCGTCACGAACACCTCACCCGGTTCCGGCGCACGGGCGTCCACCCGGCCCAGGTGCTCGCACAGCCACTCGACCAGCGGTCCCGGCCCGGCCCCACGGCCGTAGGTCAGGGCACGCCAGGAGTGGGTGCGCAGCGCCTCGGCGGTGGCCGCCGACCAGGCCTCCACCGGCAGCGCCGACGGCGGCGGATGCCCCCACCCGAGGTCGATCAACCCCGGGCGTTCCACCAGCTGGATGCTCGGCGTCACCCCAGCGCGGCCGTGACCAGCCGTGCCACGTCGCGCGCGCAGCCCCACGACAGACTGACCCCGGAGCCGCCGTGCCCGTAGTTGTGCACCACCGGCACCGCCCACGAGTCGTCCCGCTCGACCCGCACCCGCGGCCGCGACGGCCGGATCCCCACCCGGTGCTCCAGCACCCGCACGCCGCGCAGCCGCGGCTCGACCGCCACGCAGCGCTCCAGGATGCCCCGGCCGACCTCCGGGTCGACGTGCCGCTCGCCGGCGCCCTCGTGCACGCTGCCGCCGAGCACCACGTGGTCCCCCTGGGGCAACAGGTACGTCAGGTCGTCCACCCCCTCGGTGTGCTCGGCGAAGAACTCCTCGATCCCCGGATTCTCCACCACCACGAGCTGCCCGCGCACCGGCGTGAGGCTCGGGTCCGGCACCAGGGTCCGCGCCTCGATCCCCGTGCAGTTGACCACCACCTTGGCCGTCGTGGCCGCGTCCGCCAGCGAGCGGAAATGCCCGCTCTCCACCGTCACGTCGGTCTGCCCGAGGTGCTTCACGAGGTGGCCGAGATACCGCGGCATGTCCACGATCGGGATGGCGTACCGCCAACCGCTGACGAAGCCGTCCGGCAGGTCGGCGGCGGCGCACCGCCGGAAGCCCTCGACCTTCGTCGCCCAGGACGGCGGCTCGGAGTCGAGCCGGGACGCCTCGGTGCCGGGTACCACCCGCACGCCGGTGGCCGGGTCGGCGGCCAGCTCGTGCAGGCGTTCCAGGGTGTGCTGCCCCCACTCGTCGGTGTCCTGGTCCCCCGAGGAGAGGTACGGACCCCAGATCGCCCCGGCACACGCGGAGGTGGTGACCGCCGGGAGTTGCTCGGCGATCAGCCGGATGCCCGCCGACGGCACGCCCGATTCCAGCAGGGCGAGCGTGGTGGTGAGGCCGGAGACGCCGGCACCGATGACGAGTACCTCGTGCCTGGGACTTGTCATAGCTGTCAGTATCGACACCCGATCTGATTCCCACCAGGTTCGGCCTCGTGATTCTTGGGTCCGTTTCATATTGGTATGATGCGCACAGGTCAACTACGGATCTGGCCAGGAAATGTCCACTCGTACCTGAGTCGGCAATACATTGTGCTCGACAGGAATCGCTACGGCGCCGATACTGAGGATGTCGATCGGGGATATGGACAGGAGCGCGATGCTGGCGCTGGGGGAAGTGCACACCGGCCTGCTGCAGAACTCTTCCGCATTACCACCGGATCGGTCGGAGACCGCGCTCGCCCTGCTGCTGGGCGAACGGGTACGCCGTTCGGAGCGGCCCATGGCGCACGCGATATCGCCGGCGGCGGTCACCGGCGTCGACTGTGCCCTCGCCACTCGCTCGGGCGCCCGCACCAGGGCGGTCGGTACGGCGCTGTCGCACGTCAGCCTCACCGGCGGGCACGTGCTGCAGGGGTCCTCGCGGGTCCAGGTGGTCCGCAGCGCGGAGGGTCGCCGGCTGCCCTGGCCGCACTACCTGTCCAGGCCCGGCTCGGTCGAGACCATCGGCCGGGTGGCCCCCGCCGACGTGGCCCAGGGTTTCGTCACCGGTGACCAGCAGGTGGGCACGCTGGACCTCGCCGCCGTGAGCGGGCGCCTGATGGACGCCGTTCAGCGCAGAGCCATCCCGGACCGGCGGCCGCCGTTCAAGATGTGGCGCACGCGCCTGCGCTGGGTGGCGGTTCCGTCCGAGAGGGCCGGGCCGCGGGTGCGCTTCACCGTCGGCGAGGGTCCGCTCCGCACCGTCGTCATCGAGGCGCCGGCGGAGACGTTGCCACACGCCGCCGGGCTGTGCGAGGACCTCGCCCTGCACGACTGGCTGCTCACCTCACTGCTGCGGATCGTCGAGCGCAGCCGGATCGGGGCCCTGCCGCGGGACGAGGTGGTGCGGCGGCTGGCGCCGGCGATGGACCATCTCCTGCACCTGTGGATGCCGGCCGCCCGGATCGATCGGTCGCTGCGGAGCGTGTGGAAGCGGCTGGAGCGCCGGCCCGGCTTCACCCGGCAGTGGACCGCCACCGTCGACCGGGTGCGGGACCAGGTGGCGCTCAGCACCATCGCGCTGCACGGCGCGGCGGCCGAGCTCCGGGTCCGGTCCGGATGAGCGCCGGCGACCGGCAGCCGCGTCCCCGCGGGCGTGAGCGCCGGCCGGACCCCTCGTCCGGCGTCATCCGCAAGGTCATGACGACGGTGGCCGTGGGCGGCGGCGCGTACGTGGCGACGAACGCGCTCGACGAGCCGGTCATCTTGAACGTGCTGCTGGCCGTCTTCGTCGGCGGCGTGACGCTCGTGGTGCAGTACCTGGCCGAGTTCGACAAGCGTCTGCAGAACGTCGAGTCCAGTCAGGAAGACCATTTCAATCTGGTCGACGATCTCATCAAGAACAAGTTCGACAGCATCAGTGAGGCCACCGAGCTGTTCGGCCGCGTCGAGTCCTCGGCCGTCCGGGCGGACGTCGTGAAACAACTCGTGCGGCACTCCGTGGGCCTCGACGGTCCCGGCAACCAGCTGATCCACCTCTTCGCCGACTCGGAGATCACCCGTCTCTCGGAGTGCATGAAAGGGCTGAGCGAACGCGGCGAGGTCACGTACGAGGGCGAGGACCGCGACTGGCTGCTCTCGCTCACCCGCAACGCACAGAAGGCGATCGACGCCACGAGCTTCATGACGGTCGACGCCAGCGGCCAGGCATTCGACGAGGGCCTCTGGTCGACCGACCTCGGCCAGCGCTACCTCGAGGCCCAGCAGAAGGCCCTGGATCGCGGCGTCACGATCCGCCGGATCTTCATGCTCGACGAGCCGGACGGGACCCGTGACCCGGAGCTCATGCGGATGTGCCGAATCCAGCAGCAGCTCGGCATCCAGGTGCGGCTACTCGACCCACTCACGCTGCCCGGCCTGCACCGCAACTGGATGTTCGACTTCATCGTCTTCGACTCGATGGTCAGCTACGAGACGACGCCGGCCGCCTGGGCCAAGAAGGGCACCAAGCCGGCGATCGTGAGCACCCGCCTGGTCCTCAGCCCCAAGCGCCTCGAGGAACGCATCGTCGCGTACGCCGACCTCTGGAACGCGGCCCAGGAGCCCTGACGAGCGAGGCGAGCCGCCGCTCAGCGCCAGGCTGCGCTGCCGCCGGTGAGGACGTAGTCCACGCGGTCGACCGTCTCGGCCGGGAGCTCGATGCCCTCGGACCGGCCCCGGGTGCGGGCCTGCTCGTCCGCCCGCGGGTCCACCAGCACCTGACCGAGGATCACCCGCACCGCGTGTTCGACGGGGAGGAACCGGCCGGCCAGGACGGACACCGTGCGGTAGCCGCAGAAGGGGGCGGCGTCGGGGCTGAGCCGCACGACGGCCGGCAGCGCCGACCACTGGCGGGGCCAGGCGTCGTCCCAGGGGCGGGGGACGACGGGCATCCGGCCCTTGTGTCGCAGCAGGCCCAGCCGCAGGAGCTGCCACACGGCGGCCAGGAAGGGGCAGGACCACGTCCGCCGGCCGTTGTCGTCGTCCCACAGCTGGACGTCGGCGAAGATCGAATGGCGGTTGGCGGCCGTCTCCCGCGGTGGGCTCCACGACGGTGCGGTGCCCATCGCCTCGACGGGGGCGTCCGGCGCGGAACGTTCGCCGTTGGCGAGCCACCCGGTCTCGGCGGGCGGCGGACGGGAGCCGGTGGTGCCGGGTGGCGGCTCGGCGACCAGCCGGCCGGCCACCAGTTCGGCCAGCGGGACGCCGTCGGCCTCCGCGCAGCCGGACTCCCGCGCCAGGTAGTCCACCCGGAGCCCGGCGTCCGCGGCCGCGGCCACGAGCTGCGGGACCACGACGTCGGGCGCGGCCAGGCTGGTGAAGTAGTCGTCCACCAGGAAGCAGGTGCTGATTCGGGGCGCGCGGCCCACGGCGTCGGCGCAGGCCCGGGTGGCGGCCTCCGCCCAGGGCGCCACCCGGCGGAAGTGGTCCCGCAGGTGCTGCTCGCCGCGCCGCAGGTCCTCCATGTACAGGTGGCCCAGCTCGAGCGACAGGTGCGCGTACGGCACGGACTCGACCCGCGGTTCGGCGGAGGCCTCCGCGAAGTCCACCTCCGTGGCCACTACAGGCTCTCCCAGGCGGCGTCCTCGAAGAGGCACTTGGCGATCGTGTCGAACGCGTCCACCGTGGCCTGGTTGGCGATGTGCAGCGCGGAGACGTCGTCGTCGGAGATGAGCTGCTCGCGCCACTGCAGCACCGGGTCCAGCGGCACCGCGGCCAGCATCGACGTCCGTCCCACGCGGCGGGCGCTGGCCATGGCCTGGAGCCTGCCGTTGAACTCCCGCAGCCACGCCACCTGCGGCGGCCGCAGCCCGGCCAGCTCGGGCGAGTCCGGGTCCACCACCGCGGTCCGCACGAAACGCAGCGAGGTGGCCAGCCGGTCCCGCTCGTGACCGAGCTCGGCGCCGACGTCCAGGATGCCGCGCCGGCCGTGCACGAGGTTCGCCGCCGCGTTGATGTGCTGCGTCGTCCACCGGTGGAACACCAGCCAGCGGCACGTCACCTCACGCATCTCGGGGGTCGCCGTGGCGGCCAGGACGATCTGGGTGGCGTACGAGCGGCCGGCGCTGAGGTCGACCAGGCACAGCTCGAACTCCTCCTCCAGCCGCAGCAGCAGCGTCACGCACCGGCGGATCACGTCGGCGTCGGACCGGAACTCGCCCCCGCCGCTGTCGCCCGGCAGCAGCGCCAGCCGGCCGGCGGCGGGTGGCCGGCCCCGGAGCGCCGCGCGATCCGTGGCCGTCCAGACATCCAGCCTGGTGGGCGCGTCGACCTTGCCGAGCAGGTAGGAGTGCAGCCCGTTCTCCGGCGCACCGTTGACCAGGGAGTCGATAGCGAAGACCGCGCCCGCCGTCGGCGACCCGAAGTCGAAGTCCAGGTAGCACACGTCGCCGCCCTGCAGCGCCCGCCGGTACGCCACGTTGCTGCTGGTCACCGAACGGCCGGTGCCACCCTTGTCCGAGGTCGCGAACACCAGCACGACTACGTTTCCCCGGCCAGGTCCGAGCGGGCGGCGGCCAGCTGGTCCAGTTCCCGCAGCACCTGGCTGATCAGCACGAAGGCCGTGCCGGGGTAGTCCGCCGCGATGTCGCGGGCGCGGTGCAGGGTCGAGCGGGCCCGGCCCAGGGCGAGACGGATGGACGGCCCGGCCTCGGTGGAACCACGCAGCTGCTCCTGGTCGAAGCGGTGCTCGGCCTCGCTCAGCAGGTCGGCCGCCAGCTCGGCCAGCCGGTGGCTGCCGAGCGGTGGGCTGGTGACCACGTCCGCCGCCGTCACCAGGCACTCGACGACCCGCCGGGAGAAGTACCACGACGGCCCGTCGGTCACCTCCCGCCTGGCCGCGTGGGCCAGGTCGAAGACGTTCGCTGGCTCGTCCCACAACGCCAGCTCGGGCTCGCTGCCCATGCGCCGCCGCTGCAGGTGCTCCCACACCCGGTCCGCCAGGTCGAGCAGGTCACTGCGCAGCGTGGTGTCCCGCATCAGGCCGGCGATGCGCATCGTCCGCTTGAGCAGCAGCGGCGAGAAGTCGGTCACCACCCAGCTGAACTCGGCCACGTCGGAGTCACCGCTCAGCAGGTCGATGCGGACGCCGGGTGCGTGCATGGCCACCTGTCGGTCGTCCTCCTCGAACGGCCGGCGGGTGATCCTGGCGCGGTTGGCCAGCTCCACCAGCACCTGGCCCACCCGATTCAGCGAGGCGTCCGGCGCCCGCCGCTCCACGAGATCCTGGACGACGATCGACGTCACCAGGAGCGAGAAGTAGTCGGACTCCACGCGGTCCGTGGTTCGCCAGGGAATGTCCTCCAGGGGCCAGCGGCCGCTGCCGAAGGTGGCGATCCGGGACCAGTACGTCTGGGTGAGGTCCCAGCGCAGCTGCAACGCCTGCGCCAGCCGGCTCTGGTGCTCGTTGAGCAGGCCGAGCAGCCGGGTGCGGTCGGAGAAGAGCTCGGCGATGGCGTCGAGCGCCACCACCGTGAAGTAGAGGTACGGGGCCGCCTGGGCCACGCCCCGCGGCTGGACGCCGATGTCCTCCGGCACCTCGATCTCCGGCGCGTCCTGCACGATGCCCCACGACCACCCGCACTCGAACAGCCGGTTGGGGTTGTCCAGGCTCTCCGCGATGCCGGCGCCGGAACCGATGGTCACGTCGTGCAGCCGGGCGTTGATGTCGCGCAGCGTGGCACGCAGCTCCTCGACGACGGTCCGCTCGGGCAGGCCGCTCTGGTTCGCGGTCCGGCACAGCGCCCGGCCGTACGGGGAGCCGGCGTCGAACACGCTCACCGTGAAGCTCCGCAGCAGCCCGACCATCGCCGCGGTCAGCCGGCGGCTGGCGAGTTCCTCCAGACGTTCCACCTCGCGCCGAGCGTCCTCGCGCTTGATGATCTCCTTGAAGACCCGGACGAAACCGATCGTGGCGAGCGAGAGCGCGACGGACGTGGAAAAGGAGTCCACCACGTCGAGCCGGCGGAGGTGATCACCGAGCACGAATTCCTGGCCCGGCCCGGGAGCGGTGGGCCCGGCCGTCGCGAATTGCCGGCTGGGCGGCCCGAAGTAGCCGTCACCGGAAAAGATCGGCGTCCCGTCCGCGCCGGAGTAGCGCTCCATGTACTCGGTGAGAATGCGGACCAGCAGCCGGGGGATCTCGACGCTGTCGCCCAGGTCCCGTAGAGCGTGCAGGACGTCGTCGGCGGTTTCGTCCGGCCGGTCGAGGCGGAACACCGGTACGTCGGCGGCCGGTGTCATGAGACAGAGCAGCTGTTCGGCGTCGCTGATCGAGTTACTGCCGTCGCGCCCGCCCCAGAGCCATTTGCTGCCCTGATAGGAGGCGTGAGTGGTGGCCCGCCAGATCTCCAGGACCTGTTGCCGCGGTTGCAGCTTCATGGACTGCCCGTCACCACCCCTTCGTCCCCGAAGCGGTCAGCGTGGCGCGCCGGTACCGGTCACCAGCATCATGCCGACGTCCTTGCGCAACGGAGTGTCGGATTTGATCTCATGGATGACGAAGTCCTTGATGCCCGCCACCTTCAAGGATTGTCGCACGTGTTCCTCGTCGATGGCAACGGCCGGGAAACGTACGCCGTCCACGTAGTAACCACTCGACGAGAGCATAAACGCGGCGGCGAAAGGTGCGCGCAGACGCAGCGAGCCGAAAAACTTCTCGGTGGCCCTGTGGAACTCTACGTCCCATTCCGTAATCGACTCGGCAACAAAGAACATGGTGCCGATATCGTACTCGCGCTGGGGCAGGTTGAAGATGCTGCCACGCTGGACGCTGACCCGCTCCTGCACGGTCCACCGCGGATCAGCGATGGGCGCGTAGTGGGGTCGAGTGGCGAGTTCCTGCCAGTACGGGTCCCAGATCGCCGAGTAGTCCTTGACCTCGTCCCTGAGCCAGCTGCAGTTGCGTTCGGCTCGCTCGCGAAGGATGATCCGCCGGCAGAACGGCAGCATGGCTAGGGTGGGGTACAGGTTGGCGCCGGCGCCAACGTCAACGCCCTTCTTCAGGCGATGGTGGCCGAACGTCGAAAAGAAGTCAGCCATGAGCCGGAGGATCTGGCGATCATCGTCGCGCAGCGTCCCGTAGTTGTGGTCGCAGTACGCCTCCGGGTTGAACGAGTCCCACTGGATCTCCTCGTTCCGAGGTGGCGCCGGTGCATGGGTCGGTGCGACCTGCGCGTCTTGGTCGGGCATGGCATCGGACCTCTGCAGTCACGGCAAAGAACAGAATTGTGCGTCAGCGGCTTCCGTGCTCGTGAGGGACCCGCGCTCCGACCAGCCCGGGCCGGACTCAAGGGTACGCCCTGGGGGCTGTGCGGGCATATACGTTCACGTGCGGGCCGCAAGATCATATGGCGGGCTCGCCGGGGGCGAGACATCGGGGCATCGTTGCTCCGGTCGGTGGCTCCGCCGAACCCTCGGCCGAATACGTTGCGGCCGGTCAGCGCGGTGCGGGCCGTGCACATCGTGTCGCATCGGCGGCGCGCACCGGAAAGCGATGATCGGCCCGCACCGGCGGTTCGTGCGCCGCGCTCATGTTCCCCGTTCCGGGTGATTGGCGTCAGCACCACCTTCCGCTCCAAAGATCCTCCGGCTGAGTGTTTCTCCCTCGGCAGGTCACCGTCGGCCGGTCGTCGGCGCGCCCGGGTCATCGGCCCGCCGCCAGAATCCGTTACCGCTACCGGACGCGCTGGGTGATGGCGACGCAGGCGAGAACCGCGAGGGCGGCGAGCGCGGTGGTGACGCCGACGTGTTCGTCGAGGAGGAGGGCGGCGGCGACCAGGGTGAGGACGGGCTGGGCGAGTTGCACCTGGCCGACCCGGGCGACGCCGCCGTGGGCGAGGGCGGCGTACCAGGCGAAGAAGCCGAGGTACATGGCCACGAGGGAGACGTAGCCGAAGCCCAGCCAGGCCGCGGGGCCGGCCGCAGGGACGCCGCCGTGGCCGGCGAGGACGAGCGCGGAGAACACCAGGTTCAGCGGCAGCGCCAGCACGAGCGCCCAGGAGATGGTGCGTGCCCCGCCCAGGGTGCGGGCCAGGAGCCCGCCCTCGGCGTAGCCGGCGGCGCAGAGCACCACGGCGAGCAGGAGCATGACGTCGGCGCGGGAGAGCCCGGACCAGCTGCCGAGCGAGCCGGACGTGACGGCGAAGGCCAGCACGCACGCCGAGCCGGCCGCCGAGGCGAGCCAGAACGCCACGGACGGCCGCTCCCGTCCGCGCAGCACGGCCAGCACGGCGGTCGCCGCCGGCAGCACGGCGATCACCACGCCGCCGTGCGCGGCGCCCTCGGACTCCAGGGCGAGCGACGTGAGCACCGGGAAGCCGAACACCACGCCGGCGGCCACCACGGCGAGCCGCCGCCACGTCGCGCGGTCCGGCCGTGGCGCGCGCACCGCCAGCAGGTACCCCGTCGCCAGCAGTCCGGCGATCGCGGCGCGGCCGAACGCCACCAGCAGCGGCGGGATGCCACCGGCGACGGCCGCGCGGGTGGCCGGCAGCGACAGGCTGAACGCCGCGACGGCCACCGAACCGAGCACCAGGCCGGACGGAACCGTTATCGCCCGAGGCGCGGTAGCGATATCATCTACCTTCATGTTCGACGATAACAGTCGGAGTGCCGTTATCGCGAGCCTGCGCGCCGCCGCGGGCGCGGCCACGCCAGGCACTCGGATGCCCTCGGTGCGTGACATCCAGGCGGAGCACCGGGTTTCCCCGCTCACGGTGCAGCGCGCGGTGGCCGAGTTGGTAGCCGAGGGGCTGCTGGAGACGCGTCCCGGCGCCGGCACGTTCGTGGCGGCACAACCGATAACACCGGAGGCCGAGCCGGACCTCGGCTGGCAGGTGGTGGCGCTCGGCCGGGGCCGCGGCGTGGGCGACGCCCTCAAGGAGCTGGCCGCCGTCCCGCCCCCCGGCGCCATTCCGCTCTCCGCCGGTTACCCGGACGCGACGCTGCACGCCACCGGCCCGATCGGCGCCGCGCTGGCCCGCGCCGCACGCCGCCCCGAGGCCTGGGACCGCCCGCCGAGCGAGGGCGTGCCACGG
>DASWTI010000273.1:0-5036 GCA_036402215.1 Pseudonocardiaceae bacterium
GCCGGCACCACCGGCGCTCCCGGCGCCGCTGCGCTGCGCCGCCGCCTGCTGCTTGCGCCGCTTCTCCGCGCGCTCGGCCCCACCCACTGGCGAACTCCGTTCGTGTCCACGCCGGTGTCCGTGCACCACGGACACCGGTGCCCTACCGAATTCCGTCCTCGGCGACCACCGGACCGGCCGGTGGCTCCGCACCTTCGGCAGCGGACCGGCCCGAGGAGGCGGGCACCGGCTGCACCGCGAACAACGTACGCGGCCGCACCACCAGCCAGGCGGCCAGCAGCAGGAACCCGAGGTCGCGGGCCAGCTCCTGCGGGTACCGGGTCTCGCCGGGCGCCACCTCGCCGCCGCCGCCGAAGCAGCCGCAGTCGATGGACAGCCCGCGCGCCCAGGCCTGGACCACGCCGGCGATGAACACCAGCAGCACCGCCGCCGAGGTCACCGCGACGGCGCGGGTGCCGAAGCCCACGAGCAGCAGCACGCCGAGCGCGATCTCCAGGAACGGCAGCGCGGTGGCCACCGGGTCGACCAGGCCGGTCGGCAGCACGTCGTAGGCGGCGACGGCCAGATACGTCTGCTCCGGCTCCAGAGCCTTGAGCACGCCGGACACCAGCCAGATGCCGGCCAGCCCGATCCGTGCGATCGTGCCGATGACGTCCCGAACCACGATCCGGACGGTACGCCGGGCGGGATGGGGCCCGGGTAAGGCTCGGCTTGGTCCACTGTGGACGGATACGCTGCGGAGCGTGACGACGATGGCGGACCAGGAAGTCGGGCACACCCACCGGGACCTCTCCGGCGGCTGGCTGCGACCGGCCGTGTTCGGCGCCATGGACGGCCTGGTGACGAACATCGCCCTGGTCGCGGGCGTCGGCGGCGGTGGCGCCGGCCGCGACCTGATCGTCCTGTCCGGGGTGGCCGGCCTGATCGCCGGCGCGTTCTCGATGGCGCTCGGTGAGTACGCCTCGGTGCAGACCCAGAACGAGTCGGTGCGCGCCGAGGCCGCGGTGGAGCGCGCCGAGATCGAACGCAACCCGCGCGCCGAGGAGGCCGAGCTGGTCGACATGTACGTCGAGATGGGCCTCACCCGCGAGACCGCCGAGCGCGTGTCGGCCGAGGTGCACCGCGACGCCGACCTGGCGGTGCGGGTGCACCTGACGCAGGAGCTCGGCGTGGACCCCGATGAGCAGCCCTCCCCCGCGGTGGCCGGCGTCTCCTCGTTCCTGTGCTTCTCGGTGGGCGCGCTGCTGCCGCTCATCCCGTACCTGCTGGGCTTCGACTCGCTGCTGGCCGGCCTGGCCGTCGGCGCGGTCGGCCTGGTGGTCGCCGGCGTGCTCTCGGCCCGGTTCACCGCCCGGCCGTGGTGGTTCGGCGGCCTGCGCCAGCTCGCCTTCGGCGCCATCGCCGCCGGCGCCACCTACGTCGTCGGCTCCCTCATCGGCGTCGGCATCAGCGGCTGATCCCTGGTCAGGACTCGGGCTGGCGGGGGCGGCCGGCGATGCGGCGGCCGTGCGGGACCTCGGGGCCCTCGTCGAGACAGCCGCACTCCATGGCACGCACGGTGGGGTCCACGGAGTCCACGGACGCGGCCGGACCGGGGACCGCCGGATCGGCACCGCGGGTGCGGCCGGGGAGGGTCTCGGGGGCCCAGAGCCAGAACGGCACCGAGAGCAGCAGCATGGCGCCGGTGAGGGCGAACGCGGAGCTGTAGGAGAGGCTCTCGGCCAGCAGGCCGGTCAGGATCGGGCCCAGGATCGCGCCCACGTCGGCCGCCATCTGGAAGGCGGCGAGGACGGTGCCGCCCCGGCGGTTGGCGCCGACGACGTCGGCGACGGCGGCGTTGTGCGGGGGGCCGAGGACGCCGGCGCCGATGCCGGCGACCAGGGAGGCGAGCAGGAACGTGGTGACGCCCTCAGTGTAGCCGAGCCAGATCGTGCCGCAGCCGGACACGACGAGGCCGGCGAGCACGAGCGGCTTGCGGCCGTAGGCGTCCGCGAGCCGCCCGGAGATCATCAGCACGGCGGCGTTGCCGGCCGCGAACACGGCGAGCGAGATGCCGGCCAGGCCCTCCTCGCGCTCCAGCGCCTCCACCACGAACAGCGGGATGAGCGAGATCCGCACGCCGAACACCGCCCAGCCGTTGGCGAAGCTGGACGCCAGGGCGGCCACGTAGGTGCGGTGGCGGACGGCCTCGCGCACGGTGAGCGCGGGGTTGGTGTTGTCCCGGTCCGGGTCGGCCAGGGTGGACTTCCGCAGGAAGATCCAGGCGACGAACGCGGCGAGCAGCAGCGAGGCTGCGTACACCACGAACGGGGCGCGCAGCGAGAAGGCCAGCAGCCCGCTGCCGACCAGCGGACCGGCGATGTTGCCGAGCAGGAAGCTGGTGGCCCACAGCCCCGCCGAGCGGCCGCGCATGGACGGCGGGCTGAGCCGCACCAGCAGCGCCACCGCGGACACCGTGAACATCGTCGACCCGATGCCGCCGAGGCCGCGGAACACCAGGAGCTGCCAGTAGTTCTGGGCGAACGCGCACGCGCCGGTGGACAGCGCCACGATCACCAGGCCCCACACGTACACCGGGCGCTCGCCGAGCAGCGAGACCAGCCGCCCGCTGACCGGCGCGAACGCCAGCCGCATGAAGGCGAACACGCTGATCACGACGGACGCCGCGGTGACGCCCACGTCGAAGCTCGTGGCGAACGTGGGCAGCGCGGGGGCGAGAATGCCGAACCCGATGGCGATGACGAAGCTGGCCCAGACCAGCACCCAGACCTCGCGCGGCAGCCGCTCCGCGGGGGCCGTGTCCTGGACGCCGGTCCCGGTCGCCTGCCCCACGCGCGCCTCCCTAGTTCGTTAGCCGAGCTAAACGATAACCCACGCCGGGCGCCCCGAGCCGGGAGCGGCGGCGCCCCGGCGCCGGGGTGATCAGGAACGCACCAGGGCGAAGGCGAGGCCGTCGTGGCCCTTGGCGCCCACGGTCTGCACGGCGGTGGCGTCCACCCGCGGCTCGGCGGCGATCGCCTCGAACAGCCGCCGCGTGCCGAGCACCCGCGGGTCGCCGGAGCCGGCGTCCACGATGCCGCCGCCGCGCACCACGTTGTCCACCACGATGAGCGTGCCCGGGCGGGACAGGCGCACGGCCCAGCCGAAGTAGTCGGCGTTGTGCTTCTTGTCGGCGTCGATGAACACCAGGTCGAATGGGCCCTCCAGGGTGGGCAGCGTCTCCAGCGCGGGGCCGACCAGCACCTCGGCGCGGTCGGCGAACCCGGCGGCGGCGAGATTGGCGCGGGCCACCTCGGCGTGCCGGGGGTCGACCTCCAGGCTGGTCACCCGGCCGTCCGCGGGCAGCCCACCGGCGAGCCAGATGGTGCTGTAGCCGGCCAGGGTGCCGATCTCCAGCACGCGCCGCGCCCCGGTGGCGAGGGCGATGAGCCGCAGCAGCTTGCCCTGGTTGGGCGCGACCGCGATGGCCGGCAGCCCGGCGGCGTCGGCCGCCTCCTGCGCCGCGGCGGGTACCTCGTCGGGGCGCAGCAGCAGGCCGTTCAGGTAGTCGTCGATCTCGGTCCACATATGGGTGCCCCTCGTGAGCGGGAACAGGTCGTGGACCCGTTTCTACTCACGAGGGGCGGCGAACGTCAGCCGGAACGGTCAGAGCTGGCCGATGATCTGGCTGTAGTACGTCATGACGCGGGTGTAGACGCCCGGGTAGCCGGCGGCCGCGCAGCCGTAGCCCCAGGACGTGATGCCGATGAGCTTGCCGCCGGCCACGAGCGGGCCGCCGGAGTCGCCCTGGCAGGTGTCCACGCCGCCGTTCGGGTAGCCGGCGCACACCATGGCGCTGGCGATGTACTCCGAGCCGTAGGAGTTGGTGCAGCTCGCGTTGCTGGTGAGCGGCACGGTGGCGGTGAGCAGGTAGCGCGACGCGGAGCAGCCGGAGCACGTGGTGCCCCAGCCGAGGATGCGCGCGCTGGTGCCCGCCGCGTACAGCGCCGAGTCCGAGGACGTGGCGACCGGCAGCGTGCGGTACGTCAGGTTGCGGTCGAGCGTCAGGACGGACACGTCGCCGGCGAACGTGCTGGAGTTCCAGCTCGGGCTGATCCAGATGCGGGTGACGTTGGCCACCACGCCCGCGGTGGACTGCTTGTCCTCACGCCCGGCGACGACCCGCACCTGGGACGGCGAGTCGCCGGCGGTGCAGTGCGCGGCGGTGACGACCTTGTTCGGCCGCACCAGGGTGCCGCCGCAGTACTGGAAGCCGCTCGTGGTGGTCAGGTACACCGCGTACGGGTAGGTCGAGATGCTGGCGCGGGTGCCACCGACGACCTCGGTGCCGAAGTCGCCGTCGGCGGGCAGCGCCGAGGCCGGTGCCGGCGCCGGGGCCGCCTGGGCCGGGACCGCCACCGAGACCGCCGCCATCGGCACGGCCGCGGCCACCGCGAACATCGCGATCGCGGTGCGCAGGCGGCGCAGGGATTCCGCCATGGTGCTCTCCTTCTCGAAGGGAACGTGGTCTCACGCAGCGCACCAGAGCGATTACGGAACGCACAACAGCGCGCGTCGAATTTCCCGCACATGGCGTAGCGGAGTGAGTACGCACAGCGGCGGCGGGGCCGTGATCAGCGCGAACGGCCGCCGGGCGGGTCCGCCGTCGCGAGGACCTCGGCGAAGCCGTCGCGCAGGCAGCTCGCGAAGCCGTCCACGTCGGTCACCGCGTCCGGGTCGACGGTGACCCCCACGCAGCAGGTGCCGTCGTGCGGCACCATGGTGGCCGCGATCGGCGCCCCGGCGAGCGGCAGGAACGGGTAGACGGCGGTGACCCGCGCGCCGGACTGGTACACCGGGTGCCCGACGCCGCGCAGGGTCGTGGCCCGCAGGTCCACGCCACCGGCGAGCGGCGCCAGCAGCGGCGCGAACCGTTCCCCCGGCAGGCCGGCCAGCACCGCCGGGGCCAGCAGCGTCAGCGCGTCCCCGGCCCGCTCCGGCCGCGCGGTGAGCACGAACTCGCGCACCAGCCGCATCCGCTCGGCCGGGTCGGTCTC
>DASWTI010000274.1:0-8570 GCA_036402215.1 Pseudonocardiaceae bacterium
CGCGGCGTCCAGCTCGCCGTAGGTCAGCCGGCGCCGGCCGCACTCCACGGCGATCGCGCCGGGCGTCCGCCGGGCCCACTCCCGCACCGGCCGGTGCAGCAGCCCGCGGACATCGTTCGCACCGTCAGCGTTGCCAGCGGCCACCGTTCCTCCAGTCATCGATCTCCGGCGCTGAGCGGCGGGGGCGGCCAGGTGGCCCGCCCCCGCCGTCGTGGGTCAGCCGACGACCGCTTCCGCGGTTCGTCGCCACAACCCGTCGTCGTAGTGCGCCGCGGCCATCGGCGTGATGATCACGTCGGTGGCCCCGGCCTCGTGGTAGTCGGCGATGGTGCGGCGCAGGTCGTCATGGCCGCCGATCACGCCGACGTTGTCCAGCAGCTCGTCGCCGATCTCGCCGCCGCGCAGCGCCGACTCGTACCCGCTGGCCACGTACATCGCCCGGTAGTTGGGCACCCGCGAGTACGTCGACAGGTACTTGCGCAGCAGCTCCCGGTCGGCCGCCCGGTCGTCGGACACCGAGGCCGGCACGAGCACCGTGACCGGGAAGTCCGCGAGGTCCCGCCCGGACCGGGCCAGTCCCTTGCGCAGCCGGGGGATGGCCACGTCGCGCACGTAGCTCGCCGGGCACATCCAGAGCAGCAGCCCGTCGGCCACCTCGCCGGCCAGCTCGCACATCCGCGGGCCGAGCACCCCGAGGTAGGCCGACAGGCCCGGGCGCCGCGGCGCGGCGTACACCGCGTGCGCCCGGTAGTACGTGCCGTCCAGGTGCGCCTCGCCGTCGTGCAGCAGCCCGGTGACCACCTGCATGTACTCGCGCATGAGGTCGACCGGCCTGCTCAGCGGCATGCCGAGCGTCCACTCGGCGGTCAGCTTGTGACCGACCCCGACGCCGAGCACGAACCGTCCGCCGGACAGCTCGTCGATCGTCGCAGCGGTCTGCGCCATCATCACCGGCGGCCGGGTGTAGAAGGGCAGGATCCCCGCGCCCACGGTGACCCGGTCGGTGCTCACCGCGATCGCCGTCAGCATGTTCCCGGTGTCCCGGATGCTCGGGAGCTGCACCATCCACACCGAGTCCACGCCGACCTTCTCGGCGAGCTGGGCGCGGGAGATCACGTCCCTCGCGCCGAGCCCCTGCCCTTCGATGACGATGCCGGTCGTCCGCGGCCGGCCGCCCGTGTCCGGCATCCGTCAGCTGCCCATGCGCTCACGAAGGCTCTTGGGCCGCATGTCGGTCCAGACCTCCTTGATGTGCTCCAGGCAGACGGTCTTGGTGCCGGTGGTGCCCACTTCGGTCCACCCGGCCGGCACCTCGCGGCCGGTCGGCCAGATCGAGTACTGCTCCTCGTGGTTGACCACCACCGAGTACTGGCGGTCGTCGTCGTCCTCGAACACGGGTTCGTTCCTCCTGCTGCAAGGGAAGGGGGCGGTCAGTCCTGGTTGGCGATGCCGGCCAGGCGAGCGGCGGCGGCCTCGTCGTCGAGCGACTCCAGCAGCTCCACGAGCATCCGCTCGATCGCCACGGAGAGGCCGCGCACCGTGCGCGCCTCGAACAGCGTCGCCACCGCCAGGTCCACCTGGAACTGCTCGCGCAGCCGGGCGACCAGCTGCACCGCGATGAGCGAGTTGCCGTTGAGGTCGAAGAAGTCGTCGTCGATGCCGACCTTGTCCACCGCCAGGGTGTCGGCCCACATCCCGGACAGCACGCGCTGCACGTCGGACTCCGGCTCGACGTACGGGGTCATCAGGTTGCGCGGGCTGACCGACGCGGTGCGCACCGGCGCCGCGGCGAGCTGCTCGCGCAGCGCGTCCCTGGTGACCTCGCTCGCCATCCGCAGGCGCTTGGTCATCGAGTCGGGGCAGACGATGACCTGCGGGAGCCGGCCGGCGTCGACGATCCGGCGCAGCATGTCGTAACCCTCGTCCGGCTGGATGCCGAACTCACGCTCGTTGGACCGCAGCAGCGACCGCTCGAGCTGGCGGGCGACGCTGAACTGGCCGTCGTCCTCGCCCGGCGCGCCGGCCTCCTCGGGGCTCTGCACGGCCTGCTGCATCGAGTTGTCGCCGAACTCGAACATCGTGAAGCCCTTGATCGCCACCAGCTCGGCGCCGTCGTCGTCGGCGAGCGTGATGTCGGTGCGGACCAGGGAGCCACGGGTGTCGTCGAGGTGCCGGATGAACGAGTAGAACTTCGCCGGCAGCGGCGCCCGGACGACCAGCTTGTCGTAGCCGAACGGCAGGTGCCGCCGCTCCGAGGCGATGACCGTCTGGCCGAGCGCGTTCGCCTTGTCCAGCAGCGACGGGTGCAGGACGAACTCGTCCAGGTCACCCAGGTACTGCTCGGGCAGCTCCAGCCGGGCCAGCTCGTCGAACAGGCCGTTGTCGGCGTGGTCGCTGTGCCAGTGCGCGGTGATGCTGTCCCAGCGGGGGCCGAGGCTGATGATGCCGCGCTCGCTCTTGCCCTCCGGGGTGTCCGGCGTGTGGCAGCTCGCCCTCCAGGCCGCGATGTCGTGCGTCGGCGCGGCACCGGCCGGCGCCGGGCCCACCTTGCCGGTGGTGTACTCGATGGGGCCGCCGGCCGCGTCCGGGTCGCAGATGCTCACCGCGTAGCTGTCGGTGCCCTGCGGGGTCATGATGACGTGGATGGTCAGGCTCTCCACGAACGACACCGGGCGCATGAACACCACGTCGCGGATCTCGCAGCTCACCGAGCCGCTGACCTCCTGGTAGGCCGCGCGGATCATCTCCACGAGGCTCGTACCCGGCATGGTCGGGGTGTCCTCCAGCTGGTGCTCGGCGCACACCCAGTCCGCGGTGGACAGGTTCTTCACGAAGATCACGCGGTCGTTGCCCGGCCGGATGAGCCGGCTGCCGAGCAGCGGGTGCGCCACCTTCTCGTAGCGGTCGCCCATCTCGAAGTCGGTGAGCAGGTCCGGCGCGTCGATGTTCTCGGCCATGCCGAGCTTCTTCCAGATCGGCCAGTTGACCGAGATGACCTGGGTGTGCCCACCGGTGCGGGTGTGCGCGTAGCTGTCCATCATGGCGTTGGCCGAGCAGTAGTCGCCGAGGCCGAAGTCGCCGGAGAACACCGTGAAGCTCGAGTACAGCACCAGCAGGTCGACGCTGTCGCCGAACACCTCGTCGATCGCCAGGGTGCCGAACACCTTGGGCGCGACGACCACCTCGGCGTCGTCGAACGACCGGGTCTCCAGCATGCCGCCGCCGGTGACGCCCGCGGCGTGCAGGATCACCTGCACCGGGCCGAACTCCTGCTCGGCGGCGGCGCGCACCTGGCGCATCGACTCGACGTCGGTGACGTCCGCGGCGCACACCAGCACCCGGCCGCCGGCCGCCTCGATCTCCTCGACGGCGCGGATCTTGCGTGCCGTCGAGTCGTTCTCGTCGTGCCCGGCCAGGTACTCCGCCCACTCGTTGCGGTCCGGCAGGCCGCTGCGGCCGATCAGCACCAGCTTCGCGCGGTGCCGCTCGGCGAGGTCCTTGGCGGTGACCAGGCCGATGCCGCCGAGGCCACCGGTGATCAGGTACACGCCCTCGTCGGGGAACTGGGTGCCGGCCAGGCCGGTGCCCGGCAGGTCCGACTCCTGGTAGGTCCACAGCCAGCGCTTGCGGCCGCGGTAGGCGACCATGCCGGGCTCGGCGTCGCCGGTGATCTCGGCGAGCACCTGGGCGGCGAGCACCTCGGGGCGGCCGCCGCCGACGTCGATCGAGCGGCAGGTGGCCTGGCTGACCTCCTTGGGGACGAGCGTCACGAAGCCGTCCACGCCGGCCTTCGTCGGCTCGATCTCCTCGGTGCCCAGCACGTCGCGCATGTCGCTGGTCAGCAGGTACAGGTCCATCGGGGGAGCGGAGCCCTCGCGGCCGACCGCCTGCACCGTGGACAGGATCGAGTAGAAGCCGCGGTCCACGCCGGTGTGCGCGCGGTCGATCCGGGTGTCGCCCGGCAGGCCGCCGACCAGGAAGCCGTGCACCACCTTGAGCCGCTCGGGCTTGCCGGCGATGGCGGCGCGCACCACGTCGGAGTAGTCCGAGGCGACGCGCGGGCGCACCGTGAAACCGTGCTCGGCGTCGCCGCCCGGGGCGTCACCCACCGTGGCGGTGAACACCGTGGCGCCGGCCTCGCGCAGCTGCGCGGTCAGCGTGGCCACCACGCCGGCCTCGTCCTGGCCGTCGAACACGATCCAGTGCGCCGCGGTGTCGATCTCGCCGGCGACCGGCGGGATCGTCTCCCGCCAGACCGGGAGGTAGTACGGGCCGGTCTCGGTGGCGGCCAGGTCCGCGGCGGCGGCACCGGCGGCACCGGTCGCCTGGGGGTTGATGTCCAGCCAGCAGCGCTGCTTCTCGTACGGCACCGGCGGCAGGTAGATGCGGCCGCGCCGCTCGTCCGCCCACAGGCCGGTGAGGTCGAGGTCCACGCCGGCCTGCCAGGCCTGGCCGATCGAGGTGAGCAGCACCGCGACGTCGTTCTGCCGCTGCTGCGGGTGCCGCATGGTGGACACCGCGAGCCCGGCGCGGTCGGCGTCGAGCTGGCGGCGGGCCAGCACGGAGAGCGTGGAGCCCGGGCCGACCTCCATCAGCACCGTGGTGCCGGCGGCGGTCAGCAGCTTCACCGCGTCGCCGAAGCGGACGGCGTTGCGCAGGTGGGCGGTCCAGTACCCGGGGTCGACCGCCTGCTCCTCGGTGATCAGCTCACCGGTCAGGTTCGACACGAACGGCACCGACGGGACGTCGCGCTTGACGGCCGCCACCTGCGCGGTGAAGGCCTCCAGCATCGGGTCCATCATCCGCGAGTGGAACGCGTGCGACGTGTGCAGCGGGCGGCACTCGATGCCCTGCAGCGACAGCACGTCGCGCAGCGCGGTGATCGCGTCGTCCGGGCCGGACGCCACGCACAGGCCGGGGGCGTTGACCGCGGCCAGGTCCACGCCGTCGCCCAGCATCGGCAGCAGCAGCTCCTCGGACAGCGGCACCGAGATCATGGAGCCGCGCTCCATGTCCTGCATGAGCCGGCCGCGGGTGGCCACCAGGCCGATCGCGTCGTCGCGGGAGAACACGCCGGCCAGGGTCGCCGCCACGTACTCGCCGATGGAGTGGCCGGCCATCACGGTCGGCCGCACGCCCCAGCTCAGCAGCAGCTTCGCCATGGCGTACTCGATGACGAACAGCGCCGGCTGGGTCACCGACGTCTCGTTGAGCCGGTCGCCGGCCGCCTTGGCGTCGGCCTCGTCCAGGCCGGCCGGCGGGTACAGCAGCTCGCGCAGGTCCCAGCCGGTGTGCTCGGCGAGCACCTCGGAGCAGTCGTCCACCTCCTGGCGGAACACCGGCTCCGACTCGTACAGGTCGCGGCCCATCTGGACGTACTGCGCGCCCTGGCCGGGGAACATGAACGCCACGTCGCGCTTCACGCCGCGCGGCGGGACCACGCCCGGGCTCGGCAGCGGCACGCCGGCGGCCAGCCGGTCGGCGGCCTCCTCGGCGTTCGCGGCCACCGTGAACGAGCGCACCGCGCGGCGGGTGCGGCCCACCGCCAGCGTGTACGCGGCGTCGGCCAGGTCCTGCGGGTTGGCCCGCAGGTGCGCGCCGAGCTCGGTGGCGCTGCCCTCCAGGGCGGTCGGCGTGCGGGCCGAGAGCAGCAGCAGCTGGTGCGAGCGGACGGACTCGCTGTTCGCCTCGACGCGCGGCGCCTCCTCCAGGATCACGTGGCCGTTGGTGCCACCGACGCCGAAGGAGCTGACGCCCGCGCGGCGCGGCCGGCCCTCCTCGGACTTCCACGGCTGCAGCTCGGTCTGCACGTAGAACGGGGAGTTGCCGAAGTCGATCTGCGGGTTCGGCTCGTCGAAGTTGATCGTCGGCGGCAGGATGCCGTGCTGCATCGCCAGCACCGTCTTGATCACGCCGGTGACGCCGGCCGCGGCGCCCAGGTGGCCGACGTTGGTCTTCACCGAGCCGATGCCGCAGAACTGCTTGTCCTCGGTGGCGTACGCCCGGGAGAGCGCGGCGACCTCGATGGGGTCACCGACGAACGTCGAGGTGCCGTGCGCCTCGACGTAGGAGATCGTCGACGGGTCGACGCCGGAGCGGCGCAGCGCCGCGGAGACCACCGCGTGCTGGCCGTCGATGCTCGGCGCGGTGAAGGCACCCTTGTCGGAGCCGTCGTTGTTGATCGCGGTGGCCCGGATGACGGCCAGCACGGTGTCGTTGTCCTCGAGCGCCTTCGCCAGCGGCTTGAGCAGGATGACGCCGGTGCCGCTGCCGAAGATGGTGCCGCGGGCCTTGGCGTCGAACGTGCGGCAGTGGCCGTCGGGGGAGTAGAGGCCGCCCTCGGAGTACCAGTAGCCGGAGGCCTGGGGGATGAACTCCTCCACGCCGCCGGCCAGGGCCATCTCGCAGTCGTCGTTGCGCAGCGCCTGGCAGGCCAGGTGGATCGCCACCATGGACGTCGAGCAGGCCGACAGGCAGGTGAACGACGGGCCGCGCAGGCCCAGCCGGAACGAGGTGCCGGTGGCCAGGTAGTCGTTGGTGTTGGCGATGTTGGTGCTGAGCTTGCCGGTGAGCTCGACGATCTCCGGGTTAGCGTTGACGTTGTCCAGGTACGAGTTCACGCCGACGCCGCCGTACACGCCGACCCGGCCCTGGTAGCCCTTGCTGTCGTACCCGGCGTACTGCAGCGCCAGGTCGCAGGCCTCCATGAAGTTCCGCTGCTGCGGGTCGAGGATCTCGGCCTCGCGGACGGTCATGCCGAAGTAGCCCGGGTCGAACTGCTCCGGGTCGATGGTGATCGGCGACGCCTTCACGTAGTTCGGGCTGTCGATCGTGGCCTGGGCGACGCCGTTCTCGAGCAGCTCGTCGTCGTCGAAGAAGGTGATCGACTCGACCCCACTGACGAGGTTCTGCCAGAACTCATGAATGTCCCGGGCACCCGGGAACCGTCCGGCCATACCGATGATGGCGATATGCCCGTTGTCCACATCGTTCACGTGTAAGCCCCTTGCCATGCCGATGCCGATGCCGTGGCCGGCCAACGAGGGCGAGCCGGCGTCCACTTTTCGCGGACATGCCGATGCGCCTTGGCTGACGCGGACACACGGCATCGTCCGAATGCCGGGCAATCCTGTGTACGTCCCGACCGGCCTGACAAGCGACCACCCCCCGGTTGGCGACAAGTGGTCAGCGCGTTGACGGTGATATGGAGCGGGCGGTCGAGTGGCCCGGTGAACTCCGGTATCAGCTCGGGACGACGGCCGTGACGGCCGGGGTGGCGGCCCGCCCGACCCCGCAGGCCGCCCCGCTCAGCCGCAGCTTCTGGACGCTGTGCGGCGCGTTCTTCGTGGCCAACCTGGCCACCGGGATCGCCGCGGTGGCGTTCCCGTGGCTGGTCACTACGGAGACCCGGGACCCGATCCTGGTGGCCGGCGTGACGATGGCCGCCGAGCTGCCGTGGCTGCTGATGAGCCTGCCGGCCGGAGCCATCATCGACCGCGGCGACCACCGGCGGATGCTCTCGGTGAGCCACCTGCTGCGCGCGGTGCTGATCGTCGGCCTGGCCTTCATCGTGCTGTACGGCAGCGTGCACATCGCCGTGCTGTACGCCATCGCGTTCGTCGTCGGCACCCTCACGGTGGCCAACGAGAACGTCACCCAGACCCTGCTGCCGCGCCTGGTGCCGCAGAACCGCCTGGAGATGGCCAACGGCAACCTGGTGGTCGCCGAGACCACGGCCGGCGTGTTCATCGGCCCGCTGGTGGGCGGCATCCTCGTGCTGGCCTCGCTCTCCACGCCGTTCTTCGTGGAGGGCTCGCTGTTCCTGGTGGCGGCCCTGCTGGTGACCTTCGTGGTGGCCGCGCCGCGGGCCACGGCGCCGAGCACCGCCACGCTGCGCGCCGACATCGCGGTCGGCCTGCGCTACTTCTGGCGGCACCCGGTGCTGCGGCCGCTGGGCCTGTTCCTCGGCCTGCTCAACCTGGCCAGCGCGATCGCCATCGGCACCCAGGTGCTGTTCGCGCAGGAGATCCTCGGCCTCAACTCGTTCCAGTACGGCCTGCTGTTCTCCGTCGGCGCCATCGGCGCGATGGCCGGCGCGCCGCTCGCGCAGACCATGGAGCGCCGCCTCGGCGCCCGCCGCACGCTGCTCGTCACGCTGGCCGGCAACGGCGCCGTGGCGCTCACCATCGGTCTCACGTCGAGCGCCGTGCTGGTGTGCCTCGCGCTCGCCGTCGGCGCCTCGCTCGCCGTGGTCTGGAACGTGCTGACGATCTCCTACCGGCAGCGCATCGTGCCCGACGAGATGCTCGGCCGGGTCAACAGCATCTACCGCATGCTCGCCTGGGGCCCGCTGCCGTTCGGCACCATGCTCGGCGGCGTGGTGGTCTCGGTGGCCGCCGTGGTGGCCACCCGCGAGGCCGGCCTGCGCGCGCCGCTGTTCCTGTCCGCCGCGGTGACCCTGACGATGTTCGTGATCGCGCTGTTCCGGCTGCGCAGCGGCATCTGGTCGCGGAACCCCGAGGACTACCGCGCCGACCACGACACCGCCCTGGCCGCCGCCACCGGCACGG
>DASWTI010000275.1:0-1563 GCA_036402215.1 Pseudonocardiaceae bacterium
CGCCGGGGCCGTCCCAGGAGCCGCCGACGGCCGTCCGCCGGGCGCCCGGGCGGGCCCGCACCGCGAAGCGCAGCGCCGGCCCGTCCGGGTGCACCCGGTCAGTGATCGGCGGCCCGGCCGACGAGGATGCGGACCGAGAGGTCGTCGCCGACGACGCCGCCGTGCGCCGCGGGTGCCACCCGGTCGTAGTCCACGGACGTCGCCAGCACCTCGCGGGCCACGAAGTCCTGGTGGGCCCGCACCGCGTCGAGCGCCGCGGGCTCGCCGTCCAGGACCAGCGCGATCCGGTCGGACACGTCCAGCCCCGCCGAGCGCCGGGCCACCTGGACGAGCCGGACCACGTCGCGCGCCACGCCCTCGGTGGCGAGCTCCGGGGTGACCTTCGTGTCCAGCACCACGAGCCCCGCGCCACCGGGCAGCGCGGCCGCGGCACCGGTGTCGGCGGTCACCAGGCGCTCGTCGTACTCGCCGGGCAGCAGCGTGACGCCGGCGGCGACCACCGTGCCGTCCGGGCCGTGCGTCCAGTCGCCCGCCTTCACCGCGCGGATCACCTGCTGCACGGCGGCGCCGAGGCGCGGGCCGGCCGCGCGGGCGTTGACCGACAGCTCGGTGTGCCCGTGCGCCGACACGTCGGTGGTCGGCAGCACCTCCTTGACGTTGACCTCGTCGGCGATCAGGTCGGCGAACGGGGCCAGCGCGTCGGCGTCCGGCGTGGCCACGGTGAGCCGCGCGAGCGGCAGCCGCACCCGCAGCTTGTTGGCCTTGCGCAGGGAGAGCGCGGCCGAGCACACCGAGCGCACCTCGTCCATCGCGCGCACCAGGCCGGCGTCGGCGGGCAGCACGTCCGCCGCCGGCCAGTCGGTGAGGTGCACCGAGCGGTCGCCGGTGAGCCCGCGCCACACCACCTCGGTGGTGAGCGGCAGCAGCGGCGCCGCCACCCGGCACAGCACCTCGAGCACGGTGTGCAGGGTGTCGATCGCGTCCTGGTCGCCCGACCAGAAGCGGTCCCGCGAGCGCCGCACGTACCAGTTGGTGAGCACGTCGAGGAAGTCGCGGATGGCGCCGCACGCCCCGGACAGGTCGTAGGCGTCCATCCGGGCCGTCACGCCGGCGACCAGGTCGTGCGTCTTGGCCAGCACGTACCGGTCCAGGGTGTGCGTGCTGTCGGTGCGCCAGGTGCCCTCGGTGCCGGCCGCGTTGGCGTACAGCGCGAGGAAGTACCAGGAGTTCCACAGCGGCAACACGGCCGTGCGCACCGCGTCGCGGATGGCCTGCTCGGTGACCATGAGGTCGCCGCCGCGCAGGATCGGCGAGGCCATCAGGAACCAGCGCATGGCGTCCGAGCCGTCGCGGTCGAACACCTCCTTGACCTCGGGGAAGTTGCCCTTGGACTTGGACATCTTCTGGCCGTCGTCGCCCAGGATGATCCCGTGCGAGACGCAGGTGCGGAATGCCGGCCGGTCGAACAGCGCGGTGGCCAGCACGTGCATGGTGTAGAACCAGCCGCGGGTCTGTCCGATGTACTCGACGATGAAGTCGCCCGGGTAGTGGTGCTCGAACCAG
>DASWTI010000276.1:0-8984 GCA_036402215.1 Pseudonocardiaceae bacterium
ACCCGGGCCGGGACGAGCCCGGGCGTGGGGCGCCGCCGGTGCGCGCGGGGTCGCGCGTCAGTCGCTGCGCAGCGGGCGGCCCTGCGCGTCGGTGCCGCCGTTGACCAGGATCATGATGCCGTCGATCAGACCCCAGATGGCGCCGATGCCGCAGGTCACGATGGTGACCGCGATCTGGGCCACGGCGATGCCGGTGTGCCCGGTGTAGAACCGGCCGACGCCGAAGCCGCCGATCAGGATCTGCAGCAGGCCGGCGATGAGCTTCTGCTTGTCCGAGTACGGCCGGCCCTGCGGGTCGTAGCCGAACGGCGCCGACGGGTCCGCGTACTGGCCGGGACCACCGGCGTACGCGGCGGCCGGGTAGCCGGTCGCCGCCGGGTAACCACCCGGGGCGCTCGGCGGTCCGTAGCCGGCGGACGGGTCCGGGTAGGCCGAGTAGCCGCCCGGCGCGGGCGGCGCGCCGTAGGCACCGGCCGACGGGTCCGGGTAGCCGCCCGACGGGGCCCCGTACGTCGGGTCCGGGTACGTCGGCGCGCCGGACGGGTCGGGGTAGCCGCCGCTCGGGTAGGCCGTGGTCGGCTGCTGCGGCGACGGGTAGCCGGCGGGCGGATGGTCCTGCGGGCCCGGGGCGCCGCCGGGCGGGGTGTGGGGCGCCGCCGGCCAGCCGTAGGGGTCCGATCCGGGCGGTGGGGCCGGTGGAGTGCTCATGGCCGCAGGTTAGTCCTTGCCTCGCGCGTTCCCGCGCCTCACCCGCGTGGGGCGTCCGTCCGCGCGGGCGCCACGGCCCGGAAGTGCGCCCCCGGTCGCACCCGTGGTCGCAGCCGTGGTCGCAGCCGTGGTCGCAGCGTGGCACCGGGCGGGCGCGGACCGTGGCCGTCGCGCGCCGATCGGCATGTGTTGTGCCATCGGGGTGCGCGCGTGGCGTGCGCCACTAGAGTCTGCGCTGTTGATCCCGGCCTCACCCGTGCCGGGCTGGTCCGGTCCGCCGAGGAGGCGTATCCGTGAAGGTCGGAGTACCCCGCGAGCTCAAGAACCACGAGTACCGGGTGGCGATCACGCCGGCCGGCGTGCTGGAGCTCGTGAGACGCGGTCACGAGGTGCTCATCGAGCACGACGCCGGCGCCGGCTCCGCGTTGTCCAACGCGGAGTACGAGGGCGCCGGCGCGCGGATCATCAGGTCGGCCGACGACGTGTGGGCCGAGGCCGACCTGGTGCTCAAGGTCAAGGAGCCGATCGCCGAGGAGTACCACCGGATGCGCTCCGGCCAGGTGCTGTTCACCTACCTGCACCTGGCCGCCAGCCGGGAGTGCACGCAGGCCCTGGTGGACTCCGGGATCAGCGCGGTGGCCTACGAGACGGTGCAGCTGCCGGACGGCACGCTGCCGCTGCTGGCCCCGATGTCCGAGGTGGCCGGCCGGATGGCCCCGCAGGTCGGCGCGCACACCCTGGAGCGCGCCCAGGGCGGCCGCGGCGTGCTGCTCGGCGGCGTGTCCGGTGTGCCGGCCGGCAAGATCGCGGTGATCGGCGCCGGCGTGGCCGGGATGAACGCCGCCACCATCGCGCTCGGCCTGCAGGCCGAGGTGGTCGTGCTGGACACCAACATCAACCGGCTGCGGCAGATCGACTTCACCTACCGCGGGCACCTGCAGACCATCATGAGCAACACCTACGAGGTGGAGAAGGCCTGCCTGTGGGCGGACCTGGTGATCGGCGCCGTGCTGGTGCCGGGCGCCAAGGCGCCGACGCTGGTGTCCAACGACCTGGTGTCCCGGATGCGCGCCGGGTCGGTCCTGGTGGACATCGCGATCGACCAGGGCGGCTGCTTCGAGGACTCCCGTCCCACCACGCACGCCGACCCCACCTACCCGGTGCACGACTCGGTGTTCTACTGCGTGGCCAACATGCCGGGCGCGGTGCCGAACACCTCGACGTACGCGCTGACCAACGTGACGCTGCCGTACGCGCTGGCGCTCGCCGACCGCGGGCTGCGCGACGCGGTGCACGCCGACCCGGCGCTGGCCCGCGGCGTCAACGTGGTCGGCGGCCACGTGGTGCTGGCCGAGGTGGCCGAGGCGCACGACCTGACGTACGTGCCGCTGGGCACCGCGCTGGCCGAGCAGCCGGCGGGCGCCGGGCGCTGAGGCCCATGGGGACCGGGTGAGCGTGGTGGGCACGGCGGGGCCGGACGTCCCGCCCGGCCTGCGCCGGGTGCTGCGCGCCTACCTGGACCACCTCGCCGTCGAGCGCGGCACCGCCCGCAACACGCTCGACTCCTACGGCCGGGACCTGCGGCGGTACACCGAGCACCTGGCGCGGCGCGGGGTCACCGAGCTCGACCAGGTGAGCGAGCCGCACGTCACGGGGTTCCTGGTGGCGCTGCGCGACGGCAGCTACGGCGGGCCGCCGCTGGCCGCGTCCTCGGCGGCACGCGCCGTGGTCGCGGCCCGCGGGCTGCACCGGTTCGCGCACCGCGAGGGGCTCACGGAGGCCGACGTGGCGCGCGACGTGCGGCCGCCCACCCCGCCGAAGCGGCTGCCCAAGGCGCTGCCGGTGTCCGACGTGCTGGCGCTGCTGGACGCCACCGGCCGCGGCGCCGAGGACACCCCGCGCGGGCTGCGGGACCGCGCGCTGCTGGAGCTGCTGTACTCCACGGGCGCGCGGATCTCCGAGGCCGTGGGCCTGGACCTGGACGACGTGGACGCCGAGGGGCGAACCGTGCTGCTGGCCGGCAAGGGCGGCCGGCAGCGGCTGGTGCCGATCGGGCGGCCGGCGCTGGCCGCGCTGGACGCCTACCGGGTGCGGGCCAGGCCGGCGTTCGCCGCCCGCGGCCTCGGCACGCCCGCGGTGTTCCTCAACGCCCGCGGCGGGCGGCTGTCCCGGCAGAGCGCCTGGCAGGTGCTGCGCGAGGCGGCGGCCCGGGCCGGGATCACGGCCGCCGTCTCGCCGCACACGCTGCGGCACTCGTTCGCCACCCACCTGCTGGAGGGCGGCGCGGACGTGCGGGTCGTGCAGGAGCTGCTCGGTCACGCCTCGGTGACGACCACCCAGGTGTACACGCTCGTCACCGTGGACACGCTGCGCGAGGTGTACGCGACGGCGCACCCGCGGGCGCGCGACTGAGCTGCGTCATCCCAGCCGTCGTCACCCCAGCCGTCGTCACTCCGACCGTCGTCACACCAGCGGTGCCACCGCCGGCCGCGCCGGGCGGGCGGCCCGGGCCACCAGCCAGGCCGCCAGCACGCCACCGGCCGCGCCGAACAGGTGGCCCTGCCAGGAGATCCCGTCGGCGCCGGGCAGCACGCCCCAGAGCATCCCGCCCCAGACCACGAACAGCACCAGGCCGAGCAGGATCTGCGCGGCGGCGCGGTTGAACCAGCCGCGGGCCAGCAGGAAGGTGAGCCAGCCGAACACGATCACCGAGGCGCCCACCGTGACGGTGCCCGGCGGCGCGGTGAGCCACACGCCGAGGCCACCGACCAGCCAGATCGTGGCGGTCACCGCGATCCACTGACGCAGCCCGTTGGCCATCGCCAGGAACGCCAGGACGAACACCGGCGCGGTGTTGGCCACCAGGTGCGCCCAGTCGGCGTGCAGCAGCGGCGCGAACACCACGCCGTCCAGGCCGTCCAGGCTGCGCGGCTCGATGCCGAACAGGTCCAGCCGCCCGGCGAACAGCGTCGCGTCCACGAGCTCGATCAGGTACAGCAGCGCGGTGAACGCGGCGGAGACGACGGCCGCCGCCGCCGACCGCCGGGGCCAGATTCGCTGCGCCGGTGGGCGCCGGGCGGGTACCGCGGCCGGGGTCAGGTCCACACCAACAGAGGTTACGTCGGTCCGCCGGGCGGGTCATCCGGGGAAACCCCGGGTCGTCGTGCCATTGTGCACGGTTCGGCGAGGCGCGTTGAGCGGGGCCGGGGCGGGGCCTACGCTTCCGCCGAGCGCACCACGTCGAGAAGGAGACCTAGCGTCATGTCGACACCGCGCCCCATGGGACTCCCGGCCCGCCCGGACCACGACGAGGACGTCTTCGAGGAGAACCCGGCGGGGCGGACGAAGCGCCACATTCCCGAGCCGCCGCCCCTGATGGGCCACGGCCCGGCGCGGATCCTGGCCGTCTGCAACCAGAAGGGCGGCGTCGGCAAGACCACCACGACGATCAACCTGGGCGCGGCGCTCAGCGAGTACGGCCGCAAGGTGCTGCTGGTGGACTTCGACCCGCAGGGCGCGTTGTCGGTGGGCCTCGGCGTGGCCCCGCACCAGCTCGACTCGACGATCTACAACCTCATCATGGAGCGCGGCACGGCCATCGGCGACGTCATCATGAAGACGTCGATCGACGGCATGGACCTGCTGCCCAGCAACATCGACCTGTCCGCCGCGGAGATCCAGCTCGTCACCGAGGTCGGCCGGGAGCAGACCCTGGGCCGCACGCTGCGCGACGCCGTCGGCGAGTACGACTTCATCCTGGTGGACTGCCAGCCCTCGCTCGGCCTGCTCACGGTGAACGCGCTGGCCTGCGCGGACGGCGTGATCATCCCGCTGCAGTGCGAGTTCTTCAGCCTGCGGGGCGTGGCGCTGCTGATCGACACCATCGACAAGGTGCGCGACCGGCTGAACTCCAAGCTGGAGATCACCGGCATCCTGGCCACGATGCACGACCCGCGCACGCTGCACACCCGCGAGGTCATGGCCCGGGTGGTGGAGGCGTTCGGCGAGGTCGTGTTCGACACGGTCATCAACCGCACGGTGCGGTTCCCGGAGACCACGGTCGCCGGCGAGCCGATCACCCAGTGGGCGCCACGCTCCGCCGGCGCGCAGGCCTACCGGGCGCTGGCCCGCGAGGTGATCGCCCGGTGAGTCGGCACGCGCCCCTGCCGGGCGCCGCCGAGCTCTTCCGTCCCACCATGCCGCGCCGGGTGCAGCCCACCGGGGTCCCGGCGCACGCCGCGCCGCCGGTGCCGCGCGGGGGCAGCGGCCGGCAGAAGCACGACGCCAAGATCACCGTCTACGTGTCGGGCGACGAGCTGGTGGCCCTGGAGCAGGCCCGGCTGCTGCTGCGCGCCCAGCACGGGCTGCCGGTGGACCGCGGCCGCATCGTCCGGGAGGCGGTGGCCGTGCTGCTCGCCGACCTGGACGAGCACGGCGAGGACTCGCTGCTGGTACGCCGCCTGACGGGCACCGGGTGACCAGGACAACCGCCGTCGTGGACGAGCCGGGGGAGACCGACGCGCTCACGCGCAGCCGCTTCACCGTTCACCTGGCGAACTTCGAGGGCCCGTTCGACCTGCTGCTGCAGCTCATCGGCAAGCACGAGCTGGACGTCACCGAGGTGGCGCTGCACCAGGTCACCGACGAGTTCATCGCCCACCTCAAGGCGCTCGGCGACCAGGCCGACCTGGACGAGACCACGCAGTTCCTGGTGGTCGCGGCGACGCTGCTCGACCTCAAGGCGGCCCGGCTGCTGCCCTCGGCCGAGGTCGAGGACGCCGAGGACCTGGCGCTGCTGGAGGCCCGCGACCTGTTGTTCGCGCGGCTGCTGCAGTACCGGGCGTACAAGCAGGTGGCGGCGCTGTTCGCCGAGCTGGAGGCGGGCGCGCGCCGCCGCTACCCCCGCTCGGTCGCGCTGGAGGACCGGTACGCCGCGCTGCTGCCCGAGGTGATGCTGGGCGTGGACGCGGCGCACTTCGCGGAGATCGCGGCCGCGGTGTTCCGGCCGAAGCCGCCGCCCACGGTGTCGCTCGCGCACCTGCACGTCGTGCACGTCTCGGTGCGTGAGCACGCGGCGCTGCTGCGGTCGCGGCTGGCCCAGGAGGGCAGCGCCACGTTCGCCGAGCTGGTGGCCGACTGCGAGCACACGCTGCAGGTGGTGGCCCGGTTCCTGGCGCTGCTGGAGCTGTACCGGGAGGCGCTGCTGGCCTTCGACCAGGTGGACGCGCTCGGCGAGCTGCGCGTGCGCTGGGTGGGTGGCCCGCCGGGCGGCGGCGACGGCTCCGCTAGCGTGGACTCCCCGGCGCCCGCCGGGGAGCAGGAGGACGAGTGACCGTCGACGTGGATCCCATCGCCGGGCCGGCCGCCCCGGACCCCGCCGAGCCGCCCACGGACGCCGACCTCGTCGCCGCCGCGGGGGACACCACGGACATCGACACGGACATCGACGCCGTCGCCGTGGCGGCGGACCCCACGGACGCCACGGACGCCGTCGCCGGTCCGGCCGATGCCGCCGACGCGGACGAGGAGGCGCCGCCGGTCCTGGCCACCGACGACGAGCTGGACTCGGCGATCGAGGGGCTGCTGCTGGTGGTGGACACGCCGATCGGCGAGGACGCGCTGGCCTCGGTGCTGGACCAGCCGGTCGCCCGGGTCGCCGAGGCGCTGCACCGGCTGGCCGCCGGCTACACCGCCGGCCGCCGCGGCATCGACCTGCGCCGGGCCGGCGAGGGCTGGCGGTTCTACACCCGCGACGAGCACGCCCCGTACGTGGAGCGCCTGCTGCTCGACGGCCAGCGCTCCAAGCTCACCCGGGCCGCGCTGGAGACCCTCGCGGTGATCGCCTACCGGCAGCCGGTGACGCGTTCCCGGGTCGCCGCGGTGCGCGGCGTGAACGTGGACGGCGTCATCCGCACCCTGCTCGCCCGAGGCCTCATCGAGGAGCAGGGCACCGACCCCGACACCGGCGGCATCCGCTACCGCACCACGGAGCTCTTCCTGGAGCGGCTGGGCCTGGCGAGCCTGGAGGACCTGCCGCCGATCGCCCCGCTGCTCCCCGAGGTGGACTCGATCGACGATGTGCGGTGACCCCCGATGACCCCCGATGACCGCTCCGACGACCGCGGCGTGCGGTTGCAGAAGGTGCTGTCCCAGGCCGGCGTGGCCTCCCGGCGCGCCGCCGAGGAGCTGATCGACGCCGGCCGGGTGCAGGTGGACGGCGAGGTCGTGCGCGAGCAGGGCCGCCGCGTCGACCCGCGCACCGCCGTCATCCACGTGGACGGCTCCCGCGTCGTGCTGCGCGACGACCTCGTGTACCTGGCCTTCAACAAGCCGCGCGGCGTGCACACCACGATGGCCGACGAGCAGGGCCGGCCGTGCGTCGGCGACTACCTGCGCGGCCGCGACGAGCGCCTGTTCCACGTCGGGCGGCTGGACGCCGACACCGAGGGCCTGCTGCTGCTCACCAACGACGGCGACCTCGCGCACCGGCTCATGCACCCCTCGTACGAGGTGCTCAAGACCTACGTCGCCGAGGTGCTCGGCCAGGTGCCGCGTGACCTGGGCAGGCGGCTGCGCGCCGGCATCGAGCTGGACGACGGCCCGGTGCGGGTGCACTCGTTCAAGGTGCTGGACGCCGCGCCCGGCCGCGCGCTCGTGGAGGTCGTGGTGCACGAGGGCCGCAAGCACATCGTCCGGCGGCTGCTCGACGCCGTGGGCCTGCCGGTGGAGCGCCTGGTGCGCACCAGCGTGGGGCCGGTGCGGCTCGGCGACCAGCGGCCCGGCTCGCTGCGCGCGCTCAACCGCACCGAGGTGGGCGGGCTGCACGGCGTCGTCGGCCTCTGAGCCGGCCTCCTACCGCAGCGCCACCAGGGTGTCGCCGCGTTGCTCCAGGACCACGGGGCCCGCGGTGGCCATGCGCACCGGGCCGTCGTAGCCGTCACGGTCCACCGGCGTGGTGCCCAGCACCTGGCCGCTCTGCGCGTCCACCACGGCCAGCTCACCGGGCATCGGCACCAGCAGCCGGCCGGCGAACAGCGTGCCCGGCCCCTGCGTGTCCTCGACCGTCCACAGCGTGCCCAGGTCCGCGGTGGACAGCGCCACGGTGTCCCGCCCGGTCCACCAGAACACGGCGTCCGCCGTGGTCACGGTGTCCGCCACGGCCACCGCGCCGGTGTCCTCCGGCGGCACCGCGGCGATCGGCCGCACTCCCACCTGGTTCCCCTTGTCGTCGTAGACGGCGAGCCGGGGCGGCGCGGTGAGCAGCACCGACGTGCGCTGCGCCGCGGTGGACACCACGAGCGCGGCGGGGTCGTTCAGGACGACGGAGTAGAGCACCTCGGGGAGCTCGGCCTCCTTGGGGTTCACCCGCAGCACGGTGAGGCGTTCCCCGTCGGCGCAGCGCTCCAGCAGCGCGACCTGGTTGGCCGCGGTGGCCGCCGAGGCGTACACGCAGCCCTGGCGCGGCTGCTTGCCGGGGTTCACCGGGGCCGGCACCGCGCCGTACTGCGTGGTGCGCACCAGGTCGAACCGCCAGCTCTCCAGGTAACGCGCGCCGACGGCGGTGACGTGGCTGCCGTCGAACAGGATGCGGGTGTCGCGCTGCGCGTCGCCGTTGCGCTGGTGCACCCGGCGGCCGCTGTCCCCGCCGATGGCGGTGACCTCGCTGCAGTAACGCGGGTCCTTCGACCACGCGGTGATCGCCCCGCGCACCGCGGTGCGGTCCGCGCCCGGGTCCACCGGCGCCCGGCCCACGGTGCACAGGTCGAGGTCGCGGGCGTAGCGCCAGCGCCGGTCACCGCTGAACGGGTCACGGCCGATCACCTCGCGGCCGTCGCCGGTGACCACCGTGGCGCCGGCCACCACCGGCTCCGGGGTGGCCCCGCTGCGGGCGCGCCACACCTCGGCGAACGAGGGTGGCAGCGCCGCGGGCGTGGTGAGCGGCGCGGGCGTGGCGCCCATGGCCGGCTCGGACTCGGTCGCCCTGGCGTCACCGAACCGCCAGAGCAGCGCACCCGCGGTGAGCACGCCGACGGTGATCAACGCCACCGCCACCAGGTCACCGCGGGTGCGGCGTTCGGGTCGGACCACTGGTGCGGTCAGTCCTCGGCCGGGGCCGACGAGGCCGACACCGCTTCCTGCCCGCCGCGGCGACGGCGGCGGCGTGGCCGCGAGCGCCCGTTGCGGGCACCGTCACCGGCGTCGTCCACCGCGCCGGGCGCGGCGAACGTCGGTGTGAACGGCGAGGCCGGGGCCGGCGCCGTGGCCGGGGTGGCCTC
>DASWTI010000277.1:0-4513 GCA_036402215.1 Pseudonocardiaceae bacterium
TGCCGGCCAGCGCGGCGAGCCGGCGGCGGCTGGTGACCAGCACCGCGCACTGCGGGCCGGCCGGCAGCAGCGGCCGCAGCTGCGCCTCGCCCTCGGCGTTGTCCAGCACGACCAGCAGCCGCAGCGCCGCGGTGCGGTCCCGGTAGAGCGCGGCCCGCTCGTCCAGGTCGTCCGGCAGCGTGCGCGGGTCCTCGCCGAGCGCGCGCAGGAAGCGGGCCAGCACGAACGCCGGGTCCAGCGGCTCGGCCACGCCGCGCAGGTCGACGAAGAGCTGGCCGTGCGGGTAGTTCGGCGCCACCAGGTGCGCCACCCGCACGGCGAGCGAGGTCTTGCCGGTGCCGGCCGGCCCGGAGACCGCGACCACCCGCGGCGCCGGCCGCGCCGGGCCGGTGAGGTGGCCGGCCACTTCGACCACGGTGGCGCCGCGGCCGGTGAAGTCGGCGAGGTCCGCGGGGAGCTGCGCCACCACGGGCGCGGCGTCCGGGCGCACGGTGAGCGCGCCGTGCTCCAGGCCCACGTCGCCGGCCAGCATCCGCTCGTGCAGGCCGTGCAGCGTGGGCCCGGGCTCGATGCCCAGTTCGTCCACGAGCAGCCGGCGGCCCTCGCGGTACACCTCCAGCGCCTCCGCCTGCCGGCCGGACCGGTAGAGGGCGAGCATGAGCTGGGCGCGCAGCTCCTCGCGCACCGGGTGCTCCTGCACCTGGGCGCGCAGCTCGGGCACCAGCTCGTGGTGCCGGCCCTGGGCGAGCCCGGCCTCACCCAGGTCGTGCAGCGCGGCGAGGCGCCGTTCCCGCAGCTCGGCGAGCGGCGCGGCCAGCGCGGGGCCGTCCAGGTCGGGCAGCGCCGGGCCGCGCCAGAGCGCGAGCGCCCCGGTGAGCACGGCCGCGGCCTCGCCGAAGCGGCCGGTGTCCAGCAGCTCCCGGCCCCGCCGGGCGCCGTCGGCGAACAGCGTGGCGTCCAGGTCGTCGCGGCCCACGGCGAGCTCGTAACCGCCGGCGTGGGTCACCACCACGTCGCCGAGCGACCGGCGCAGCCGCCACATCCGGGTGTGCAGCTGGCCCACCGCGGTGTCCGGTGGCGCGTCGCCCCAGAGCGCGGCGAGCAGTTCGTCGGTGGACATCGGGCCGTCGCGCAGCAGCAGCACGGCGACGAGCGTCCGCTGCTTCGGACCGCGCACCACCGCGTCGGCGATCTCCAGCGGGCCGAGCACCCGGAACCGCGGACCGGCGCCCATGCGCTGCTCCTTCCCCGCCCCCGCGCTGCATGTTCTACCGGTCCCGGGTCGGGGGCGTCAGCCGAAAGGGCGACGTGCCTGCGCGGTCACCGCGACTCACGGTGACACCTGGGTCCGGCCGCGGCCGACCTCGGAGCAGCGCGGCGGCGGCCGGCATCAGAGCAGGCGCGGCGGCGGCCGGCGTCAGGACAACGCGGCGGCGACCACCTCGCGGGCCTCGGCCTGGATGCGGGCCAGGTGCTCCGGGCCGCGGAAGCTCTCCGCGTACACCTTGTAGACGTCCTCGGTGCCGGACGGCCGCGCGGCGAACCAGCCGGACTCCGTGGTGACCTTGAGCCCGCCGAGCGCCGCGCCGTTGCCGGGCGCCGTGGTCAGCCGCTCGCGGATCGGCTCCCCGGCCAGCTCGGTGGCGGTGACGTCCGCCGCCGACAGCCGGGCGAGCCGCGCCTTGTCCTCGCGCGTGGTCGCCACGTCGACGCGGGCGTACGCGGGCTCGCCGAACTCCGCCACCAGCGCGCGGTAGCGGGTGCTCGGCGTCTCCCCCGTGACGGCCGTGATCTCGGCGGCGAGCAGCGCCATGATCAGCCCGTCCTTGTCGGTCGTCCACACCGAGCCGTCACGCCGCAGGAACGAGGCCCCGGCGCTCTCCTCGCCGCCGAACGCCAGCTCACCGGCGAGCAGCCCGGGCACGAACCACTTGAAGCCGACCGGCACCTCGTACAGCCGGCGCCCGAGCCGCGCCGCCACCCGGTCGATCATCGAGGAGCTCACGGCCGTCTTGCCGACGGCGGCGGCGCCCGGCCAGCCGTCGCGGTGGGCGTACAGGTGGTCGATGGCCACGGCCAGGAAGTGGTTGGGGTTCATCAGCCCGCCGTCGGCGGTGACGATGCCGTGCCGGTCGGCGTCCGCGTCGTTGCCGGTGGCCACCCGGAACTCGCCGCCGCGCATGCGCTCCACGAGCGAGGCCATCGCGTACGGCGAGGAGCAGTCCATGCGGATCTTGCCGTCCCAGTCCAGCGTCATGAAGCCGAACGCCGGGTCCACCTCGGTGTTCACCACCGTGAGGTCCAGCCGGTGCCGGTCGGCGAGCTCCTGCCAGTAGTCCACGCTCGCGCCGCCGAGCGGGTCGGCCGCGATCCGCAGCCCGGAGGCGCGCACCGCGTCGAGGTCCACCACGGAGGGCAGCGCGTCCACGTACGCCCCGAGGAAGTCGTGCGTCCGCGGCGACAGGCCGCCGGTGCGCCGCACCCCGCGCAGGCCGTCGGCGAGCAGCGCGTTGGCCCGGTCGGCGATCCAGCTCGTGACGTCCGTGCCGGCCGGGCCGCCGTCGGGCGGGTTGTACTTGAAGCCACCGTCGCGCGGCGGGTTGTGCGACGGCGTCACGACCACGCCGTCCGACCCCGGGTGGGTCAGGATCGCCAGCGACACCGCCGGCGTCGGCGTCCACCCGCCGCGGGCGTCGACCACCACCTCCACGCCGTTCCCCGCGAACACCTCCACCGCGGTCGTCCAGGCCGGCCCGGACAGCGCGTGCGTGTCCTTGCCCAGGAACAACCGCCCGCCGATGCCGGCCCCCGCCCGGTACTCGCAGATGGCCTGGCTGGTGGCGGCGATGTGGTCCTCGTTGAACGAGCCGTCCAGCGCCGACCCCCGGTGCCCGGAGGTCCCGAACGCCACCCGCTGCCCCGGCTCCCCCGGATCCGGCCGCACGTCGTGGTACGCGGCCAGCAACGCCGCCACGTCCACCAGGTCCTCAACGGTCGCGGGCGTCCCGGCCCTCGGGTGCGTACTCACGCCCGCATCCTCCCCCGCCGCGGCGGGTGGGCGCACGAGAAGGCCCCCTGGCGGCGGGAGCACACCAGGGGGCCTCGCGTCCCCCCGTGGGACGGCCACCCGGGAGGGGCAAGCTCGGCGGGCGGCCTCGGGAGGTCAGCCGATGACGCGCTGTTCGGAGAGCTCGGCGTAGGCCTCGTCGAACTCGGCGGTGGCGAGGGCGCGCAGGCGGGCGGCCTCGCGCGGGTCGGCGGTCGCCGCGGCGCGCTGGAGCAGGGTGATGCCGTCGGCGGCGTCGACGCCGGCGGCCTGCATCCAGGGCAGCGACATGCGCACGAAGGTGTTCTTCTCCGGGTTCGCCTCACCGGCGGCCAGGAAGCGCATGCCGGTGCCGCCGGCGTACCGGGTGGCGACCGAGAACTGCTCCATGGCCGCCGCGCGCAGCCGGTCCCGGGTGGCCGGGTCGGGCGCGTACCGGGCGTCGCCCAGGGTGGCGAGGCCGTTCACGACGTGCTGGCCGACCAGCCCCTCCACCGACTCCGGCAGCACCGGGTCGTGCGTCCAGTCCAGGCCGACGCCGCACATCCAGCACTCGAAGATCTTGTCCCACGGCCACTGCACCTGGATGTCGACGCAGTAGACCTTGAGCCGGCCGTCCTCCATCACGGTCCAGCACAGCTTGCTCTTGTACGACGCCGCCGACGCCGCGGACGCCTCCGGCGCCGACGGGCCGGTCACCGCCACCACGGCCAGGGCGAGCGCCCCCACCAGCGCCGTCGCGGACCGGCGCAGCCAAGTCATGCTCATCGCTACCTCCTCGGTGGACCTCTCGGACCGTTCCTACGGAGGCCGTGTTGTGGCGACGTTGTGCCGCTGTTGTGCCCCGGCACGGTGGACGGCGCGCACGGCGGCCCGGCGGTCCGGTGCGCGGGGAGCGGCGGCGTCAGGGAGAGGCGGGTGGGTGCGCCGGGACGGCCTGGACGATGACGTTGTCGAGGTAGCGGCCGCCGGCGCGGTCGAAGGGGCCGCCGCACGTCACCAGCCGCAGCTCGGCGACCGGCGTCGGCCCGTAGACCTGCTCGGTGGGAAAGCCGTCCTTGGGGTAGGTGCCCACCGAGACCACGGTGAACGCCACGGTGCGGCCGTCGGAGCGGTCGACGTGCACCTCGTCGCCGTCGCGCAGCTCACTCAGCCGGAAGAACACCGCGGGCCCGGCCCCGGAGTCGACGTGTCCGGCGATGAGCGCGGGGCCCTGGTCGCCGGGCACGGTGCCGGCGGCGAACCAGCCGGCGGACCGGGGGTCGGCGGGCGCCGCCAGCGCGCCGGTGGCGTCCAGCCCGAGACCCACCAGGCCGCGCACGTCGACGCCGATCCGCGGTATCCGCAGCGCGGTCGGGTACACGCCGGTCGCCGGTGCCGCCTCCGGTGCCGCCACGGCGTCCTGCGGCGCCGGCCCGAACGCCGTGCCGGGGGCACCGGACGGCGCCGCGGGTGCCGGGTGTGTCG
>DASWTI010000278.1:0-6184 GCA_036402215.1 Pseudonocardiaceae bacterium
CTCGGCGGCGAGCAGCCGGGCGAGCACGAGCACCAGGCGCGGGCCGCGCGGGCGATGCGCGACGTGGTGCGCACGACCGAGCTGCTGGGCGAGGCCGTCGAGGCACCGGACGACCCGGACGACCCGGACGACCCGGACACCGCGGACGGTGGCTCGGCCGGCGGGCGCGGCGCGCTCGGTGCGCAGCTCGACGTGGTGCGCCGGTGCGTCGAGCTGGGCGCGCCGGCCAGGGTCTACTCGGTCTCGCTGGGCGGCTTCGACACGCATGCCAACGAGCGCAACGCGCAGGCCCGGCTGCTCGGCGAGCTGGACCGGGCGCTCGGCACGTTCCTGCGCGACGTGGCGGCCGGACCGCGCGGCGGCGACGTGACGGTGCTGGTGTACTCGGAGTTCGGCCGGCGGGTCGCGGCGAACACCTCCGACGGCACGGACCACGGCACGGCCGGGCCGCTGTTCGTGGCGGGGCCGCGGGTGCGCGGCGGCTTCCACGGCGAGCAACCGGGCCTGACCGACCTGGACGACGGCGACCTGCGGCCGACGACGGACTTCCGGGACGTGTACGCGGCGCTGCTGGCCGGGGTGCTGGACGCCGAGCCGGGCCGCGTCCTGGACGGCCACGAGACCCGGCTGCCGGTGCTCACCTGAGCCAGGGCGGGCCGCCCGAGCCCCGTGGGACAAATGGTCCATTCACCCCGCCACGCAGGGCAAACGGTCCATTCACCCCCCGCGAGAGGCCGGCTCGCGTGAGATGGCGGAGGCCCTTGAGGCCACCCCTACGACGGCTCGGTGATAGTGACGACGGCGCAGCGGGCGCGGCGGGCGGCGTCGTCCAGCACGGTGCGGCGGGGCTCGGGAACGTCCAGCACGAAGGGCTCGGCGCGCGCGAAGATCGGCGCCAGCCGGGTGTCCTCGCGGAGCAGGTCGAGCGCCCGCCGGTCGCCGCCGAGCACCACGGCGTCCACGGCCGGCAGCTCCGGCAGCAGCACCCGGGCCGCGGTGTCCGCCGCGGCCTGCAGGGCGACCCTGGCCTGGCCCTCGCGGCGGCGGCGGAACCGGTTGGCGGACTGCCCGCCGGCCTTGTGCCGGCCGTGCACCAGGCGGCGATCGGTCGACGAGCGCTCCACCACGCCATCCTGCGCGACCCCGGCGGTGTGGCCGCCGAGCCGGACCAGCAGCAGCGCCACCCGGCGCGGCACCGCGAGGTGCGCGAGCAGCGCGTCCACCGCCAGGCCGTCGTGGGTGCCGGCCGGCGCGTCGAGCGTCCCGTAGGGCACCGTCACGGACGCCGTCGCCCCGTCCGCCGCGCGCACCACCACGAGGTCCGGCGCCAGCTCGGTGCTCGTCACGCCACCGTGCCGGGCGCCGAAGCGCTCGTACCAGCCGGCCAGCCGCTCCGGCTCGACCTCGACGGAGCGCCGGCTCACCCGGCGGCCACGGCCACGTACACCGGCAGCGGATGACCGGTCTCCGGCGGGGTCAGCCGCTGCACCGTGGCGAAGCCGGCCGCGGTGAACGCCGCGTGGAGCTGCTCCGGCGTGAGCACCTGGTGCCGGGTGGACACCGAGCGCGCCACCTCCCAGCCACCCGGCCCGCAGGTGAGCTGCACGACGTCGAGCCCGTAGGAGGCGCCGTCCTCGGCCCAGTCCCAGAGCTGCAGGGTCACGCGGCGGTCCTGGCCGGTGCCGGTGACCCGGGGCGGCGGCCCGGCCGGGCGCAGGCCGCGCAGCCGGTCCAGCTCGGGCACCGCGGCGAGCAGCAGCCCGCCGGGGCGCAGGCCGCGGGCGGCGCGGGCCAGGGCGGGGGCCAGCATCTTCTGGTGGGCCAGCCGCGGCAGCAGGTCGTCGCCCGCGTGCAGCACGTCGACGCGGGTGCCGGGCGGGCGCTCCAGGAGCTCCAGCAGCTCCAGCGTCTGGTGCGGCCCGGGCCCCAGCACGGCAGCCACGATCGCGCTCATCGCGTCCGGTTCACCGGGTACAGCCGAGGCCGCCGTCACCCGGCCAGCCTAGGCCGTCCGTAGGGTCCGGCGCCGGGCGCACCCGCCTCAGAGAACCAGGGCGTCGGTCCAGAGATGGCTCGCCCGGCCGGACAGCACGTCGAGCAGGGCGACGGCCTGCGCATCCGTCAGCGAGGACACGAAATCGACCACGGCGCGGCCCGCGGCGAGCCGCTCCGGGTGCGCCACGCCGAGGGCGCGGTACTCGTCGTGCGCCAGGCCGACGAGGTCGCGCAGCCGGCTCGGCAGCCGCGCGTGCTCGCCGTGATCACCGAGCCAGTCGCGCAGCGCCTCCACGAGCGTGGCGAGCAGGCTCGCCTGGCCGCGCTGGTGCAGCGCCAGGTCGGGACGGCCGAGCACGAACCGGTGGTGCACGAACTTGAGCACCGCCACCTCGTGCCACTGCTGTCCGGCGATCGTCACGTGCGCGGCCCGCGGGTGCGGCTCGGCGACCGTCACCACGCCGCCCACCAGGCGCTCGGTCCAGCGATCGGAGAACGCCGCCACGGCCTGCTCGGCGGCGGCCGAGCCGTCGAACGGGTGCGCCAGCAGCCCGTCCACCAGTTCGGCGTGCACCCTGCGCACGGCGGCCGCGAACGCGTCGTCGTGCACCACCCAGGCGTCCTTGGCGTGCAGCCGCCGGCGCAGCATCTCCAGCGCCCGGCCGGGGCGGCGCTCGTCGGCGGCCAGGTCGGCGGCGGGCAGCCCGGCGAACTCCAGTGCGTCGTCCAGCCAGCCGCCGAGCTCGGCGGCCACCGTGGCGTGCTGCAGCACCCCGGCGCGGTGGAAGTCCTCCAGGTCGTGGATGGCGTAGGCGATGTCGTCGGCGGTGTCCATGATCGCGGCCTCGACGGTCTGCTGGCTGTCGGCCAGCAGACCCTGGAACGGCGCCCGGGCCTGCACCAGGTCCACCAGGTCGGAGCGGTAGCAGGAGAACTTGGCCGAGCCCGTGCCCGGCGCGTCCGGTGGCTCCCCGGCGCCGCGCGGCGGCACGGCGGCGTCCTTGGGATGCGGCCGGGGGTGGTCGAACCGCGTCCACGGGTACTTGAGCAGCGCCGCGCGCACCGCCGCGGTGAGGTCGAGCCCGGCGCCGAGCGCACCGCGCACGTCGGTGGTGGTGACGATGCGCAGCGTCTGCGCGTTGCCCTCGAAGCCGTCGTCCAGGCCGAACAGCTCGCGGGCCAGGCGGTCCAGCACCTGCTCGCCGAGGTGGCCGAACGGCGGGTGCCCGAGGTCGTGGGCGAGCGCCGCGGCCTCCACCACGTCGGGGTCGCAGCCGCCGAGCGAGCGCAGCACCGCGGCGCGCTCCGGCACGGCCAGCAGGCGTTCGGCGATGGCGCGGGCCACCTGGGCGACCTTGAGGCTGTGCGTGAGGCGGTTGTGCACCAGCAGCCCGGAGCCGCCGGAGCTGACCACCTGGGTCACCCCGGCCAGGCGCGCGAAGAACGGCGAGGCCACCACGCGGTCGCGGTCCACCCGGAACGGGCTCGCGGCGAGGCCGTTGGCGGCGCCGGCCTTGCGCGCCGCCCGCGCCGTCTCCAGGGCCGTCTCCAGGTCGGGCTCCGGTGCCGTCCCCGGCCGGGCGCCGTCGGCGGTGCTGATCGTCGGGTTCATCCGCCCCGACGCTACTAGCCCCCGTCGGCCCCGGTGGCCCGCCGCCCGCGCCACCTGCTGGCTGAAGGCGCCTTTCAGTCGTCCCAGCTCACTGAAGGCGCCTTTCAGTCGTCCCAGTCCGCTGAAGGCGCCTTTCAGTCAGGTCAACCGGCTGAAGGCGCCTTTCAGCCAGGTCGGGCCGGTGGCCTAGCGTCTGGGTCGTGACGGTCCACGAGCTCTCGCGGCAGGATGCGCGGCGGGTCGCCGTGCGGGCGCAGCTGCTCGACCGGGAACGACCGGCGACGCTGGCGGACGTGGTGCGCGGGCTGACGCTGCTGCAGATCGACCCGGTGGCGGCGGTGGCGCCGAACGCCGACCTGGTGGCCTGGAGCCGGCTCGGGTCGGCGTACTCCCCCGCCGAGCTGGACGCGGCGCTGGCCGACCGCCGCCTGCTGGAGCTGCGGGCGATGATCCGACCGGCCGAGGACCTGGCGCTCTACCGGGCGGACATGGCCGCCCGGGACGACGACACCGGCGAGCGGACCGGCTGGCGGGCCTCGGTGCGCGACTGGGTGCGGGCCAACGACGCCTGCCGCCGCGACATCCTGGAGCGGCTCGCGGCGTCCGGGCCGCTGCCCTCGCGTGAGCTGCCGGACACCTGCGTGCGGCCGTGGCGATCGACCGGCTGGACGAACAACCGCAACGTGACGCAGTTGCTGGAGTGCATGGTGGTACGCGGCCAGGTGGCGGTCGCCGGGCGCCGGGGTGCGGACCGGCTGTGGGACCTGGCGGAGCGGGTGTACCCGGACGATCCGGTCGTGCCGCGCGAGGAGGCCCGGCGGATCCGCGACGAGCGGCGGCTGCGTGCCCTGGGCATCGCGCGGGCCCGCGGACCGGAGTGCCCGGTGGAGCCGGCGGACGTGGCCGAGGCGGGCGAACCGGCCGTGGTGGAGGGCGTGCGCGGCACCTGGCGGGTGGACCCGTCGGCGCTGGACCGGCCGTTCACCGGACGGGTGGCGCTGCTGTCGCCGTTCGACCGGCTGAGCCACGACCGCAAGCGGATGGCCGAGCTGTTCGAGTTCGACTACCAGCTGGAGATGTACAAGCCGGTCGCGAGGCGCCGCTGGGGCTACTTCGCGCTGCCGGTCCTGTCCGGCGACCGGCTGGTCGGCAAGGTGGACGCGATCGCCGACCGCGCCGGCGGGGTGCTCCGGGTGAACGCCGTCCACGAGGACGAGCCGTTCGACGCGGCGACGGCGCACGCGGTGCGCGAGGAGCTCGCGGACCTGGCGCGCTGGCTGGAGCTGGACCTGCGGTTGCCCGCCTGACGCGCCGCACGGCACGACGGAACCGAGCGGGACCGGGCGCCGGGCGCCGGCCCACGCGGGCGGTGGCCGCGACCGGCGCGCGACCGGGCCGGGTCAGAGCAGCAGGGCCTCGGCGCCGCCGGGGCGGTAGCCGGCCTCCAGCAGGGCGCGCACCGAGGCGACGTTGCCCGGGGAGACCTGCGCCCACACCGGGACCTCCGGCCCGCCGATCCCGGCCACCAGGTGCCGCGCCGCGGCGAACAGCGTGCGGCCCAGGCCGCGGCCACGCGCCTCGTCCTCCACCTCGACCGTCACCTCCCAGCGGCCGGCCAGCCCGCGGCCCAGCTCCACCGCGCCGCCCACGCAGGCCCAGGCCCGCACGCCGGTGCGGTACTTCTCGGCGGAGACGCCGGGCGCGATCTCGGTGAGGTCCAGGTCCGAGGCGTCCGCCGGATCCGCCGGCGGGCCGACCATCACGGCGTCCACGCTGGTCACCGTGCGGCCGGTGGCCTCGGCGAGCGCGCCGAGGAAGGGCGGTGAGAGCGGCGCCGACAGGTCGCCGGGGCGCAGCCGCCGCCGCACCCAGTCGGGGCCGACGTCGGCGACCACCACGTGGTGCGAGGTGAAGGCGAGCACTCCCTGGACGTCACCGGGCGGCCGCATCACGGTGACCCGGCCGTCGGCCGGCGGGTGCCTGCCATCGGCCACCTCGGCCAGCAGCACCGCCAACGGGTGATCCATAACAGGTAGGTCGTCCGCCGGGCGGCCCGCCGTTACGGGAGAGCAGAAGGAGGCCGCGGTGGGAAGAGGCCTCAGACCGTGAATCCGAGGGCGCGCAGCTGCTCGCGGCCGTCCTCGGTGATCTTGTCCGGACCCCACGGCGGCATCCACCCCCAGTTGATCGCGACGTCGCCGACGAGGCCCTCGCGGGCCGACTCGGTCTGGTCGGTGATCACGTCGGTCAGCGGGCACGCCGCCGACGTGAGCGTCATGTCGAGCACGGCGTTGCTGTGCTCGTCGAGGTGCACGCCGTAGACGAGGCCGAGGTCGACGACATTGATCCCGAGCTCGGGGTCGACGACGTCCTTCATCGCCTCGGTGACGTCCTCGACGCTCACCGTCGCGGTGCCACCGGCGCCACTCCCGTTCGGGGTGGCCTCGGGGACCTCCGGGAGGTCGCCGTGGTCGATGGACTCACTCATGGGAATCTCCTTGGTCGGTCTGGGCCTGGGTGGTCGCGTCCTTCCACGCCATCCAGGAGAGCAGCGCGCACTTCACGCGCGCGGGGAAC
>DASWTI010000279.1:0-52630 GCA_036402215.1 Pseudonocardiaceae bacterium
GCGGACGGGACGCGTGCGGGTGCGCGTGGGAGCCGGCGCGGACGGGTCAGGTGGTGGGGCCGGTGAGGCCGAGGCGGTGCAGGAGGGCGTCCTCGAGGGCGTCGAGTTCCGCGGAGACGGCGCGGTGGGCGGCCTTGCGGCGGGCGGCCGGCATCAGCTCGGCGGCGTGCATGGCGGCGGCGAGGTCGCTCAGCCGGGCCTCGACGCGGGCGTTGTCAGCGGTGTCGCGGGGGTACCGCTGCTCCACCTCCCGCAGCACGGTGGCCAGGCGTGCCAGCCGCGCGTGCAGGGCGGCGCCGCGTCCGGTGACGCCGGCCAGCTGGTCCGGCGCCAGGCCGAGCCGCCGCGCCCGCGCCAGGTCCCAGCGGTGCCGCGCGTACCCCGCGGCCTGGATGACGAACGGCGCCAGCACCGGCACGACGATCTTGGCCACGCCGATGGCGCGCCGCGCGTTGCGGGGAGTGATGCGGCTGGTGAGGCGGGGCCGTGCCATACCGCCGATCCTTCCACGACGGTGGGGGTGGGGCGAGCTGTCGGGGTGACGACCTACGCTCAGAGTGTGAACGCGACGGTCCTGCTCGATGCCGGCGCGGTGACCCGATGCCGCCGCCGCGTGCACCTCGAGCACGACCCGGCGATGGTGGACGCACCGCGCGCCGCCCCCGACCCCACCGGAGAGCAGCGCAAGGCCGACGCGAACGCCCACCGCCGCCAGGTGGCCGACCGGCTCGCCGTGCTGTTCGGCGGCGGCTGGACGGAGGTGCCGGCCGAGGCCGACGGCGCCGAGCGGGCGGGCATCACCGACCAGCTCGTGCAGGCCGGCGCCCCGTACATCTGGGGCGCGGTGCTGCCGGCCGACGTGTCCGGCGCGCGCCGGGGCCACAGCGAGCTCCTGGTGCGCGTCGACGGCGGCTACCTGCCGGTCATCGTGGTGCGGCACAAGGTCACCGACCCCGGCGCGGGGGCGTTCACCACGCCGCTGTCCGCCCCCCGGCCGGGCGGCGCGCGCCCCGACCGGCACCGCCGGGTCCGGCCGCAGCCACGGGACCAGCTACGGCTGGCACACCTGGTGCGGCTGCTGCAGGCCGCGGGCCGCTACCCGGCCGGGCGCGCGTACGGCGGCGCCATCGGACTGGACGCCGACGTGGTGCTCTGGCACGACCTGGACGCGCCCACGTGGCCCGGGGGCCGCAGCGCGCTCGCCGAGTACGACGCGCGGTTCGCCGACCGGCTGGCCGTGGCCCGGGCCGCGCTGGACCCGGCGGCGGCGCCGCTGGCCGACCCGTCCCGGGTCACCGAGTGCCGCGGCTGCCCGTGGTGGCCGACGTGCGAGACGGTGCTGCGCGACCGGCGCGACGTGAGCCTGGTGCTGCGCGGCGAGGACGCCGTGGCGCTGCGCGGGGTGGGCGTGGGGACGGTGGACGCGCTGGCCGCCCTGGATCCGTTCGCCGAGCCGCCGACCCCGCTGGCCGGCATGCCGTTCGAGGACGCCGTGCTGCTGTCCCGGGCGTGGCTGTCGGACTACGCCCTGGTGCGGCGGCTGCCCCGGATCGACGTGCCGCGCGCCGACGTGGAGCTCGACGTGGACATGGAGAGCTTCGGCGACGCCGGCGCGTACCTGTGGGGGAGCTGGCTGTCCGGCGCCGACGTCGGCCTGGCGCCGGGGTACCGGGCCTTCGCCACCTGGCAACCGCTGCCCACCGACGACGAGGCGCGCTCGTTCGCCGAGTTCTGGACGTTCCTGCGCACCGTGCGCGCCCGGGCCGCGGCGCGCGGCCTGACGTTCCGCGCGTTCTGCTACAACGAGCTGGCCGAGAACCGCTGGCTGCTGGCGTCGACGCAGCGCTTCGCCGGCCACCCCGGCATCCCGTCCACGGCCGAGGTCACGGCCTTCATCGAGTCCGCCGCCTGGTTCGACCTGTTCGGCGCCGTGCGGGAGCAGTTCCTGTGCGCCCACGGCAAGGGCCTCAAGACCATCGCCCCGGCCGCCGGCTTCACCTGGCGCGACCCCGAGGCCGGCGGCGAGAACTCCATGCGCTGGTACCGCGACGCCGTCGGCATCGACGGCTCCACCCCCGACGACACCCAGCGCGTCCGCCTCCTCACCTACAACGAGGACGACGTCCGCGCCACCTACACCCTCCGCCACTGGATGTCCTCACCCGCCGTTCTCACCCTCCCCTACGCCGGCGACCTCTGACCGGGTCGCCGGAGAAAGCGTCGGGCGTCGCGGTGGTCGCCCGGCGACGGTTACCGGGGGGCCATGCGGAGGGCGCCGTCCATGCGGATGACCTCGCCGTTGAGGTAGTCGTGGGTGGCGAGCATGACGACGAGGTCGCCGAACTCGGACGGCTTGCCGAGGCGCTTGGGGAAGGGCACGCCGGCGGCCAGGGTGGTGCGGAAGTCGTCGCTGACGCCGGCCAGCATGGGGGTGTCGATGATGCCGGGGGCGATGGTGAGCACCCGGATGCCGGAGGACGCGAGGTCGCGGGCGGCCGGCAGGGTGAGGCTGGCGACCCCGCCCTTGGAGGCGGCGTAGGCGGCCTGGCCGATCTGGCCGTCGTAGGCGGCGATGGACGCGGTGTTGATGACGACGCCGCGCTGGCCCTCGTCGAGGGGTGGGGTGGCGGCGGCCATGGCGGCGGCGGCCAGGCGCATGACGTTGAAGGTGCCGACGAGGTTGACCTCGATGACGGTGCGGAACAGCTCCAGGTCGTGCGGGCCCTGCTTGCCGACCACGCGGCCCGCCCAGCCGACGCCGGCGCAGTTGACCACGACGCGCAGCGGGACGCCGGAGCCGGCGGCGGTGTCGACGGCGGCCTGGACCTGGTCGGCCTTGGTGACGTCGGTCGGCAGGTACTCCACGCCGTCGACGGCCTCGGCCTTCTCGATGCCGTTGGGCAGATCCAGCGCGAACACCCGGGCGCCGCGCGCGGCCAGGGCCCGGGCGGTGGCGCCGCCGAGGCCGGAGGCCCCGCCGGTGACGATGGCGGCGACGTCCTTGATCTCCATTGGTGCTCCTGTTCGGCAGGGAGGAAAGGTCAGCGCGGGGCGGCGGCGTCGATGGCGGCGAGGGCGTCCTCGTCCGGCTCCCAGGCTCCCGCGGCGGCGTTGGCCCGGACCTGGTCCGGCGTGGTCGCCCCGGCGATCACCGAGGACACCGTGGGCTGCGCGGCGAGCCCGCCGATGGCCACGTCGAGCATGGTCACGCCGGCCTTCTCGGCGACGGTGCGCAGCGCCTCGATCCGGTCCCACGGCGCGGCGGCCAGCCGCTGCGCGTTCGAGGCCAGCCGGGTGCCGGCGGGCGGCGGCGCGTCGGCCGAGTACTTGCCGGTGAGCAGGCCGCTGGCCAGCGGGAAGTACGGCAGCATCCCGAGCCCGAACCGCGCGCAGGCCGGCACGACCTCGCGCTCCACGTCGCGCTCCAGCAGCGACCAGTGGTTCTGCGCGGACACGAAGCGGGTGAACCCGCGGCTGCGCGCCGTCCAGTCCGCGTCGGCCACCTGCCAGCCGGTGAAGTTGGAGTGCCCCACGTAGCGCACCAGGCCGTCGCGCACCAGGTCGTCGAGCGCGCTCAGCGTCTCCTCGATCGGCGTGCCGGCGTCCGGCGTGTGCAGCTGGTACAGGTCGATCCAGTCGGTGCGCAGCCGCCGCAGCGACGACTCGACGGCCCGGCGCACGTACCGGCGGGAGCCGCGGGCGTCGAAGTCCGGCCCGTTCGCGCCGTTCATCGGGGCGCCGAACTTGGTGGCGATGATCGCCTGCTCGCGCCGTCCGGCGAGCGCCTCGCCGAGCAGCTCCTCGGAGCGGCCGCGGGGCGAGCCGTACACGTCGGCCACGTCGAACAGCGTGACGCCGGCCTCCAGCGCGGCGTCCACCACGGCGCGGGTGCCCGGCGCGTCCTCGGTGGCGGTGCCCGGCCGGCCCAGGTTGTTGCAGCCCAGGCCGACGACGCTGACCACCAGTCCTGACTCACCCAGTCGTCGCTGCTTCACGATCGCGGAGGCTATCCCAGATACCAGGAGTCACCGCTGTGAGCCGTAACGCTCCGTAGGAGGACCGGCGATAGTGATCGTGGCTCTCAGTAGTTCCCGAGAGCCCCCGCCGCGTGCGACATTGGGCCGTTCGGGTGGGTCCTCAGCGGGGGTGATGTGCATGTTCGTGCGTCGGATCGCGGTCATCGGAACGGGTTACGTCGGGCTGACCACCGGCACCTGCCTGGCCTCGCTGGGTCACCGCGTGGTGTGCGCGGACGTCGACGAGGCCAAGGTGGAGCGGCTGCGGCGCGGCGAGGTGGCGATCCTCGAGCCCGGCCTGGAGGAGCTGGTGGCGGAGAACGTCCTGGCCGGCCGGCTGTCGTTCGTGGTGGGCGGCGCCGCGGCGGTCGCCGACGCCGAGGTCGTCTTCCTGTGCGTGCCCACCCCGATGGGCGCGGGCGGCGCCGCGGACCTGTCCGCCGTGGAGGCCGTGGTCGCCGAGGTGCGGCATCTGCTGCCCGAGGACTGCGTGATCGTCAACAAGTCCACGGTGCCGGTGGGCACGGCGGCCCGCGTGTCCGCGCTGCTGGACCGCCCGGACATCGCGGTGGTCAGCAACCCGGAGTTCCTGCGCGAGGGCTCCGCCGTGAGCGACTTCCTGAACCCGGACCGCATCGTCGTCGGCGCCGACGCGCAGCACGCCGCGGAGCGGGTCGCCGCGCTGTACGCCCGGCTCGGCGCGCCCACCGTGCTCACCGACGCGGCGAGCGCCGAGATGGTCAAGTACGCGGCCAACTGCTTCCTGGCGATGAAGCTCTCCTACGTCAACGCGGTCGCCGAGCTGTGCGAGCGCCTCGGCGCCGACGTGCTCGACGTGACCGAGGGCATCGGCTACGACCGCCGCATCGGCCAGTCCTTCCTCTCGCCCGGGCCGGGTTGGGGCGGCTCCTGCCTGCCCAAGGACACGCACGCGCTGCTCCAGGTGTCGGCCGCGGCGGACTTCGACTTCCCGCTGCTCAGGGCCACGATCGACACCAACACCCGGCAGCGCGAGCGGATGGTGACCAAGATCGGCGAAGCGATCGGCGGGCCGCTCGACGGCGCGCGGATCTGCGTGCTGGGGCTCACCTTCAAGGCCGGCACGGACGACCTGCGCGACTCGCCGGCGCTCGCCGTGGCCGGCCTGCTGCGAGCCGCCGGCGCGGAGCTCACCGCGTACGACCCGGGCGTGCCGGGCGCGGTGCCCGGGGTGACCGACGCGGTGACCGTGCTGGACGACCCGTACCTGGCGGCCAAGGACGCGGCGGCCGTCGTGGTGCTCACCGAGTGGCCGGAGTTCCGCACGCTCGACTGGGCGCGGCTGGCCGACGTGGTGCACCAGCGCGTGGTGGTGGACACCCGCAACCTGCTCGACTTCGACGTGCTGCGCCGCACCGGCTTCGCGGTCCGGGGCGTCGGCCGCTGATCGGTTCCGCGGCGACCGGACCGTAGGACTGTGCAGCCGCGGCGGGATAGCGTCGCGGCCGTGTTCACCACCCGGCCGCAGCTCAGCGGCACGCACGGCATGGTCGCCTCGACGCACTGGCTCGCCTCGGCGGCCGGCATGGCGGCGCTGGAGGCCGGCGGCAACGCCTTCGACGCGGCGGTCACCGCGGGGTTCGTGCTGCAGGTCGTGGAGCCGCACCTGTGCGGCCCCGGCGGTGAGGTCCCGGCGATCGTCTCGGTGGCCGGCGGCGCGCCGCGCGTGCTGTGCGGTCAGGGCGTCGCGCCCGCCGGGGCCACCGCGCCGGGGTTCCGGTCGCTCGGGCTGGAGCTGATCCCGGGCAACGGGCTGCTGCCGGCGTGCGTGCCCGGCGCCTGGGACGGCTGGCTCACCCTGCTGCGCGACCACGGCACCCGCACGCTGCGCGAGGTGCTCACGCCGGCGATCGGCTACGCCCGCAACGGCTTCCCGCTCATCCCGGGCGTGCCGGCCACGATCGCGCGCGTCGAGGGGCTGTTCCGCGAGCACTGGCCGACGTCGGCCGCGCAGTGGCTGCCGGTCCCGGCGGCCGGCGCGCTGTTCCGGCTGCCCGCGCTGGCCGACACCTGGGAGCGGCTGCTGCGCGAGGCCGAGGCGGCCGGCGGCGACCGCGAGGCCCAGCTGGAGGCGGCCCGGCTGGCCTGGTACGAGGGCTTCGTCGCCGAGGCGATCGAGGCGTTCTGCCGCGAGCCGGTGTGGGACGAGAGCGGCCGGCCGCACGCCGGCGTGCTCACCGGCGCGGACCTGGCCGGGTGGCGGGCCTCCTGGGAGACGCCGCTGCTGGTCGATCTGGCCGACGGCTGGACGCTCGTGAAGTGCGGCGCGTGGACGCAGGGGCCGGTGCTCGCGCAGCAGCTCCAGCTGCTTGCGGGGGCCGACCTGGCCTACGTGGACGGGGTGCCGACGGCCGGCACCGTGCACACCGCGGTGGAGGCGGCCAAGCTCGCGTTCGCCGACCGCGAGGCCTGGTACGGCGACTCCGGCGACCGCGCCGTGTTCGAGGCGTTGTTCACCCCGGCGTACGCCGCGGACCGGCGGGAGCTGCTCGACGGGCCGGCGCCGGTGGCGTCGGTGGCGTCCATGGCGTCCACGGCGTCGATGGTGCTGCGGCCCGGCGCGCCGCTCGGCAGGCGGCCGGTGCTGCCGGACTACGTGCTGCGCGGCGGCGGGGTCGGCCGGTACGACGGGCAGCCCTCGCTCGCGCAGCGGCTCACCGAACAGGAGCACGAGCAGGCCGGGCGCGGCGACACCGTGCACGTCGACGTGGTGGACGCGGCCGGCAACATGATCAGCGCCACCCCGTCCGGCGGCTGGTTGCAGTCCTCGCCGGTCATCCCCGCGCTCGGCTTCAGCCTCGGCACCCGCGCGCAGATGTTCTGGCTCCAGGACGGCCTGCCGAACTCGTTGCAGCCCGGCAAGCGCCCGCGGATCACGCTGTCGCCGTCGATGGCGCTGCGCGGCGGCCGCCCGGTGCTGGCGTTCGGCACCCCGGGCGGCGACCAGCAGGACCAGTGGCAGCTGTGCTTCTGGCTCGCGCACACCGTCGGCGGCCTCGACCTGCAGGCCGCGATCGACGCCCCGGCCTGGCACAGCGGGGCCTTCCCCTCGTCGTTCCACCCGCGCGGCTGGCGGCCCGGCGAGCTCACCGTGGAGTCCCGGCTGGGGGAGGCCACCATCGCGGAGCTGCGCCGCCGCGGCCACGACGTGGTGGACGCCGGCCCGTGGGCCCTCGGCCGACTCTCCGCCGTGGCCCGCGACCCGGACACCGGCCTGCTGTACGCCGGCGCCAACCCCCGCGGCGCCCAGGGCTACGCCGTCGGCCGCTGACCCCGAGGTGACCGAAACGCGCCTTCAGCCAGTCGCCGAGGTGACTGAAAGGCGCCTTCAGCCGGCTCACACGACTGAAAGGCGCCTTCAGTCACCGGGCTCAGGCGGTGGTGAACAGGGCGCTGACCGACTCGCCGTTGTGGATGCGGCGCATGGCCTGGGCGAGGGCGTCGGCGATGGAGAGCACGACGAGCTTGGGGTGGCGTTCGCCGTCCGGGATCGGGACCGTGTTCGTGCAGACGATCTCCAGCACGTCGGGCTGGTCGCCGATCCGGCCGAGCGCGCCGGAGGAGAACAGGCCGTGCGTGCAGGCGACGCGCACCGAGCGCACGCCCCGTTCGCGCAGCCGGTCCATCAGCTCGATCACCGTGCTGCCCTTGGCGATCTCGTCGTCGAGCACGATGACGTCGCGCCCGGCCACCTCGCCGATGACGGCGCTGATGGTCACCTTGTCGTCGTCGAAGCGCTGCTTGGCGCCGGCCGCGACCGGCACCCCGAGCATGCGGGCGAAGTGGGCGGCCTCCTTGGCGTTGCCCAGGTCCGGCGACACCACCGTGGTGTGCGAGAGGTCGTAGCGGCGGAAGTACGTGGCCAGCTCGCGCAGCGCGTGCAGGTGGTCCACGGGCACGCTGAAGAAGCCGTGCACCTGTGGGGAGTGCAGGGTCATGGCCAGCACCCGGCCGGCCCCCGCGGCCACCATGAGGTCCGCCACCAGGCGCGCGCCGATCGAGATGCGCGGCCGGTCCTTCTTGTCGGAGCGGGCGTACGAGTAGTGCGGCATGACGACCGTGGTGCGGGCCGCCGAGGCGCCGCGCGCCGCGTCCAGCATGAGCAGCAGCTCGACCAGGTTCTCCTGCACCGGCGTCACCAGCGGCTGGATCAGGAACACGTCGCGCTCACGGCAGTTGGCCTGCAGTTGCACCTCGATGCAGTCGTTGGCGAACCGGTCCACCCGGACGGGGTGCAGCGGCACCCCCAGGTGGGCGCAGATCTCGGCCGCCAGCTCGGGATGGGCGCTGCCGCTGAACACCGCTATGTCGCGCACGAACCTCTCCAGGGAAACCATGGGATCCGCGGTCGCGGGCCGTGAGAAGGTTAGGCATCGTGGGCCGGAAGAACAGCACCGAACGACGCTTCCGGGTGGACATCACACCGTTGCGTACCTCGCGGGACTTCCGCACGCTCCTGATCGCCAGCACCGTCTTCTACCTGGGCGGCATGGCGACGTACGTGGCGCTGCCGTTCCAGATCTACCAGCTCACCGGCTCCAACCTGGCCGTCGGCCTGATGGGTGCCGTGCAGCTCGTGCCGCTCGTGGTGTTCGGCCTGTACGGCGGCGCCCTCGCCGATCACGTCGACCGCCGCGCCATGCTGCTGTGGACCGGCGTGGCGCAGGCCGTGCTGATGGGCCTGCTGTGCCTGAACGCCACCTCGGACGCGCCCCGGGTCTGGCTGCTGTACGTGGTCGGCGGGCTGATGGCGGTGGCGTCGTCGCTGCAACGGCCGAGCAAGGACGCGCTGCTGCCGCGCGTGGTGCGGCACGAGGAGCTGCCGGCCGCGGTGTCGCTGTCCGGGCTCGGCATGCAGCTCGGCGCGCTGCTCGGCCCCACGCTGGCCGGCCTGCTGATCGCGGGCGCCGGCCTGCCCTGGGCGTTCGGCATGACGGTGCTGGGCGTCGTCGTGGCGACCGCGCTGTACGCCCGGCTGGACCGCTACCCGCCGGTGGACGCCGGCACCCCGCCGAGCCTGCGCGGCATCACCGAGGGCATCCGGTACGCGGTGCGCCGCCGCGACCTGCTCGGCACCTACGTGGTGGACCTGGTCGCGATGCTGATGGCGATGCCGATCGTGCTGTTCCCGGCGTTCGCGCAGGACGTGCTGGGCACGCCGCAGCTGCTGGGGCTGCTGTACACGGCCGAGACGGTCGGTGCGCTGGCCGCCACGCTGACCAGCGGCTGGACCACGCACGTGCACCACCACGGGCGCGCCGTGGTGCTCGCCGCGGCCGCCTGGGGCGCGGCGATCGCCCTGGCCGGGCTCGCGCCCTCGGTCTGGGTGGCGCTCGGGTTCCTGGTGGTGGCGGGCGCCGCCGACATGGTGAGCGGCATCTTCCGCGGCGTCATCTGGAACCAGACGATCCCGGACTCCATGCGCGGCCGGCTGGCCGGCATCGAGCTGCTCAGCTACTCGGTCGGCCCGCTCGGCGGCCAGACCCGCGCCGGCCTGGTGGCCGACCTGACGTCGGTCCGCACGTCCATCGTCAGCGGCGGCATCCTGTGCGTCGCCGGGGTCGGTGCCACCGCGGCGGCGCTGCGCGGTCTGTGGACCTACGACGCCCGCACCGACGAGCACGCGATCCGCGAACGGGAGTTCCGCGCCACCGCGGCCGGGACATCGGCCTAGCAGCGCAGGGCGGCGTCCAGCCGGTCGACGGCGTCGTCCGGTAGCGGGGTGCCGTCGGTGAGGGCACGGCTGGCCATGGCGGCCAGCTCGCGGCTGAAGCCCCAGTAGCAGTGGGTGACCGGACGCGGCTGGGCGGAGTTCACCGCCTCCAGGAGCGCCTCCGCGTACGGGTACAGGCCCCTGACCTCGGCGTCGTGGTAGACGACCGTCCGGCTGGGGGCGAAGCCGCCGCGCTGGAACAGCAGCTGCTGGCTGCGGGAATCGGTGAGGAACTCGATGAGCGCCTGGGCGGCCACCGGGTTCTCGCTGTGCGCGGTGACGGCGAGGCTCTGGCCGCCGAGCACGCTGCCGCCGGGCAGCGGGTCGACCTCGAACTCCGGCCTCGGCACCGCGTTGTCCAGCTCGCGGTAGGCGATCGGCCAGTTCCGCATGGTCAGCACCCGGCCGGTCAGGAACGCCCGCGTGGTCCCTCCCTCGTCGAAGTCGATCGCGTCGGGCAGCACCACCGGCACGCCGTCCGGTCCGGCCGGTCGCAGCCGGTCCACCGCGCGGGCCAGGTCGTCCGCCGTCACGGCGACCCTGCCGTCCTGCACCATCGGCCGGTCGGCGACGTCCTGCACCGCCTCCAGGACGTTGACGGTGAGGCCCTCGTACTCGTCGAGCTGGCCGGCGTAACCCGCCTCGACGCCCGGCGCCCGCCCCTGGTCGGCGAAGAACCGTTCCACCTGGGACTCCAGCTCCGCCCAGCTCCGGGCCGGCTCCACCAGGTCCGACCGGCGGAACAGCAGGCCGGCGTCGGTGTTGAACGGCAGCGCCCACAGCCGGTTGTCGTACCGGCCGCTGGCCAGCGGCTTCTCCAGGAAGCCCGAGGTGTCCAGCCGGCTCTCGTCGAGCGGCCGGATCCACCCGTGGTGGGCGAACTCGGCGATGGCCGCGATGTCCAGGTTCAGCACGTCCACCCGCTCGTGGCTCTGCACCGCGCCGACCATGTCCAGGCGGGCCGCCGTGGCGTTGCTGTCCAGCGACACGATGCGCGCCGGGTTGCCGGGGTGCAGTTGGTTCCACTGGTCGATCAGCACCTGGTGCTGGCCGCCGTCCGTCTCGTCCTCGCCGCTCATCAGCACCAGCTCGCCGGCCGGGAGGCCGACCTCGGCCCGCCGGGTGTCGTCGTGCACCACGGTGGTGCCGACCACGCCGGCGATCACGCCGAGCACCCCGGCGAGCCCGGTGGCCAGCCCTCGGCGGAGCCCAGCCCTCATCCGTCCTCACCCCACAGGTTCGCGAGCAACGTGGTCAACGTGGTGCCGAGGCCGGCCGGGTCGGCGTCCACACAGACGCCGCCGGTGGCCGTGGTCGCGTCCCGCAGTGCGGCGTCGGCGCAGGACGCCTCGCCGGCGGCCACCACGAACAGCCGGACTCCGGCGGCCGCGGCCCGGTCGGCGGGCAGCGCGACGCCGTCGGTGGCCCGGCCGTCGGTCAGCACGACCATCGCGGACACCTGGGTCTCGTCACCCGGGCCCAGCGCGGTGAGCCCCGCCTCGACGGTCGTGACCAGCGGGGTCTGCCCGGCGGGAGTGACGCCGGCCAGCTCCCGGACGGCGAGGTCCCGGCGGGTTACCCCGCCCAGGTCCTCGTCCGGCCGGCCGAGGCCGGCCAGCTCCCGGTACGGGGCCGGGCCGGCGGGGAACACCCACAGCCCGACCTCGTCCCGGGCGGTCACCTGCGCGAGCGCCCGCGAGACCCCCTGGGCGGCCAGTTGGAAGCGGCTCGACGGCCCGGGCCGCGCGGCCATCGACCCCGAGGCGTCCACCGCGATCAGCACCCGCAGCGTGCGCCGGGCCAGCCGGTACCGCTGCTCGGTCTCCCGTTCCGCCGCCGCGTCCAGCCGCCCTGGGCGCGGCACGGGGCCCAGGGCGCCGTTGCCCGCCTCCGGCCTGCCGTGCTCGGGGCGGAGCCCGACGTTCCACAGTTCGGCCGCACCGTCCGGGCCGCGCAGCCAGGCGACGAAGTCGTCGGCGGCGGAACGGGGCCGGCCGTGGGTCCAGTGGAAGCGAACCGCCCGGTGGGTCACGGCGACCCCGTCGGTCGGATAGAGACCGAGCAGCTCGTCGCCGCCGGCCCGCGGCGGGCCGGCGCCGCACCGCTCGTTCAGCACGTCCCCGCGGTTGAACCGCAGCATCGCCTGCTCCGTGACGGCCAGCGCGGTGACCGGTCCGTCCGGCGAGTGCCGGCGGTGGTGGCAGAGCAGCTCGGTCTCGTCGCCCAGGGGATAGCCGGCGGCGTCGAGGGCGGCTCCGATGGCGTGCTCCAGCGCGCGGTCGCCGCCGTTCGTGTACAGGCTGGCGGTCGCCGCGAGCGCGCCGGCCGATGCCGCCGGACTCGCCCGGAGCAGCGTCCACCCCTCGGTTCGTCTCAGATCGTCCAGCTCCGCCCAGGTCGTCGTGGCCCGGTACCACCCCAGCTCCGGCCTCTCGGCGATCGCCGCTGTCGGCGGCGCCATCAGCACGGGTGACCACGCGATGTCGTCGATCGCACGCACCCGTTCGGCGGGGGTGGCGGCCAGCTCGGCGGCCAGGTTGGCCGCGTCGGTCAGCCAGAGGTCGGGCAGCGGGCCGAACCGGGTGCGGACCGAGCCGGTCCAGCCGGTGGCCAGCGCCGACCGGGCCTCGGAGGCCGGGGCGGTCAGCACGAACGGCTCGACCAGCGCGCACCCGTGCTCGACGGTGGCCCCACGGTAGGCGGCCAGCAGCTCTCGCGTCGGCCGCACCTGTTCCGGCCCGGTGAGCACCCTGAGCACCGCCGCCGCCGGGCACCCCTTGACGGCGGTGGTCGTCGGATCCGCCGCGCCGCGGCCGAGCCAGCCGGCCGAGGAGGTCACCGCGATCGCGGCCAGTAGCACGACCACCCGGCGTGGGACCGACGGCAGCGGGATCAGCCGCCGTCCGTGACCGTCCCCAGCGGATCGCCTGCCGAGAACCGCCCAGAGACAGGCCAGGATGGTGAACATCATGGCGATGACGTCGGCGATGTCGGCGCCCCGCTCGCCGAGCCGGATCAGCTTCGCCCCGAACGCGATCACCGACGCGATCACGACAGCCCAGAAGACCAGCTCCGGTACTCGCCCCCCTCGGCGCGTCACCTGACCAGTATGGCGCGTAACCGATTACTAGCCGGGCTCGCCTCGGTACTTCCGGTAGCTGACCCAGATCAGATCGACCAGGGCGATCACCGCGAGCACCACCATGGCGATGCCGAGCACGGTGAGCCCGGCGACGAAGGCGAACACCGCGGCGCCCGTGCAGAACACGAGGCCGAACGCGGCCAGGATGATCCGCGGCGTGAGGGAGCTGAGGGCCGGCGACGCGCCACCGATGCCGGCCGTGGGGTCGTGGTAGTCCGGGAGCCCGCGCTCGTAGTCGGCGCGGGTCCGGCGCGGCTTCTCCTCGGCCATGCCACGGGGTACCCGCCGGGCGACCCCGTACACGGGCCGGTCAGAATCGGTGCCCATGCCAGCCGACGCGCCCACGATCGTGGCAACCTCCGGGGGCCTGCGCCCCGGCAGCCGTTCCCGGTTCGACTTCAACTCGCTCGTGCACCACGCGGTCGAGCTGTCCGGCGTGCACGGGCGCCGGCCGCGGGTGGTGTACCTGGGCACGGCGCTGGGCGACCAGCGGTACTACAGCGCGGAGCTGCGCTACGCGGCGCGGGCGGCGGGCTTCGACTGGGAGGAGCTGTACCTCTTCCCGATGCCCGCGGTGGACGACATGGAAGAGCTGGTGCTCGGCGCCGACGCGGTGTGGGTGGGCGGCGGCTCCGTGGTCAACCTGCTGGCGGTCTGGCGGGCGCACGGGCTGGACGCGATCTTCCGCCGCGCCTGGGAGGCCGGCGTGGTCCTCGGCGGGGTCAGCGCGGGGTCGATCTGCTGGCACCTGGGCGGCACCACCGACTCGTACGGGCCGGACCTGCGGGCGGTGACCAACGGGCTCGGGCTGCTGCCCTGGGGCAACGGCGTGCACTACGACAACGAGGCGCAGCGCCGACCGCTGGTGCACCAGCTGGTGGCCGCCGGGACGCTGCCGCTGACGTACTGCACGGACGACGGCGTGGGGCTGGTGTACCGCGGCACGGAGTTGGTGGAGGCGGTCACCGAGCTGCCCGGCAAGGGCGCCTACGTGGTGACCCGGGCCGACGACGGCACGGCCCGCGAGGAGCGCATCGAGCCGCGGCTGCTACCCCGGCCGTAGCCCGCCGGACGGGGCTCCTGACGGTGGTGTGACGAACGTCGGCTGCGCCCGGGCAGCGGTCCCCACTCCGCGGGAACGTGGGTTACCGTCCGTTCGTGAGCAGCGCGACCCGCGGCATCGAGGCCGCGCACGACCTGCCGGAGCTGGACACGTTGCGGGCCGTCGAGCGGCGCGTGCTGTGGCTGGCCAGCTCGATCGTCCACCACGCCAACCACCTGCGCGGCGACGCCTCCGGCGTGAAGGTCGGCGGCCACCAGGCCTCGTCGGCCTCGATGGTCTCGATCATGACCGCGCTCTGGTTCGGCGCGCTCGGCCCGGAGGACAGGGTGAGCGTCAAGCCGCACGCCTCGCCGGTGCTGCACGCGATCAACCACCTGCTCGGCGACCTGCCGGCGAGCCAGCTCGGGCGGCTGCGTGAGCTGGGCGGACTCCAGTCGTACCCGTCGCGCACCAAGGACCCGGACACCGTCGACTTCTCCACCGGCAGCGTCGGCATCGGCGCCACCGCAACGGTCTGGGCCGCGCTCGCCCGGCGCTACGTGGACGCGCACTTCGGCGGCGGCCGGGAGAGCTCGCCGCGCGGCCGGATGATCGCGCTGGTCGGCGACGCCGAGCTGGACGAGGGCGCCGTCTGGGAGGCGCTGCTCGACCCGCAGGTACCGGGCCTCGGCGAGCTGCTCTGGGTGGTCGACCTGAACCGGCAGTCGCTGGACCGCGTGGTGCCCGGCATCGCCTACGAGAAGCTCGCGCGGATGTTCGCCGCCGCCGGCTGGGAGGTGCTCACCTGCAAGTACGGCCCGCTGCTGCGGTCGCTGTTCCGGGCCGACGGCGGCGAGCTGCTGCGGGCGCGCATCGACGAGATGCCGAACGCCGAGTACCAGCGGCTGCTGCGGGTCCGCGGCGACGAGCTGCGCACCCGGCTGGCCGGGCCGTCGGCTGACCCGGCGCTGCGCCGTCAGCTCGCCGGGCTGGACGACGACCTGCTGTACGAGGCGGTGCGTGACCTCGGCGGGCACGACCTGGCCGGGCTGGCGCGCACCTTCCGGGGCGCCGACCCGACGCGGCCCACCGTGGTGTTCGCCTACACCATCAAGGGCCGCCGGCTGCCCACCGAGGGCCACCCGGCGAACCACTCGGCGCTGCTCTCGCCGGACCAGTACCGCGACCTGGCGGCCTCGCTGGGCGCCGACCCGGACAACCCGTGGCGGCCGTTCCCGGAGGGCGGCGACGAGGCGCGGCTGTGCGCGGCCGCGGCCCGGCGGCTGGCCCGGACCTCCACGTCCGAGGGCGCGCCGGCCGCCGAGCTGCCCACCGAGGTGTCCAACGGGCACCGCGGCACGCTGTCCACCCAGGCCACGCTCGGCCGGTTCATGCTGGACGTGCTGCGCCGCGCCCCCGAGGTGGCCGGGCGCATGGTCACGGTGTCGCCGGACGTGGCCTCCTCCACGAACCTGGCGGGCTGGCTCAACAAGGTCGGGGTGTTCACCGCCGACCAGGACGTCGCCGCCCCGGACTGGTTCGCCGACGACGCCGAGACCGTGCTGCACTGGACGGCCGCGCGGGCCGGGCGGCACATCGAGCTGGGCATCGCCGAGGGCAACCTGGTGGGCCTGCTCGGCGAGCTCGGCGCCACCTGGAGCCGCTGGGGCGAGCCGCTCGTCCCGATCGGCACGCTGTACGACCCGTTCGTCAACCGCGCGCTGGAGCCCTGGACGTTCGGGGTGTACGCGGGCGGCCAGTCGATCCTGGTGGGCACGCCGTCCGGCGTGACGCTGGCCCCGGAGGGCGGCGCGCACCAGAGCATCATCACGCCGTCCATCGGCATCGAGCACCCCGGCGTACTGGCCTACGAGCCGGCGTTCGCCCAGGACCTCGAGTGGACGATGCTGCACGCGATGCGCTTCGTCGGCCGCCCTGGTGGCTGCTCGGCGTACTTCCGGCTCTCCACGCGGCCGATCGACCAGGCGCTCGCCGCCGTGCCGGCGTCCGGGCCGGAGCGCGAGACCCGCCGCCGGCAGGCCGTGGGCGGCGGCTACCGGCTGGTCGCCCCGGGCCGCCCGGACTGCGTGATCGCCGCGATGGGCGCGGTCGTCCCGGAGGCGCTGGCGGCCGCCGAGCTGCTGGCCGGCGAGGGGGTGTCCGCCGCGGTCGTAGTCGTGACCAGCGCGGACCTGCTGTACCGGGCGCTGCGGTCCCGCGCCGGGCAGCCGGTGGACGGGCCGGCCGGCCTGGTGGACGAGCGCCTGCTGGACGAGCTGTTCCCGGAGCGCGTGCCGCTGGTGACCGTGCTGGACGGGCACCCGCACACGCTGTCCTTCCTGGGCACGGTGCGCGAGGTGCCGACCAGCTCGCTCGGCGTCACGGCCTTCGGCCAGTCCAGCGCGCTCGCCGATGCCTACCGGCTGCACGGCATCGACGCCCCGGCCATCCGCGACGCCGCCCTGGACCTGACGGACTGAGCCGCGGCGCCGGACCGACGGGGCCGCCGCCGGCGCCCCCGGACCGGAGCGGGCGCCCCGGTCAGCCGCCGAGCATGGACGTGGTGCGGCGCTGGATCTCCTCGGGGGTGAGGTCCTCCAGCGGCTGGTCGAGCATCCACAGGTGACCGAACGGGTCGGCGAGCCGGCCGCCGCGGCTGCCGTACTCGAAGTCCTGCACCGGGTACACGACGGTGGCCCCGGCCTCGACCATGGCGCGGGCGACGGCGTCCGCGTCGGTCACCGCGAGCGCGATGATCACCGGGTTGCCGCCGAGCGTGGTGGGCGAGGGGTCGCCGTCACCCTCGTCCTTGACGGCCACGGTGTGCCCGGCGATCTCGACGGCCGCGTGCACGATGCGCCCGTCCGGGCCGGTGTAGCGCTCGACCTCGGTGGCGCCGAACGCGGCCACGTAGAACTCGATGGCCCGCGCGGCGTCGCTCACCACGAGCCTGGGGTGGAGTCCGCTGATGTGCGTCATGAGGCCATGGTCAGCCCGGTGGCCGCCGCCTCGCTTGGAGAAATGGGCACGTGGTTGCGCTCGTCCGCCGATCGGGGGCGGTACTCGGTGGGCCGCAGCCCGGCGAGCGCGCGGAAGTCGTGGATGAGGTGCGACTGGTCGTAGTAGCCGTGCTCGGCCGCCACGCGGGCCCAGTCCGCGGCCGTCCCGCCGTCCACCGCGCGCAGCACCCGCTGCAACCGCCGCACCCGGGCGAACCGCTTGGGCGTGAGCCCCACGCGCTCGGCGAACCGGGAGCCGAAGGCGCGGCGGCCGACGCCCAGCCCGGTGGCCACCTCGTGCACGGGGGCCCCGGCGGAGAGCACGCGCACCGCGTACCCGAGCGCGGGGTCCGGCGTGGCGTCGCGCAGCCGGGCCAGCAGCGCGGACTCCAGCGCGCGCAGCACCCCGGCCGGGCCGCCGTGCGCGTCCACGGTGAGCAGCCGCTCGCGCAGCACCGCGCCCTCGCGGCCCCACAGCTCGCCGAGCTCCACGAGCGGGTCGAGCGCACACGACGGCGCACCGAGGAACGGGTGCGCGCCGCCCGGCCGGAACGAGACGCCGGCGATCCGCCGCTGGTGCGCGCGCTCGATCAGCACGGCGCCGGCGTGCGCGGCCTGCACCGCCGCGCCGCCCACCAGGCACGGCGCACCGGGCCCGTACACGCCGAGCTCGTCGGCGTCGAGGTTCACCAGGAGCTGCTGCGCGCCGTCCGGCAGCACCCGCTCCACGCCGCGCGACGGCGACCCGTACAGCCAAATCGAGTCGACGTACGGGCGCAGCACTGGCACGGTCGGCCGGATCACGAACATCACCGCCGACGGTACGTCAGGGGGCCGACACCCGTGCGGATCACCGAGCTGCACATCCCGCGGACGGTGGACGCCCGCTTCGCCGAGATGGTGGAGGTCCGCAACGCGGTCGAGAGGGCGGTGCTGGGCACCGACGCGCTGGCCGTGACGGCCGCCGAGCTGCTGCCCTTCTACCAGATGCAGGACCACGCGCCGAAGCGGATCGTGGTGGCCGAGGTGGACGGCCGGCTGGTCGCCCGGGGCGTCGTCGACGGCCGTCTCGGCGGCGGCGGTGGCGGGCCGGTGTGGCTGGCCGTCGAGGTGCTGCCGGAGTTCCGCGGGCGTGGCATCGGCACCGCGCTGGCCGACTACCTGGAGGCCCTGGCGGCGGGCCGGGTCCTGCAGGCCACCGCCCTGCACGCCGTGCTGCCCGGCGGTGAGCGGGTGCCGTCGCCGTCCGGGTTCGGGGACGTGCCGGCCGCCGACCCGGGGGTGCGCTTCCTGCGCCGCCGCGGCTACCGGCTGGAGCAGGTGAAACGGATCAGCTTCCTGGACGTGCCGCTGCCGCCCGGCGAGCTGGACGCCCGGTACGCCGAGGCCGCCGCCCGGGCCGGCGACGACTACCGGGTGGTGAGCTGGGTCGGGCGCACCCCACCGGCCTGGCTCGGCGAGATCGCCGCGCTGCGCACTGCGATGGCCACCGCCGCGCCGCTGGCCGGGCTGGACCCCGACGACGAGCCGTGGGACGAGGGCCGGGTGGTCGCGGCGGACAACCGGCTGCTGGTCGCCGGGCGGGCGGCGCTCACGGTGGCTGCCGAGCACCGGCCGACCGGGCGGCTCGCCGGGTTCAGCGAGCTGTGGCCGCCGCTCGACCCGTCCCGCGCCGTGCACCAGCACGACACCCTGGTGCTGCCGGAGCACCGCGGCCGGCGCCTGGGCATGGTGCTCAAGCTCGCCAACCTGCGGCTGCTCGCCGCCACCGCGCCGCACTACCGGCTGGTGCAGACGTTCAACGCCGAGGAGAACCGGCCGATGCTGGACGTCAACGAGGCGATCGGCTTCCGTCCGGTGGGTGCCGAGGGCGGCTGGCGGCGTGACCGTTAGTGGCCGTGGCCGTGGCCCGCGCCGGCCGTCCGGCTCACCGCCGGCCGGAACGGCTCACCGGTAACACTCCAGCACCATGTCGTCGAAGCGCACGAACTTCTTCACGCCGTCGCCGTCGCCGTCGCCGTAGATGAACCGCAGCGCGGTAGCAATGGTTCGAACAAGCCAGGAATGGGTGGGCGCCTGGCGGGAATGCTATTGACGGGTCGCCGGAAATGGTCAGGGCCGGCGGAGCGAGTGCATTCGGCGTAATCGGCGTGGCCGGTCGTTCGTTCGGCTGGCGGCGGCGGACGTGGCCGACAGCGGTGCGTGTCGATCACGCACCGGGATCGACTACGGAAGTCCATCGAATGGTGGCAGACGGTGACCGCTCGGGGACCCTAGCGTGTCACTCGGCCGTGTGACGGCCGGGCGGGTGACCGACCGCGCGGCCACGGTCAGCGACGCCGGAACACATTCTCATTGGGTTCTCACTAGGGAGACTCGGTGTCACCTTCATCAATGTCCTCGATGCCGCGCGCCTGGACGCGGCTACTCGGAACGGCGGCGACCGTGCTGGCCGCCGTCGGCCTGCTCGCCGCCCCGGCCACCGCCACCCCCGGCGCGGCAGCGGTCCCCGGCAAGATCGAGCCGGCCGTCACGGCCGCCCTGCAGGCCGGCGGCAGCACCGACTTCTTCGTCAACTTCGCCGAGCGGGCCGACCTGGGCCCGGCCTCGAAGCTCACCGACTGGACCGCCCGCGGCCAGGCCGTGTACGACGCGCTGCGCGAGACCGCGGACGCCAGCCAGGCCGCCGCCCGCCGTGACCTCGACGCGGCCGGCGCCGCGTACACGCCGTACTGGATCCACAACACGATCCTGGTCAAGGGCGCCGCGCGGGCCACCGCCGACGCGCTGTCCGCGCTGCCCAACGTGGTCAGCATCGAGGCCCCGAAGACCTACCACATCCCGACGCCGGCGGAGGGCCGCACCGAGCGCGCCATCCAGGCCGTCGAGTGGGGCGTCAACGCCATCAAGGCCAACCAGGTGTGGTCCACCTTCGGCGTGCGCGGCGAGGGCATCGTCGTGGCCAACATCGACACCGGCGTCGACTGGGACCACCCGGCGCTGCTGAGCAAGTACCGCGGCGCCAACCCGGTGAACCACAACTACAACTGGGTCGACCCGTCCAACGCCTGCGGCAGCCCGTCGCTCGTGCCGTGCGACAACAACAACCACGGCACGCACACCATGGGCACGATGGTCGGCGACGACGGCGGCACCAACCAGATCGGCGTCGCGCCGAACGCCAAGTGGATCGCCGCGAAGGGCTGCGAGAGCAGCAGCTGCTCGCAGGCCGCGCTGCTCGGCTCCGGCCAGTGGGTCGTCGCGCCGACCGACCTGACCGGCGCGAACCCGCGCCCGGACCTGCGGCCGCACATCGTGAACAACTCGTGGGGCGGCGGCGGCAACAACACGTGGTACCTGTCCACCGTCAACGCCTGGCGCGCCGCGGGCATCTTCCCGGCGTTCTCCAACGGCAACTCCGGCCCGAGCTGCAACACCTCCGGTTCGCCCGGCGACTACGCCGAGTCCTACTCGTCCGGCGCCTACGACGTGAACGGCGCGATCGCCTCGTTCTCCAGCCGCGGCGCCGCCGGCACCCGGATCAAGCCGAACCTCGCGGCCCCCGGCGTGAACGTCCGCTCCGCGATCAACGGCGGCGGCTACGGCGCCTTCTCCGGCACCTCGATGGCCTCGCCGCACACCGCGGGCGCCGTCGCCCTCATGTGGTCGGCCGCCCCCACCCTGATCGGCGACCTCGCGCAGACCTCCACGCTGCTCAACCAGACCGCGGTGGACACCAGCGACCTGACGTGCGGCGGCACGGCCGGCAACAACAACGTGTGGGGCGAGGGCAAGCTCGACGCCCTGAACGCCGTCACGCAGTCGCCGCGCGGGCCGACCGGCATCCTGGCCGGCCGCGTCACCAACGCAGGCACCGGCGCGGGCATCTCCGGCGCCACGGTGACGCTCACCGGCCCGGTGAACCGGACCGTCACCACCGACGCCACCGGCAACTACAGCGCGACGCTGCCGATCGGCTCGTACACCGCGACGGCCGCGGCGTACGCCTACAACTCGCAGACCGCCACCGTCACGATCACCACGGGCGCCACCACGACGCGGAACTTCGCGCTCACCCCGGTGCCCAGCGGCAGCATCGCCGGCGTCGTGCGCGACACCGCCGGCGTGGCCGTCGCCGGCGCAACGGTGACCGTGCTGAACACGCCGATCCCGCCGGCCACCACGTCGGCCACCGGCGCGTACTCGTTCGCCACGGTGCCGCACGGCACCTACCAGGTGAGCGCCGTCGGCGGGCCGTGCCACGCCACCCAGACGCTCACCGTCACGGTGGACGGCACGGAGACGCTGAACTTCGCGCTGGCGCCGCGGCGCGACAGCTTCGGCTACTCCTGCGCGCACGAGAGCAGCGCGTACGTGCAGGGCACCACGGCGCTCACCCTGACCGGTGACGACGTGTCCGCCGCGGTGACGCTGCCGTTCGCGTTCCGGTTCTACGGCACGAGCTACGGCACCGCGCACGTGTCCTCGAACGGCAACCTGAACTTCCTGGGCGCCGCGACCACGTTCAGCAACTCCGCGCTGCCGTCCGCGGCCGTGCCGAACGCCGCGATCTACGCGTTCTGGGACGACCTGATCATCGACGCCAGCGCTCGGGTCTACACCCGGACCGCGGGCGTCGCGCCGAACCGCTCGTTCCTGGTCGAGTGGCGGAACATGGCCTTCTACGGCCTGACCGGTCCGCGCGTCGACTTCGAGATCGAGCTGTACGAGAACGGGCAGATCGCGATGCGGTACCGCAACCTCGACCCCGCCCAGGCGGTCGAGCTCGGCGGCTCCGCGACCGTCGGCATCGAGAACGCCGCCGGCACCGTCGCCCTGCAGTACTCCTCCGACGCGGCGTCACTCGCCAGCGGCCGTTCCATCCGGTTCCGGGTGTGACGCCCAGGTTCTGACGCCCTGAACGACCGCCGCCCGGGCTCCCCCTGCTGGTGCCCGGGCGGCGGTCTCGTCGTCGCCGGGGAGTGACTGAAAGGCGCCTTCAGCGGGATGAAGTGACTGAAAGGCGCCTTCAGTTGCATGACGTGGCTGAGAGGCGCCTTCAGCCGGATGAAGTGACTGAAAGGCGCCTTCAGTCGGACGACGTGACTGAGAGGCGCCTTCAGTCGCTTCGGCGGGGGAGTTCGGTGGCGTCGGCCTCGGCGGCGGCGGTGAGCAGGGCCATGGCGTCGGCGACCACGCGCAGGGCGTCCGCGTCGAGGCGGCCGAGCAGGGCCACCAGGTGGTCGCGGCCGGCGGCGATGATGCCGTCGATGGCCTCCTGGCCCGCCGCGGTGAGCGTCAGCCGCCGCACCCGCCGGTCCGCCGGGTCCTCGCGGCGCAGCGTCAGGCCGGCCGCCACCAGCCGGTCCACGATGCCGGTCATGGTGGCCGGGCTGACGCCCATCACGGCGGCCAGCTCCTGGCCGGACGAGCCGCCGGTGTGCGCGAGCAGGAGCAGCACCTTGAGCTGCTGCATGGTGAGCGTCGACTGGTAGATGGGGTTGGACCGGCCGACCGTCAGCAGGTGCTGCATCCGTCGCTGGCTCGCCACGATGCCCTCGATCAGCCCGTCACGCACGTCCTCGTCAGCACCCAACCCGAAATCCGTTCGCCGTATTGCTTAGCATGGCCCTAACTGTTCATGCAGGGCCAACATTCTGCCACCGGGGAGCGCGAGGAGCCGTATGACCGCCACAGTCGAGACGCCGGTGCCGGGAACCTCACGACGCGCGGTCATGCAGGCGTTGTCCGGCCTCATGATGGCCCTGTTCGTCTCCATCCTGGCGTCCACCATCGTGGCCAACGCGCTGCCGCGGATCATCGCGGACCTGCAGGGCAGCCAGACCGTCTACACCTGGATCGTCACCAGCGAGCTGCTTGCCATGACGGCGACGGTGCCGCTCTGGGGCAAGATGGCCGACCTCTACGACAAGAAGCTGCTGCTGCAGCTCTCCCTCGGGCTGTTCGTGGTCGGCTCGCTCATCGCGGGCCTCACGCCGAACGTCGAGGTGCTCATCGTCAGCCGCATCGTGCAGGGCATCGGCGCCGGCGGCCTCACCGCGCTGGTGATGATCGTGCTGGCCGCGCTCATCCCGCCGCGCGAGCTGGGCCGCTACGGCGGCTTCTTCGGCGCCATCTTCGGCGTCGGCACGATCGCCGGGCCGCTGATCGGCGGCGTGCTGGTGGACACCTCGTGGCTCGGCTGGCGCTGGTGCTTCCTGATCGGCGTGCCGTTCACCCTGATCGCCATCGTGCTGCTGCAGCGCACCCTCGACCTGCCGGTGATCCGCCGCGAGGTGAAGGTCGACTACCTCGGCGCGTTCCTCATCACGGCCGGTGTGTCCACGCTGCTGGTCTGGTCGTCGCTGGCCGGGCGGCAGTTCGACTGGCTCTCCGGCTGGACGTTCACGCTGGTCGTGGCCGGCCTGGTGATCCTGGCGCTGGCCGTCTGGGCCGAGCACCGGGCGGCCGAGCCGATCATCCCGCTGAGCCTGTTCCGCAACCGCACGGTCACGCTGACCACGGTCGCCAGCACGCTGGTCGGCGTGAGCATGTTCGGCGGCACGATCTTCCTGTCGCAGTACTTCCAGCTCGGCCTCGGCAAGTCGCCCACGGTGGCCGGCCTGATGAGCCTGCCGATGATCTTCGGCCTGCTCGTCTCGTCCACGGTCGCCGGCGCCGCGATCACCAAGTGGGGCCGCTGGAAGGCCATCCTGGTGACCGGCGGCGTGATCATGACGGTCGGCATGGTGCTGCTCAGCACGATCGACGCGGACACCGGCGTGCCACTGCTCTCGATCTACATGGCCGTGCTCGGCATCGGCGTCGGCATGCTCATGCAGAACCTCGTGCTGGCCGCGCAGAACGACGTGCCCGCGGCCGACCTCGGCGTCACCACGTCGGCGCAGACGTTCTTCCGCAGCATGGGCGGCGCGATCGGCGTGAGCGCGCTCGGCGCGGTGCTGGCCAACCGGATCAGCGCGCTGCTCGCCGAGCGGTTCGGCGCCGTGACCGGCACCCCGAGCGGCGAGGCCGTGCCCGACATCCGGCTGCTCCCCGAGCCGGTGCGGCGCGCCGTCCAGGAGGTCTACGCCACGGCCACCGCCGAGCTGTTCCTGATCGGCGCGCCGATCGCCGCCCTCGCCGTGATCGCCGTGCTGTTCGTCAAGGAGAAGCCGCTGCACACCCTGAGCGGCAACGAGCGGCTCGCCCAGGAGGCCGCGGCCGCCGACACCGCCGACACCGCCGGTCAGGCGGGGTAGGACACGTTGCGGTCCTCCAGCGTCTCCAGCTCGGCGTTGTCCGTGGTGCCGTCGACCAGCGTGCCGCCGTCCACCACCACGGTTCCGGTGGCCGTCGCGTCGCGCCGCGTGTTCTCGAACAGCCCGACGAAGCCCGGGCGCTGCGTCACCCGATGGTCGATCACCAGGTCGCCGACGCCGGTCCACGCCAGGTCCACGGTGACCGTGCGGCCGGTGCCGGTGACCACGGTCCCGGCCAGAGACGCGTCCCGCAACGCCGGCGACACGTCGAACGTGGCGGGTCCGGCGCCCCGGTCGTTGCGGACGACGCCGGCGCAGTCGGTGCCCCGGATCAGCACGTTCACGAAGTCCTGGTCGAGCGTGCGGACGCCGTCCCGAGTCTCCTCCTCGTGGCCGCCGATCACCTGCACCCGCAACAGTGCCGTCCTGCCGTCGCCGCAGTCCTGGGCGACCGTGTAGTTGGCGACCGCGTTCACCTCGAACCGATGGAACGTCTCGACCGCCGCGTTCGCCGCGCCGGGCGCCGGGACCAGCACCAACCCCGCCGTGGCGACCACCGTGGCGACCACCGTGACGCCTGCCCTGCGCAGCGCCGGCCAGCTCATGCCTGCTCCCTCACCTCGGCCCCCACCACCCGCCGCACCGTGTACGCGGTAGCGCCGTCGGCGGTTCACCGGCCTGGCGACCTCACTCGATCGGGTCTGGCAAGCTGCTCCGCGTGAATGATCTGGCGGTCAACCTCCTGGCCAGCGCCATCGCCGGGGTGACCGTCTGGCTCGGACAGAAGGCCGTCCGGGTGCGTCGGCTGGCCCGGCTGCGCGCCTTCCTCGGGGCCGCCGCCGGCGCCCGCTGCACGGTGGCCGTCGCCCGCCACGCCGCTTCCCCGTCGCCGGTGAGCGTGCACCGCCGCGACCTGGCCGCGGTGGTCGAGGTGGCCACGCTGCTGCGCCAGTGCGGCGCCTCGGCGGACGTCCTGGTGAGCGACACGGACCTGCGCGGCGTGGGTGACACCACCGAGTTCTGCATCGGCGGGCCCATCATGAACAGCCGCAGCGCCGCGCACCTGGCGCGGTTCGCGCCCGCCCTGACCATCGCGCCGATCTCCGAGGACCCCGACGGCATGACCATGCGGCTGGCCGGCAAGGAGTTCCGCCGGGTGCCCGGCGCCGAGGAGTACGTGCTGGTGCTGCGGATCGCGACCGCGGTGGGCGCCCGGCTGCCGCTCTGGGTGATCTGCGGCCAGACCGCGCGCAGCAACCACGCCGCCGCCCACTGGCTGTCCACCGGAAGCCGTGCCCTGGTCCGCCGCCACGGCACCACCGGATCCTTCGCCGTGGCGCTGAAGGTGGTGAACCCGAGGGCGTACGACCACCACTTCGTCGAGGTCGCCGCCGAGTTCACCGCCGAGGACCTGGCCGCACCGCCCGCCGTGGCCGCCTGAGGGGCGTGCCTGGGAGCGCAGGGCGGGGACGACCTCGGTGGCGTCGTGGTCCTCGACGAGCTGCCGAAGGCCGGTCACGCCACGGTGTCCCGCCACCTCGCCAGGGACGTCGTGCTCGGCGCGGCGGCACCCATTTCCGGCGTGGAGTGACCCGGACGGCCGATTCGGCGTGACGCGAGGTTCTGCCACTCTCCCTGACGTCACACAGCTGGGGGTAGGGGAGGACCTGTGACAACTGGGGGACGGCGTCTCGCCGTGTCGGTGCTCGTGCTGGTGATCGGACTGCTGGGGCTGCCGGCGGTCGCGGCCGCGCAGGCCGAGGGCATCGGGGGCGTGATCACCAACGTCCGCGACGGCCTGCCGATCTCCGGCGCCGAGGTCACCGCGTACACGCCGGCGGGCGAGTGGATGGGCTACGGCTACACCGACTCCACCGGCGCCTACGACATCCCGTGGCTGGAGCCCGGGGACTACAAGCTCCACGTGACCGCCTACGAGTTCCTGGAGCAGTGGGCGTTCGGCAGGCCGGACTTCGCCTCCGCCGACGTGGTGACCGCGCCGGGCACGGCGTCGATGGCGCTCACGCCGACCGTCGAGTACGGCGCCGTGGCCGGACGGCTCACCACGGAGGCCGGTCACCCGGTCGCCTCCTCGGCGGTCACGCTCTACACGGCGGGCGAGAACTGGGTGGAGAGCACCGCCACCGACGCCGACGGGCGGTACCGCTTCGACCGGGTGCGGGCCGGCGACTACAAGCTGCGGTTCGCCTCCTACGGCCACAGCACGCAGTGGGCGCACGACGCCACCACGTTCGGCGAGGCGGCCACGTTCACCGTCGCCGCCAACGCGGTGACCACGGTGGACGAGACCACGCTGCCGAGCGGCGACGTGCGGATCTCCGTGGTGGACGGTATGAGCGGCGCACCCGTGGCGAACGCCTGCGTGAACGCCGACATGGGCCTGTCCTTCCCGCTGTTCGCGTGCACCGGGGCGGACGGCACGGTCACCCACCGGAACGTGCTGACCGGGACCTACCGGTTCACGGTGTCGCCGCCCACCGGCTACCTCTACGGCTCGATGGACAACGTGGTGGTGACCGCGGGGGCGCTGACCGAGGCGACCGTCGAGCTCACGCCCGAGTCGGTGATCGACGTGGTGATCCGCGACCGTGCCGGCACCCCGGTGGCCGGGGCCTGCGTGGTCCCGGTGAGCGAGGCGTCCGGCGGCATCGTGGAGCACACGTACCGGTGCAGCGGCGCCGACGGCCGGGTGCGCTTCGTGCAGTGGCCGCAGGACCGCTACCGGCTGTTCGTCTACACGCAGGACGGCTCGCTCGGCGCCCAGTGGGTCGGCCCGGACGGCGGCACCGGCAACCTGGAGCACGCCGCCTGGGTGGAGACCGCCCCCGGCGTGGTCAACGACGTCGCGGTGCGCCTGGACCCGGCCGGCTCGATCGGCGGCCTGGTCACCTCGGCGGTCACCGGGCAGCCGGTGTCCGGCGTGTGCCCGTCCGTCACCCCGGTCGCCGCCTGGTACCTGGAGCCGATCAACACGCTGTGCACCGGCGCCGACGGGCGCTACACGATCCGCGGCCTCGGCCCGTACAACTGGCGGGTGCAGTTCCCGGACCGGTCCGGCGCGCACGCCTGGGTGTGGTCCGGCGGGGCCGCGCACCGGCTGGCCGCCGACGCGGTCCGGGTGACCCGGGCCGGCACCGCGACCGCCGACGCCGTGCTGCCCGCGGCCGGCACGGTGGCGGGCCAGGTCGTGGGCGCCACGCTGCCGGTCCAGTACATCACCGTCACCGCGGTCAACGAGCGCACCGGTGACTACGCGGGCCCGCTGGGGCTCGTCCGGTCCGGCGCGCGGTACGAGCTGACCGCGCTCGCCACCCAGCGCGTCCGGATCGCCTACGCGGCCACCCCGGCCGGCTTCGTCGAGTACCCGGAGCCGGTGCGCGCGGTCGCCGGCACCACCCGCACGCTCGACCTCCACGTGCCGTCCGCCGCCGCGGCCCCGGCCACCCCGATCGGAGCGCGCCAACCGGTGTGACCCCGCGCCCGGCGGGTAGCCGCAGGGCGTGAGCGACGACAGGGACCCGGTGCGGACGGTGGCCGAGCTGGCCAAGGACATCCGCATCGCGATGGTGACGACGCACGACGGTCAGGGGCGGCTGGTCAGCCGGCCGATGGCGCAGCAGGAGGTGGAGTTCGACGGCGACCTGTGGTTCTTCGCCGAGCGGGACTCCAGCGCGGTGACCGAGGTCGGCGCCGATCCGCGGGTGAACGTGGCGCTGAGTTCGGCGACCACGTGGATCTCGCTGAGCGGCACGGCCGAGGTCGTCGAGGACCGGGCGAAGGCCAAGGAGCTGTGGAACGCCTGGGTCGGGGCCTGGCTGCCGCAGGGCCCGGACGACCCGTCCGTGGTTCTGCTGCGGTTCCGGGCGGAGTCCGCGGAGTACTGGGACACCCCCGGCGGCCGGGTGGCCTCGGCGCTGAGCTTCGTGAAGGCCAAGGTCACCGGCCGGCGCTACGAGGGCGGCGAGAACGAGACCGTCCGGCTCTGAGCCAGGGCGAATGGTCCGTGCACGCCGCCGGGCGGTGCGAGCGGACCATTCGCCACGTGGCCGTCAGCCCGCGTCCGACACCCACGCGCCGATCGCGCGGTCGTACACGTCCAGCGCCAGCTCCGCGTACGCCGGCGAGTGCTGCGCGAAGCGGGTGAGCGTCACGCCGCCGTTCACCTCCAGCACGAGCTCCTGCCCGCCGGCCACCACCACGTCGACCGTGGCGAACCGCAACCCGAGCGCGGCGACCGCCCGCCGGGCCGGCTCCCCGAGCCGCGCCAGCCGCGTGGGGTCCGCGCACACCTGCGGCGTCGCGCCGTGGCCCAGGTTGTGCCGCCACTGCGTCGTGCCGGTCCGCACCTTCCGGTACGCCAGCAGCAGCTCGCCGTCGAGCACCACCGTCCGGTACTCGTCCTCGATGTCCAGGTACGGCGAGAGCGCCACCGCCCGGTAGCGCGCCGCCAGCGTGCCGAGCGCCGCCTCCAGCCCCGCGCGGTCCATCGCCCGCAGGACGTCCCGCCCGCTGTCCCCGTCGTGCGGCTTGACGACCACCGGCAGCTCCGCCCGCGCCACCGTGGCGTCGGCGGCCTCGGTGCCGAAACGCACCAGCTCGTGCGCCACCCTGGGCACCCCGTCCCGCCCCAGCAGCCGCGCCGCCGCCACCTTGTCCCGCGCGAGCTGCCCCGCCGCGAAGTTGTTCAGCGGGAAGGCGTAGCCGATCACATGCCCCCGCCGGCCGCCCCTCCCCAGCTCCGCCACCCACTCGTCGCAGAACCAGGCCACGTCCACCCCGTGCCGCCCCGCCGCCCCCTCCAGCAGCCCGACGAACGTCCCCCGCCCCTTGCCCAGCCGAACGTCGTGCTCCATGGCCCTCCCTCACGCCCCGGCCGCCACCCGGGACCGACGCCCGAGACCCTGCCCCACCCACCGCCCGGAGTCCTCGCCCATCGGAGTGGACCCCCTCGCCGACGGAGTGACGCGGACCGGCAGGCCAATGCTCGGACCCGGTCCACGATGAGCAGTCCGGGACCGGCGCGTCGTCAGCCGGGGAGAGGCGGGAGTCCGGCGTGCAGCAGCGTGGCCTCGCCGAACTCGAGGCAGGAGAGCACGTAGGAGAGGCGGCGGGTGTCGCCGCCGGTGCCGTTGGCGTCGGGGACGGTGAACCAGTCGGCGTGCAGGCGCAGGGCGTGCTGGCGGCGGGCGGGCAGGTCCAGCGGGAACACGTAGTCCGCGAGCCCGCTCCGTACCGGCACGTCGTGGACGCGGGTGCCGTCGACGGAGAGGGTGAGGGTGCCGGGCGTCAGCGTGTCCGGCACGTACAGGGTGACGCGCAGCGCGTGCACGGCCTCGGTGGTGTAGAGCGGCAGGTCGAGCAGCTCGCCGACCCAGCCGTCGTGCAGCAGGCCGTTGATCCGCCCGCACGCCAACGCGGCGCCGCGGACCACGCCGCGGGGGTCGGCGCCGGCGGGGGAGAAGGAGACGCGGCCGGCGGGGTCCACCCGGCTGGTGTCACGGACGCAGCGGCGGGGGCTGCGCAGGCCGTGGTAGCGCACCCGCACCGGCGTGGTGCGGAACGTGGCCAGCAGGTGCGTGGGGCTCACCACGCCGGCGTCCACCAGGGCGTCGTCGAGCTGGCCGAGGTGCTCGACGAACGCCCGGTGCTCCTCGTCGGCGAGGTCGAAGTTGGCCCCGTACACGCGATCCACGAACGGGTCGACCACGTTGGCGAAGGCGAAGAAGAAGTCCGGGTAGAACACGTCGAGCAGCAGCGGCAGCACGTCCTGCGCGCGCACGCCCTCGAAGCCGACCGTGGCACAGTCCGGGTCGGGGAACACGTCGTCGACCTGGCCGGTCACGTTGTTGCGCCGCAGGTGCGCGGGCAGCGTCGCCCACAGCCGCTCCACGACCTCCAGCGCCTCCGGCCAGCGCCGGTGGCCGTTGCGGCCGATCATGTCGCTCACCACGAACACGCCGTCCGGCCGCAGCGCCCGCTTCACCTCGGCGTACAGGTGTTCCAGGTCCGTCACGTGGTGCAGCGCCTGGTTGGCCACCACCACGTCGTGCTCGGCGTCCGCCGTCCAGGTGTTGAAGTCGCGCTCCAGGAACTCCACGCGGTCGGCGAAACCCAGTTCGGCGGCCAGATCCGCCGCGCGGCGCTGCATCGACGGGTTGATCTCCAGCAGGCGCAGTCGCAGGTTCGTGGCACCGCGCTCCACGGCGCGGGTGAGCCAGCCGAGCTCCTGCTCACCGTTGCCACTGCCGATGGACAGCACGACGGCGTCGCCGGTGGCCCGCGCGGCGGCCTCCACCAGCGGCGTCACGAAGAAGTCGTCCAGCGTGTCCAGCCCGAGGGCCTGCAGCTTGGGCAGCACGTGCCGCGCAGACCAATGGTGGAAGGCCGGCGGCAGGTCGTCGTGGATGTTGGTGGCCTCGGCGAACGTGGTGCACTCGTTGCGCATCCGGTCCTCGTAGGCCGCCGTCGCGCCGCTCATTCCCACTCCTCAGCAGGCCGCTCCCGATCGCGGCCGGTCCTCGTCAACGAACGCGGCCAGTCAACCAGGGCGCGTCCGAGCCGTCGCAGCCCGCTACCACGGAACGCCGTGTCCACCCCGAACGCGGCGACCAGCACGTCGTGCGCGCTGCGGTAGTCGGGCAGGTCCACCAGCGGCTCGAACACCGTGCCCAGCAACGGACGCAGCGCCCGGTCGGAGCGGCGCCGGGCCCGCTGCACGCGCCGCCGCTCCGCGCCCAACCCCGGCAGCAGCTCCACGAACCGGTCGATCGCCAGCAGCGGCGCCACCGCCGTCCTGGGGATCATCATCGACGCCTCGTCGTCGCCCGTGCCGCGCCGCGTCAGCTCGAACTGGCGCGGGTCGACCCCGCCGCGAGCAGTGCCGCGGCGCACCGCCAGGGCGAGCGCCGCCGGCAGCACCCGCCGCAGAGCCCGGTCACCGAGGTTCTTGTAGAGGGTGATCAGCGCGTTGAGCTCCAGCAGGTACAGCTCCCGGAACTCGCCCGCCCCGGCCATCGACGCGTGGTGCCGGTGGTACGCCAGCGACCGGGGCTCGTAGCGCACCCGATGCCCCCGCAGGTTCAGCCGCCAGCCGAGGTCGACGTCCTCGTAGAACATGAAGTACCGCTCGTCGAACCCGCCCACGGCCCGGAAGATGTCGCGCCGCACGAACATCGCCGCCCCCGTCGGGAACAGCACGTCCTTCGGGCGGTCGAACTCCGGCCCGTTCTCCTTGGTGTGATCGGGTTTGTAGCCCATGCCGAACCAGGAGACCGCCGCCCCCGCGTAGTCGATCGTCGCCCCGTCCCAGTCCAGCACCTTGCTGGCCACCGCCGCGATCCCCTTGTCCCGCAACGTCTCCACGGCAGCCGCGACCCAGTTCTCGTCCGGCCGCGCGTCACTGTTCAGGAAGCCCACCACCTCCCCGGTGGCCCGCTCGACGGCCAGGTTGCACGCCGCTCCGAACCCGCGGTTGGGCATCGTGAGGACGGCGGCCTCCGGCACCGCCCCCCGGATCACGCCCGCCTCACCCGGATCGTCGCTGTTGTCCACGCACAACAACTCGAGCTCCCCGCCGTACCGCACGCCGTCCCGCACCCCACGCAACGCCGTAACCGCATCCCCCGCCCGGCCGTGGTTCACCACCACCACGCTCACCCTCGGCGCCGCTCCCACCCGCACACCCTCCCACCCAGGCCCCGCCGGCGTCCGCCCGTTCGGTCGCCCACTACCACCTCGGATCCAACTGCGGCAGATCACCACGCCTGATCTCCGCCCAGCTGACACCGGCGGGCCGCTGACCGGTGAGGACGAATTCCGACGTTCAACCACACGGTGCCACCGGTCAGTTCGTCGCGTGTGGATTCCATCTTCGACCGGCACGGACGATCCCACGAGGAGATGCCGCGCTCCCGGCGCCGGTCGCCGGCGAGCTCCGTCCTGATCTCATCGATCAGTGCTCGCCGCTCGCTGTCGGTGCAGGCGAAGGACCAGGCAGTGTCTTCGCGGGTGCCTAGGGGCCGATTCGGTAGTGGACGGTCCGGGAAATGACGGTCGTGACGGTGCCAGCAGCGAGCGTCATCACGAACCCTTCTCTTCACAGCGAGCAAGCCTTTCCAGGATCGTTCCCTTGCTGCCAACCGTGTACACCCCGATCAAACAAGCCTCGTCCTGCCATATCCCTCTGCTACAACGTGGCGTGTCCACTTCGACACGCCTCGTAGCAATCGGGGAGCCATCTGCATGGCACGTACCAAGTCCGGATCAGGTCTGTTCCTGCCTGTCCTGGCCGCGATCGTCCTCATCGTGGTCCTTGGCCTGGACAGGGTCATCGACACCGCCCAGGACGTGTTCGGCAGCGTCACCACCAAAGAACCGGTGCTCATCGAGGACAACGGCTACCAACTCCTCGTTGGCAGCGACGGCGAAGCCAAGGCCGAGCAATGTACCGCCCAGGTAGCGCTGACCACGCGCCAGTGCGGTGACCTCAAGGTCTTGGTCATCGACGCCGAGAAGATGTCGTTCATCGCCCGCAACATCAAGCTGGCCTGGGGCGAGGGCAAACCCGCTATCCTGCATCGGGAGTCAGCCAACTCCCGCGCCAAGCGTGGCAAGGTCTGCGGTACGTCATTCAAGAAGACGTACCCGCGTGGCTCGTGCGATGAGTTCCCCTTCGCTTCCAGCCGTGAGAGCGGCGCAGGTGCGCGTGCTGAAGAAGTCCACGAGGATGAGCAGAACTGCCAGGGCGGCACGATCTCCTCGGCCTACCAGCACTTGCCGATCAACGAGGGAGACGCCTACCTGGTGGTCATCGGCAACCCCGACAAGATCGCCACCGAGCCGTGGGCAGGCCAAGAAGTGAGGATGACGCAGTGCTAGGACTCGACCGGGTACGCCGCTACCACTGGGCGGACGAGGACACGAACCTTGCTTGGACGCTGGCCGTGGTCTCCGGCCGGACGCCGGACGAGGTGATCCGTGCCTACGGCGGCGACCCGACCCAAGCGCCCGAGGTGATGTCGTTCGCCCTGGTCCAAGTGCCGCCCGACGAACTCGGCTCCTTCTCGCTCGTGCAGATGGCAGAGGCCGGCGGTCGTGTCGTCGCCATCGAGAACAACGGCTGGCGGGGCAAGGCGGCTGAGGTTGCCGAACGTGCCTCCGAGGGAGGCGGCAGCTTCCTGAGCGTCTTCTGGAACCTCAACGCCAACTACAAGGTCACTCAGGCCCGGGACGGCAAGCTCACCGCCTCGTTCGACCCGCTGACCGTCCAGCACCCGGCGCCACCCGGGGAGATCTACCCGGACTGGATCACGGACGTGGTGTTCACGGACGAGGAGCTGCACGCCGAGCTGCTGGCCGTCGTTGAGCACCAGACCGGCCTACCCATTGACCCGGCCTGGCTCCGTGAACCTCGGCCGACCTACCGGGTTCCGGCCTGATACAGCCGTCACCATTTCTCGCCAATCGCCCGGTTCGCCGGAATTGGCGAGGGCGATGGCGAGTTCGATGCGGCAGACGTCGGCGTCGCCGGGTGAGAGCGGTTCCACCCCGAGGCCGATGCGGGCCTCGTCCGCCGCGGCGGAGCGGCCACCTGGTCCCCAGCTCCGAGGACCGCCGGGTGACGAGGCGGTGCCGCGAGGCGGCCGAGACGGTCGGCCTGAGTTCCTGACGCACCTGGTCATCGGCCGCGACGGCTGGTGTCAGGCGCGAGCCCGCGGAGCGAGGTGATCCCGCCGCGGCCGTCGGCGCCGCCCGCGGGCGCACGACCACCCGCGCTTCGCGCCCACACGGCCGACGACGTGCGGGTCACCATCCCGGACCACTGCGCGGCCACCTTCCGCGGCCTCGACGTGCCGGCCCTGTTCGAGCGCCTCCACGCCTGGATTCGCCATCACCGGGACGACGTCATCGTCGTGGCCGCCCGCTACGGCAGCCACCTCGAACCCGACCCCGACGGCCTCTTCCCGGAGGACGAGCGCCGCGTCCACACCGTCGACCTCGACTTCACCTTCGACGTCATGACCGAACCCACGTGGGGAGCCGGCTGAGCCGGGATCAGCGGCGGGGCTTGGCTGCCAGCGCGCGGGACAACCGGTCGACCACCGCCGGGTCGAGGATGGGGGTGGCGCCGCCGGCCAGGTGGCGTTCGGCGATCTCCACGACCACCGAGTCGGAGGTGGCGAGCAGGTCGGCGTAGCGGTCCGGCTCGGCGCCGACGGTTTCCGGGTGCACGATCGTCAGGTCCGTGAACACCGCGGCCAGGTACGGGCTGGCGAACTGAGTGAACGAGTCCGCGATCATCACCGTGGTGCCGTCGATGGCGCCGGGGACCGGCGTGGTGGTGAACCGCTGCGGGGCGCGGAAGTCGGACGGCTCGAAGTTGGTGCGGTCGATGCCGCCGTCCGGGGCCAGGCTGTACGCCTGGAGCATCCGCTCGGCCGTCCGTCCGAGCAGCGGGGGCAGGTCGGCGGGCCAGGGCCGCGGCGGCGTCGGGGCCACCTTCCAGCCGGAGCTCAGGCCGGGCGACAGCTCGTTGGCGATGGCGTACGTCATCACGACGCCGCCCTCGTACGTCCAGTGGCTGTCCACCCGGTCGTAGATGGGGCCTCGGCGCTGCGCGGCGTCCCGCAGCGGTGGCCGCACGTCGACGGCGCCGGTCTCCGCGGGCAGGCGTCGCCAGAACTCCGAGGCGGCGGCCGTCGAACAGTCCTTGCCCGGGTAGGACGCCGGCAGGTACTCGGGCATCATCGTGCTCTTGTCCGGCGCCACCACCAGCACGAACTCCCGGCCGGACGACTCGACGGCGGACCGGAGCCGGCGCAGCGCGGTGATGGTCTCGTCCAGCGGCCGCTTCGGCGCGCACTTGAGGGTGATGTCCTGCCCGAAGAACAGCCAGCCGTCCGGGCCCTCGACGACGGACGGGAAGGTGCTGACGTCGACCGGCCCGCCCTGGGCGCCGTCGGGCACCGGGCCGATGGGGCCGAGCGGGGTGCCCTGACGGCCCTGGCCGATCGGCGGCGGCTCGCCGAACACGCCGCGGCTGATGGCGTCCTGGGCGTCCACGGCGACGCCGCGCAGCGGCAGGTGGTCGCTCGCCCAGACGGGCAGCCCGGTGAGCGCGCCCCAGAACCCGCCGGAGCCGCCGAGCCGGGCCAGCGGCCGGTTCTCGATCTCGCCCGGCCGCACCCCGAGCACGAACGCCAGCAGCGGGGCCAGGAAGAACACCACGGCGCACACCAGCGCCGGGCGCTGTCGCCCTCCGTGCCGCGGCCGGTGCAGCGGGTGGTCCATCGGCAGCCACGACTCGTGGGTCTCGATGGTCGCCGGGCGGCCGTTCACCCGACGAGGGTATCCCGGTGGGCCTCTCTACCGCGCCAGAACGTGCGTGTCCAGCCCCGGTAGCCTGCCCCGGTGATGGCTGAGCCGACACGGTTGATCGAGTGGACCGGCGAGCGCTGCGTCCCGTGGACCGACGACCTCCAGGTGGTGTACGAGCACTACCACCGGTACGCCCTGGCCGCCCGCCACACGGCCGGCCGCCGGGTGCTGGACCTGGCCTCCGGCGAGGGTTACGGCGCGGCGATGCTGGCCGCGACGGCCGCCGAGGTGGTCGGCATCGACATCGACGAGGCCAGCGTGGCGCACGCGTCGGGGGCGTACGCGGCGGGCAACCTCACCTTCGAGGTCGGCTCGATCACCGACCCCCGGGCCGCCGCGGCGCACGGCCGCTTCGACGTGATCACCTGCTTCGAGGCCATCGAGCACGTCGCCGAGCACGACCGGCTGCTGGAGCTGGTGGCCAGCCGGCTCACCGCGGACGGCCTGCTGCTGGTCAGCACGCCGGACACCACGGTCTACTCCTGCGACCACGGCCACGAGAACCCGTTCCACGTCAAGGAACTCACCGAGGCGGAGCTGACGGAGCTGCTGCGCGGCGCGTTCCGCAACGTCGTGGTGCTGCGGCAGACGGTGGCCGTCGGGTCGCTCATGACCGGCGGTGACGCCGCGCCGCTCACCCAGACGCTGGACCGCCGCGACGACGGGTGGCTGATCGGCGACGGCGTGCAGCACACGTACCTGGTGGCGTACGCCTCGAACGGCGACCTGCCGCCGGTGCCGTCGGCCGCGGTGCTCGTCGACCCCGCGCAGACCATCGTGCGGGCCGCCGTGGCCGGCTCGGCCGCCGAGGTGGAACGGCTGCACGCGCTGTACGTCGACAGCCGCGCCGAGGTGGACCAGCTCAAGGCCGCGTACGCCGCGATGGAGGCCGCGCACGTTACGCAGCAGCAGGCCACCGCGCACGCCGAGGCCCGCGCCGACGACCTGGACCGCCGGCTGGAGCGCGCCGGGCTGGACCTGGACGACGCCCGGCGCCGCGCCGACGAGCTGGCCGCCGAGCGCGACCGGCTCACCGCCGAGCTGACCACGGCGCGCGGCGAGCTGGCCCGGGCCGAGGTGCGCCTGGAATGGGCCAACGACTCGGTGGCGCGCCTGGAGCGCACCCGCGCCGAGCTGGCCGCGGAGAACGCCGAGCTGAGCGCGACCCTGGCGTCCACCGCGCACCGCGTCGTCGACCGCTACCGCTCCGTGGTGGAGCGCGTGGCGCCGCGCGGCACGGTGCACCGCAACCTGTACGAGCGCGCCTTCGGCCGCCCCACCGGCGTGCTGCCCGCGCCGTCCGGCCCGCCCGCCGCCGCGCCCGTGGTCACCGACGCCCCGGAGGACCGCACGCCGGTCGCGGTGGCCACCAGCGAGCAGCCCGTGGTGAGCGTCGTGATCCCGGTGTACGGCAAGTGGGCGTACACCCGGCGCTGCCTGGCCAGCATCGAGGCCGCCTCGGCCGGCACGCCGTTCGAGGTGATCGTGGTGGACGACCACTCGCCGGACGACACGGCGGAGCTGGTGGAGCGCTGCCGCGGGGTACGGCTGGTGCGCACGCCGGAGAACCTCGGCTTCATCGGGGCGTGCAACCTGGGCGCGGCCTCGGCCCAGGGCTCCGTGCTGGTGTTCCTGAACAACGACACCGAGGTGCGCGCCGGGTGGCTCGACGCCATGCTGCGCACGCTGGAGCACGGCGGTGACGTCGGGCTGGTGGGCGCGCGGCTGGTGTACCCGGACGGGCGGCTGCAGGAGTGCGGCGGCATCGTCTGGCGCGACGGCACCGGCTGGAACTACGGCCGCGGGCTCGACCCGGAGGACCCGGAGTTCACCGTGGTGCGCGACGTGGACTACTGCTCGGGAGCGGCGATCATGATCCGCCGCGACCTGTTCACCTCGTTCGGCGGCTTCGACCAGCGGTACGCCCCGGCGTACTACGAGGACACCGACCTGGCGTTCGCGGTGCGCGCCGCCGGGCTGCGCACGGTGGTGCAGCCGGCCGCCGTGGTGGTGCACCACGAGGGCGTGTCCAACGGCACGGATGTGAGCGCCGGCGTGAAGCGCCACCAGGAGCTCAACCGCGCCACGTTCGTCGAGAAGTGGTCCTCGGCGCTCGCCGCGCACCGCGACGGCCCGGAGCACGGCGGCGTCTGGCTCGGCCGGCAGCGCACCGCGTCCGGGCACGGCGGCGGCATCGTGCTGATCGTGGACCACCAGGTGCCGATGCCGGACATGGACTCCGGCTCGGTGCGGATGGCCGCGATCATCGACCAGCTGCTCGCGCTCGGGCACCGCGTGCTGTTCTTCGCGGCCAACGGCGGGATGCCGCGGCGCTACGTGGAACCGTTGCAGCAGCGCGGGGTCACCGTGATCGGCGACCCGGCGCGGCGGGCGGCCGTGCTGCGCGAGGTCGGGCCGCACCTGACGCTCGCCATCCTGTCGCGGCCCGCCGTGGCCGCCGACGTGATCGGCGCCCTGCGCGAGCACGCCCCGTCGTGCGTGGTCGCCTACGACACGGTCGACCTGCACTTCGTCCGCCTCGGCCGGCAGGCCCGGGTGGCCCTGGAGGCCGGCGACCCCGCGGCCGCCGCCGCCCTGGAGGCCGAGGCCGCCACCGTGCGCACGCAGGAGCTGGGCCTGGTGCGCGACGCCGACCTGACGTTCGTGGTGTCCGGCCCCGAGCAGGACCTGCTCGGCACCCTGCTGCCGGACGCCGACGTGCGCGTGCTGTCCAACATCCACGCCGTGTCCCCGACGCCGGCCTCGCCGGTCGGCCGCGAGGGCATCCTGTTCGTCGGCAGCTTCGACCACCTGCCGAACCGCGACGCAGCGGACTGGATGGTCACCGAGATCATGCCCCGCGTCCTCGCCGCCGTGCCGTCCGCGACCCTGCACATCGTCGGCAGCAACCCCACCCGCGCCGTCCTCGACCTGGCCGGGCCGGCGGTCACCGTGCACGGCTGGGTGGAGTCGCTGGCGCCGCTGTACGCGACGTCCCGGGTCGCCGTTGCCCCGCTGCGTTTCGGGGCCGGCGTGAAGGGCAAGGTCGGCGAGAGCGCCGGCCTCGGCGTGCCCACGGTCGGCACCACGCTGGCCTTCGAGGGCATGGACCTGCGCCCCGGCCGGGACGCCCTCGTCGGCGACACCCCCGCCGAGCTCGCCGACGCCATCGTCCGCCTGCTCACCGACGACACCCTCTGGACCACCATCTCGGCCGGCGGCAAGACCGCCATCGCCACCCAGTTCGGCCCCACCGCCGCCCGCACCGTCCTGGAGTCGGTGCTACGTCAGGAAAGGCGGGTCACCTCGCCGTAGCTCCAGGCCGGCCGGGTCCTGGTCAAACACTGGTCATTGTCGGTCGATCGCTTGGGACGCCGCGCTGCCCGACCTACCCTGGTCGACGAGGCACGTTCACGAAATCGGCATCGTGAGGATCGCTGTCGTGGCAGCAGCCGATCGTCCGGCACCGCGTCGTCCGGCCGAGCGAATCGCCGCCGGGCTCCTCGGGGTGGATTCCGTCGACCGCCTCGCCCGATCTCTCGCGCGCCGGGTGTCATTGCCGGACGGCCGATTCGAGTCGCACGAGTTCGGACGGGATCAGCATTCATCGGCCTCCGCCGGAGGTTGCCTGCTGGCGTTGTCGGGCATTCCCGGGCTCCCGGACGACGTCGTACGGCCGATGGTGCGGGCGGCCGTCGCGTTGATCGGTCCGGACGGCCGGGTCCGCGGGCACGACACCAACCCGGCGAACGGGTCGACCAGTTGGTCGATGTCGCAGGTCCTTCTCGGGTTGCTCACCCGGCCGCACCTCGTCCGTGGGCACGACCGCGCGCTCGCCGCACTCACGGTGGCCTTGCTCGACGTGCAGGCCCCGTGCGGCGGCTGGCCGTTGCGGATCGGCGATGACCCGGGAATCACGTTCGCCTTCTACCCGGCGCTGGCGCTGACCCGGCTGTTCCGGAACTCCTCCCGCCGCCACGCCGCCGCCGAGGCGTCGTTGCGCGCGACCGCCACCCATCTCGCGGAGGCCGTGACCGCCCCGGGGATTCCCCTCGTCGAGCGGGTCCTCGGCCAGTTCGCGCTGGAACGAGTCACCGATGCCCTGGGAATGGCGTCCCCCGTACCGGCCGATCACGGCCGGCAGGTGCTTGCCGCGTGCCTCGTCGACGGCCGGGAACTGGCCCTGCGGGATCACCTGATCGTCATCGACCGGCAGCCCGCCTGGCATTCCCTCACGTGGCATCCGCTGCTGTACCTGTGTGCCCGCCGGTGGGCGCCGCCGCTGGATCGCGTGTGCTCGCTGCTCGGCCTTCGGCTGATCGACGGCTTCGACCGGTCGTTGCGGGCGTGGACCGGACCGGCCCGAGCGGTGGCGCCGGGCGCCGGCACGTCCTGGGCGTCGTGCCTGGCGCTGAACGCGGTGTCGGCTCTCGGCCGGGACCTCGCCGCGCACGGCGTCACCCCCGGCGAGTTCGTCGAGCGGGCGCGCGCCCTGGTCCGCGAGCCGTACGAGTACGACGTCGCCATCTCGTTCTCCGGCTCCGACCGGGCGGTCGCCGAGGCGATCTCGGACGCCCTGAAGGCCGCCGGCCTGCGGGTCTTCTACGACCGCGATCACGAGCACCTGCTGCTCGGCGAGGATCTCGCCGTCCGGCTGCAGGAGACCTACCTCGAGCAGAGCCGGTTCGCGATCGTGGTGGTGTCCCGTGCCTTCGTCGCGTCCCGCTGGGCAGGCAACTGGGAGTGGCGGGCGGTCCAGGCGCGCATGCAGCAGCAACGCAGCGGTTACGTCCTGCCGTACATCATGGAGGACGTCGTCGTCCCGGGGTTGAATCCGACGATCGGACACGTCCTGGCCGCCGAGCGGTCACCGGAGGAGTTCGCCGCCCTGGTGATTCGGAAAATACGCGCCCTGCCCGTCCGCGACTCCTCCGGATGTCGTAACGACGACACGCGGCTCAATGACCTGGGATTGTCCAGTGCCGCTGACTAGCATGCCGCGCATGACAATCCCTGGCCTGGTGGGCACGTGCTCATCGGACGCCGTCGATCTCGATTTCCAGGAAGTGATCAGAGCGGCCGAGGAACTCGTTCGCGATGAATTGGGGGATGAGCCGACGGGTCACGACTGGTGGCACGCCGACCGGGTGCGGACCCTCGCGGTGCGATTCGCCCGTCAGGAGGGGGCGGACGTGCGGGTGGTCGAACTGGCCGCGTTGCTGCACGACCTGGACGACTACAAGTTCTCCGGCAGCGACGACGCGGGACCCCGCCGGGCGTATGAATGGCTGCGCGGCCAGGGCATTCCGTCGGGCACGGCGCAGGCCGTGGCCGCCATCATCGCCAACATGTCCTTCAAGGGTGCCGGGGTGCTCCCCGCGCCGCTGAGCATCGAGGGGAAGTGCGTCCAGGACGCCGACCGGCTGGACGCGATCGGCGCGATCGGTATCGCGCGGACCTTCGCCTACGGCGGATTCGTCAACCGTCCCATTCACGACCCGTCGGCGACGCCGGAACTCCACGACTCGGTGGAACGGTATCGAACGGTGCGCGGGACGACCGTCAATCACTTCCACGAGAAGTTGCTGCTGCTCAAGACCCGGATGAACACCGAGTCGGCGCGGCAGCTCGCCGAGCGGCGTCACGAGGTACTGGTGGCGTTCCTGCGGCAGTTCCACGCCGAGTGGGAGGGCAGTGCCTGACCGGTCGACGGCCTGCCGAGGGGCGGCGCGCCGCCGGCACGGACGGACGCCCCGCCGCGCCCGTGCAGCCGGCGGCAGGTCGTCGTCCGTGCCGGTTGCCTAGCGGACGCTCGGCGGGGCGTGCTCCAGCTGCTTCTCCAGCAGGTCCTCGAACAGCTCGACCACCGCGTCGCGGTCGGGGCCGAAGACCTCGAGTTCGATGACCCGGTCGTAGAGGACGTACAGCGCACGGAACACGTGCTCCGGCGCGGACTCGGCGGTCGCGTAGACCTTGACGCCCTTGAGCGCGCGGCTGTCGTCGGCGCGGACGCCGCCGGAGGAGTTGCCGCGGCCGATGACATCCACCACCTGTTGCGCGGCGGTGGCGTCCTTGACGGTCAGCGCGTAGAGGCCGATGGTCGAGGTGCCCTGCGTGGTGGTCTTGAGGACGCCGTCGGTCATGGCGCCGGCCGTGAGGGCCTCCACCGTCGCGGGCGAGAACAGCTGTGCCCCCTGCAGCGTGGCGAGGTCCAGCGCGCCACCGCCGATGCGGACCTGGCCGGGGGGATCGATGAGCGCGTCGGCGGTGAGCTCGGGCCGGTCCCGCGCCGGCGGCGGCTCGGGCAGCTCGCTCGTGGTCGGCGTAACGCTGGTCGGCTGGGTGGTGGTGGTCGGCTGGGCGATCGGGTCGTCACTGTTGCGGACGGCGAAGATCGTGCCGGCCACGACCAGGCCGATGATCACCAGGATGCCGATGACCAGGCCGGCGATGCGCAACCCGCGGCGATTGGGCGGGCTCGCGGTCTCGAAGATCTCCGGCCCCTGCCGCACCCAGGACGGCGACTGCTCGATGAACGGCGGCAGCTCCTGGCCGGCCCACGGCGCGGTGGTGTTGCCGGAGTCCTGGAAGCCCCACGGCGGCGCGGTGTACCCGCCGCGCTGCCCCGGCTGACCGGGTTGGCCCGGCTGTCCCGGCTGGCCCGGCTGTCCGGGGCCGGGCGCCGGTCCGGGGCGTCCCGGGACCACCTGGGTGCGCTCGCCGTCGGCGGCCTGGCCACGCACCACCTGCGTGCGCTCCGGGCTGTCGCCGTCGGTGACCGGGCGCATGACCTGCGTGGACTCGCTCGGCGTCGAGTCCCAGCGGAAGGGCGCCGGGAACGGGCTCGGGGCCTCCCCGCCCTGCGCCGGAACCGGGTTCTGACCCGTCGGCTGCACCTTCGTCGTCGACGGTTCCTCGGCCGCCGCGGGTGCGCTCGACGCCGCCTGCGCCAGCAGTTCGTCGCGCCGACGCCGGTACTCCTCGGCCGCGAGTCGACCGGCCGCGAGTTCCTCATCCAACCGCTGCAGCTCGTCCTGCCAGGCCACTGGTACCCCTGTTCGTGGTCGAAGTCGTGCCAATTCTGCACGGACGAGGGATGGCGGAGGATTCCGGGCGCCCAGCTTCGCCCCCCGGAGCACCCGGTTCCGCCCTCGGAGGGCCGCCGCCCCACACCTGGCGGACGCCGCAGCTTTCGGACTTCGGACGGCTCGGCTTCGGCCCCAGGACGGGTGGCCACGCTGAGCTACCCTGGAATCATGGCCCTGTTCGGCTCCCGCAAGACCACCCTGGTGTCCGCGGACGAGGCGCTTCCCGGGCGCCCCACCCCGCTGCCCGTCCCCGAGTCGCACTACGTGCACCGGGACCGGCGCATCGTGCCCCCGTTCCCCGAGGGCCTGGCGACCGCCGTGTTCGGCATGGGCTGCTTCTGGGGCGCCGAGCGCATCTTCTGGCGCCTCGACGGCGTCTACTCCACCGCGGTCGGCTACGCCGGCGGACACACGCCCAACCCCACGTACGAAGAGGTGTGCTCCGCCCGCACCGGCCACACCGAGGTCGTCCTCGTCGTCTTCGACCCGGCCCGCATCTCCTACGCCGAGCTGCTGCGCACCTTCTGGGAGAACCACGACCCCACCCAAGGCATGCGCCAGGGCAACGACGTCGGCACCCAGTACCGCTCCGCCATCTACACCACCGACGACACCCAGCGCACGGCCGCCGAGACCAGCCGCACCGAGTTCCAGACGGCCCTCGCCTCCGCCCGCCACGGCGATATCACCACCGAGATCGCCCCCCTCCAAGCCTTCTACTACGCCGAGGACTACCACCAGCAGTACCTCGCCAAGAACCCCAACGGCTACTGCGGCATCGGTGGCATCGGCGTGAGTTGCCCGGTCGGCTTCACCGACGTCGTGATGAACGCGAGCGAGTCAGCGAAGGCCGAGTAGCGGCTCGAGTCTCCGCCCTTGCTGGCAGTTGCGGCACGGATTCCGGGCGGCGGGCCCACTATCGAGGGATGATGGCCCGGCCTTCTCAACGGCGCCTATAGCATCGATGCTATGGCTTGGGGTACTGTCGAGCTGGAGCCTGAGGTTCGCGACTGGTTGGAGGGATTGTCGACGGCGCACTTCGCGACGGCTGCGTTCTATGTGGATCTGCTGGCTGCGCAACAGCCGTTGCTGGGTGAGCCGTACACGAGGCAGCTCGATGGCAAGTTGCGTGAGCTGAGGTTCCATCTCGATGGCGTGGCTGTACGGGTCACGTACTGGATCGCGTCGGGGCGGCGGATCGTGTTGTTGACGGTGTTCCGGAAGTCGCGGATGCGCGAGCGTGCGGAGGTCGACCGGGCGGTGCGGGCATGGCGACGGTGCATGGCCGGGCAGCACACCGTCGGCGAGTGGGCGGAGGGGAGTCGAGGATGAGCGGGAGCACGTCGTGGCGGGAACTGCGCGGGCGCCGGATGACGGAGCCCGGCGCGGAGGAGGCCTATGTGGCTGCCCGGCTGGCGTTCGAGCTCGGCCGGACGGTGCGCGAGGTTCGTGAGCGGCGTGGCTGGACGCAGGCGACCCTCGCCGAGGCGTCCGGCCTGACGCAGCCTGCGGTGGCCCGGTTCGAGGCCGGCGGCACGGTACCGACGTTGCCCGTACTGGAGCGCCTGGCTCACGCGTTGGATCTCGACCTGGTGGTCAAGCTCGCCCCGCGTACGTCGGCTGCGTGAGTTCGGCTCCTGGAGGCTGCCACCAGCAGTACCTCGCGCGAACATCAAACTGCTACTGCGGCATCGGCGGCCGAGCCGCTGAGTCGCTGGAACGACGCGGCGATCTCGACCACCGCGCTGGTCGGCAAGATCAGCAATGCCGGTCTCGCCTCCCCCAATCTGTTCATCTCCATCTCGGCGTTGATCGCCTGTACCTGCCGCTCGACGGTGAACGACACCGACGTGCCGGTCTTCGACAACACGACCATCGAGTCCACCATCTACATCAATGCGTGGTACCTCGACCACTGGAGCCTGAACATCTGACGAAGCCTGGAATGCGCGGGTGAAGTCGTGGACGAACTGGGAACGCTCGTCAGGTGGCAGAGCGTCGACCCAGGGAAACTCCTCGATCAACGCTCGCGCCGCGACCTCGTACGGAAGCTGGGACAGCACCGTGCGGAGGGGCCCGCGGCGGTCACAGACCCCTCGGTCGCGGATTCGACGCGGTCCTCCCTGGTCAGTAGGTGTGGTGACGGTGCGGGGTGTGCCTTCGGTCTCGGGTGCGATCGTGCGGCGTCAGGCGCGCTCTGCCGGTTCGCTGTTGCTCAGACCGCTCGAACTTCGGCGAGCCGCTTGACTGCGAACTGGTCGGCCCCGCTGGGGTCCCAGCAGACGGCGGCTTCCCAGGCGGCCCGCGCTTGCGCGGCGTTGTCGTACGCGTCGTCGTCGAGACCGGCGGCGTTGTGCGGCAAGGCCAGGTCGAGGTCGGGAGTGTCGACGTGCGACTCGTCCCAGTCGATCATCGTGACGCGATCCGCGGTCATGCGGATGTTGCGAGGGTTGGGGTCACCGTGGACGACGCACGTCGGGCGACCGGTGAATCGTGCCCACGCTGCTCGGCAGCGGACGACACCCTCGGGCGGCATGGCACCGAGGTCGACCTTCGTACCGGTCACGGCGTGCAGAAGGTCGGTCGACGATCGCCAACCCGGGCGTTGGGGCCAGCCGCGCGTCAACTGATGAAGCCGGCGGAGGGTGTCGGCAACACGACGCCAGTCGGCTTCGGTCTCGGGCGGTTCGCCTTCGACGTAGGTCATCACCACCAGACCGTCGGCGAAGTGTCGGCCGTCCGTCGTCGGGATCGGCACCGGCACCGGCATCCCTTGACGGTGGAGGTATCGCAACAGACCGGTCTCCCACGCGAGGTCGGCGTCGCTTCGTCGGCCGAGACGACCGACCGCGACGTGCCCGTCGACGCGCACGCTCCACACCTCGTTGACGCCGGCTCCGCCGGTGAGCGGTTCGATGCGGACGACGTCGTCACCCCACTGCTGGAGTGCCTCCCATCCCACCGGCCACATCTTCGCGGAGGGTCGTCGCCCTGCTCATGCCCCGCTGATGATCACCAGTTCGTTGCCTTCGGGGTCGGCGACCCGCCAGCGATCCTCCGACTCGTCGAGGAGCCGGCCACCGGCTGCGACGGTTGTGGCGAGGCGAGTCTGCGCGAGGTCGGACGGCACGGCGAGCTCGACGTGGATGCGGTTGCGCTGCCGGCGCCGCTCCGTCTCCGAGGCGTCGAGCTCCTGGAACACCAGCACCGGGTTCAGCCGCCGCGGATCGTGGATGTCGTTGACGTGGGCCCGCCGGTCGTGGGTGTAGCCGAGTGCGGCGACCCAGAACGCGCGGACCGCGGCGACGTCGGCGGCGTCGAGGAAGAGCTGAGCGAAGCGCGGCAGCCCTGGATCCGCTGTGGCCCCGAGATCGCGGGCAGCGGTCTGGAGGGTGGCCGCGAGGTCGGTGAAGTCGAGATCGAGGCCGTGGGCGTCGTCCACCCACTGGTCCTTGCCGCTGTCGATGATCACGAGCCCGGGGCGCAGGTCGACCAGCAGCGGGAAGCCCGTGTCGTCGGCGAGCGCCGCTGCCGCGGCGGCCAGGTCACGCTGCTGCGTCGGCGACGTGACGCGGTAGCACGCCATCGCGCTGAACACCGCCTGCCAGTCGGCTGTCCCGATCCCCTCGCCGAGCGCGTCGCCCGGCACCAGGTCGACCTCGTTGCCGTCGGGGTCGGTGTGGCAGACCCCGAACGGTCCCGATGCCTCACCAGGACTCGCCCGCTCGACCACCGCGGCCGGCCGCACCACGTCGAGGTGGATGCGGTTTCGCAACGGCCGTGGCTCGGTCGACTGCCGGATCCGGATCGCGGGGTCGCGCCGCAGCGGATCCGCCAGACCGCCGTCCTCCGCGGGCGTGTAGTCGAGCACGCGCTGCCAGAACGGCCTCACCACGGAGGGGTTCGTGGATTCGAACACGACGCTCAGGTGCTGCAGCACGGCAGGGTTCGCGGCCAGCCCGAGATCCCGCGCGGCCGCCGACACCGCCTCGGCGTGCTCGTCGGAGTCGAGGCGCACCCGCATGCCTGTCGCGCGCAGGTCGACCACGGTCTCGGCCGACAGCTCCACGATGCGCCCGGCCAGCGCGGCCCCCTCGATCAGCGAAGGCGCGTCGAACCATGCCGTCGCAACGCCATCGATCACCCGCCAATCCGTTCCGATCTCTGTCATGCCCGGCACTGTAGAGCGCATCCCGGACGATCTCCTTCCGGATAGTGACCAGGTCCGGGCCGGGCATTGATGGACGTCGGCGGCTGTCGAGAGTGATTCAGCGTGGGTCGTGCAGGCCGAATTGCTCGCACACGAACTGTGACGCCGGCCAGGCGCCGCGGTCGAGGTTGCAGAGGATCACGACCGTGGTCTCCTCGGCGAGGTACCGGGTCAGCATCGCGGTGACGCCGGGGTCGCCGCCGAAGTGTCCGATCGTCAGGACCTTGCCGTCCTCGACGCCCAGCAGGCAGCCGAGCCCGTACGGCTCCTCGTGGTCGGGGTCGATCGGCGTCGTCATCGCGGCGAAGGTGTCGGGGGCGAGCAGCTCGGGGAGCGCGTCGACGAAGCGCGCGAGGTCGTGCGCGGTCGCCCACTGGCCGCCGTCGGGCATCGGCGACGCCGTGAGCATGTAGACGTTGGACTTCCACCGTTCGAACGGCACGCCGTCCTCGATGACGTACCCGGTCGCGGCGCGCACGGGCTCGGTGTCGAGGTCCTCGTAGCCGGTGTCCACCATGCCGGCCGGGTCGAGCACCAGCTCCTTCGTCACGTCCTCGAACGGCCTGCCGGTCGCCGCCTCGATCACGAGCCCGACCAGCACGAAGTTCGTGTCGCAGTACTTCTGCCCGGCGCCCGGCCCGGCGACCGCGGGCAGGTCGGCGAACAGCGGGAGGAGGTCGGCCGGCCGCCGCGCGTGGTAGGTCGGGACGCGGTCCCAGTTCGCGTTCCACGAGTCCCACGTCTCGTCGTCGTCATCGCTGTAGTTCGCGAGCCCGGACGTGTGCGACAGCAGGTGGTGCAGCGTGTGCGCCTCGGTCAGCGCCCGTGGGCGGTGCTCGGGCGGCAGCACGTCGACCAGCGGCCGGTGCAGGTCGAGCACGCCCTGGTCGACGAGCCGCAACGCCGTCGTCGCCGTGAGGATCTTGCCGACCGACGCGATCGCGAACCGCGTGTCCACGGTGTTCGGCACGCCGTGCCCGCGGTGCGCCAACCCCGCGGCGTGCTCGAACACCGGTGCCCCGTCCCGCCACACCAGCACCACGCCGCTGAACTTGTGCTCCGCCGCACGCTCGTCGAGCCATTCCCGCACGGACTCCATACGCAAACCGTAGGCGCCACCGGAAGCGGGTTTCGGTGGTTCACAGGGCCAGGAACCCGACGGCTGCCGCGGTATGGGTCTGGCGACTCCGGCTCGGCCGGCGTCATGGACGCGGTGGCGTCGAACAGCCACCGGCGTCACCGCCGCCAGCTCCAGCCGCCGGCGGCCTCTTGGTACTGCCGACCTTGGAAGTGCCGGCTCCGTAGTACGCTGTATTACAGTTCCTGGTGAGAGGAGAGCTGTACGACGGGCTGCCGCTGGAGCGGCTGCCGATCGAGGCCGTGGACATCCCTGATCCGCCGCACCTGCGTCGTTCCGCGTGCTATCCGGGCGCGGTCGATGTTGAGCCTGAGCACGCTGTCGAGGCGGTCTTCCACCCTCGCCGACTGGTTGCTCGCGATCCGGCCTCGCGGACAGGCGAAGCGATCCGCGTGGTGGGGTACTCGTCGGTGGTGCTCATGATTCCTGATCGTCACCCGCCGGATGGTCTCTGGCACATCGCGACCGCGTGGCCCGCGGATCGTCGGACGCGGTCCATCTATGAGGCCGAGGAGGAAGCCGATGAGTGACACGAGCCTGCCTGATCGCATTGACGCCGCTGTTGCCGATGCGGAAGCCGGCAGCGACGCGGAGGCTGCGTGGGTCCGTCATCGTGAGCCGTCGAGCAGTCCGACCGCCGTGTACAGCGTTCGTATCCCGGTGGATCGGCTGGCGGAGTTGCGGGAGCTGGCCGCTGCACGGGGAATGCAGCCAACGGCATTGATCCGGGCGTGGGTGCTGGCTCAACTGGATGCCGCCAGGGAGGCCGACGACTACGCGCAGCGGTGGGAGCGCGAGGTACAAGCGGCCACGGAGCAACTGCGGAGGTTGCTGCAGGAGCGTCCGGGTGGCCCGATGGCCGACGCATCCTGAGATTGGTGATCGCGGCGACAGCGGGCGGCGGCCGGTGTCAGTGGTGCGAGGCCGCGCGGTCCTGGCCGGTGGCGGCGATGACGGTGGCTGCCAGTGCCGTTCGGTGGTCCTTCGACCAGGGTGGGCCGAGGGCCGCCCGTGGGCCGTGCAGAACCGTGTGGGCGCGGTCGGCGAGGACGGCCGTCGCCTGGGCCTCGACGGAGTTGGCGTCGTAGAGGTGGACGGACCAGCCGCGGGTGTGGATGAGTTCGGCCAGGATCTGGCGGTACATGACGGAGTCGGCGCGGGACTCGTAGGGGACGCGGCGCTGGACGGTGATGTCGTCGGGGAAGTCCAGGGGCCAGGCGCGCAGCGACACCGAGAGGATCGGTTCGTCCAGGGCGGCCGCCAGCTCGTCCAGCGAGGCCGACGTCGCCCGGGTCGCGGATGCTCGCACCTGGGCCACGAGTTCGGCGAGGGCGGCGTCGTCGAGGGGTTTGCCCTCGTGGTGGACGGGCGCGGTGGGCACGCCGGGCTCGATGAGGTCGATTCGCCGGCGGTCCACCACCTGGTGGTCGGCCGATGCGGTGACGGCGACGGCCCAGCCGTAGTGATGGGCGATTCCCACCCGCATGGGCCGATTATGCCGCCGGCACCGGCCGGGGTGGCGAACGCGCGTGGAGGAACGGCGGTGCCGGAGGCGAATCTCGTGGCCCGGCGGGAAGCGCGATCATGGGAGCCATGAGTTCGGCTCCCGCGTCCTGTCGGCGGTTTCGGGCATGAGGCTCTACGTGGGCTGTGCGATGTGGGCGCTCAACGCCTGGCCGGGCCGCTACCTGCCGGCCGACCGGCGGGCCCAGTTGGCCGGCTATGCCACCTGGTGCAATGCGGTGGAGGCCAACGCGACGTTCTACGCGACCCCGGCGGCGTCGACGGTGGCGGGCTGGGCCGGGCAGACCACTGACGACTTCCGGTTCCTGTTCAAGTTGCCGCAGGAGATCACCCATCGCCGGCGGCTGCGGGTGCCGGCGGCTGCGGTGCTGGCGGTCCGCGAGCTGCTCGCGCCGCTCGGCCGTCGCGCCGCCCGGCTCGCGGTGCAGCTGCCGGCGTCGTTCGGTCCGGCGGAGCTGCCGGCGCTGGAGACCTTCCTGGGGTCGCTGCGCGGCACGGGGCGCTACGCGGTCGAGGTCCGGCACCCGGCGTTCTTCGAGGACGAGGCCATGGCCGCGCGGCTGCGCGAGGTGCTCGCGGTGGCGCGCGCGGAGTGGACGGTGTTCGACACCACGACCTTCTTCGCCGCGCCGCCGGTCAGCGAGGCCGAGCGGGAGACCTGGGACAGGAAGCCGCGGCTGCCGTGGCGGGCCGAGGCGCTGACCTCCGCGCCGGTCGTGCGCTACATCGGCCGTGACGACCCGGAGGCGACCGTCGCCGGCTGGCGGCGCTGGATCCCGGTCGTCGCGCGCTGGCTGGCCGAGGGCCGCACGCCGACGTTCTTCGTGCACACCCCCGACAACGTCGAGGCGTTGCCGCTCGCCCGCCGCTTCCACGCCGAGGTCGCCGCCGTCGTGCCCGGCCTCGAACCGCTCCCCGAGCCGCAACGCCCCGAGCCGGAGCCCACGCTGTTCTGAGGCCGGGACGTCATCGGTGGCCCGGCACGCTGTCGGCGCGGCGAGGTCAGGCCGGCAGGAGGTGGGTGTCGCCGGGCGGGAGCTGGGTCCACCAGTAGTGGTAGCGGCTGTAGACGGCCGGGTCGCGGCCGGTGAGGAACGTGGTGAGGGACTTGGCCTCCTCGGCGAGGGCGTCCCAGGTGGCGGCGGGCAGGTCGTGGAAGGCGGTGGCCTCGATGCCGCCGTCGGTGGCGCGCCAGACGCCGGCGACGTGGCCGTCGACCAGGAGGGTGGGGAGGGTGTCGCCGTTGCGGCGGATGATCAGGGGGCGGTACTCGGTCGGGATGACGCGCGCGCGGTCGGCGTAGGCGAGCAGGACGCTGTCCCACATGGCCATCAGGCGCGGCGGGGCGGGGGTGTCCTCGGGTGGCAGCAGGCCGCCGGGAAGGTCGTACAGCTCGGCGCCGCCCGGGCCTTCGAGCCGGACGAGTTCGTCGCCCAGGTCGCGGAGCACCTGGCGCACGGTCAGGCGGGGGACCAGGGCGAACTGCGCCACGTCGGCCACGGACGCCGGGCCGAAGCCGGAGAGGTAGCGGCGCACCAGGTGCCGCAGGGATTCCTCGCGCGTCCGGGTGGACGGCGTGGTGGGGGCGGCGAGGTAGGCGGGGCGGCGGCCGAAGGACCACGGGCCGCCGGTCGGGGCGTGGACGAACGAGCCGAACGTCCGTAGCGCCCACCACACGCCGGGTCGCGGCAGCTCGCCGAACCGGGCCTCCAGCAGCGCGTCGAACTCGGCGTTGGTACGTGGGGTGGCGGCGAACTCCAGCAGCTCCGGCACCAGGGCCTCGGCGTCGGGCACGGTGAGGCCGCACTGCTGGAACCGGCGGTCGCCGAGGCGGGCGGCGCGCAGCGTGCCCTGCATGGCGTTGTGCAGCTCCGGGTGGTCCTCGGCGGCCACGGCGTGCAGCGTGATGCGCATGAGGGTGGCCTTGAGCACGGCGTGCGAGGCGAAGGCGGCGTCCAGTCCGGCCGGCTCGAAGCCGGCGAGCCGGTTCCACAGCGCCAGGTACGGCGACGCGGCCTCCTGGGCCTGGAGCGCCACCACCCGCCGCACGCCGTCGACCGCGCCCAGCGGTTGCCGCTCCAGCAGCAACTGCCGTCCCAGGGTCGCCCGGTTCAGGCCCGCCGCGCTGATCCTCATCCACCCTCCGTCACGCCGATCGCGGCCAGGTTACGGAAGCCCGCCGACAGGCGGGTGGGCACGGACGGGCCGCGCCTAGGGTCGCGGCGTGACGGCGGAGCGGGTGGAACGGGCCGGGCGGGTGGTGCGGCTGGAGCTGACGGACGCCCTGGTGGCGCGGGTGGTCGAGGTGCAACGGGCCGCGTACGCGGTGGAGGCGGCGCTCATCGGTTTCGACGGCATCCCGGCGCTGCACGAGGGTCCGGACGACGTGCGGGCGTCGGGTGAGGAGTTCCTGGGCTGGCACGACGAGGGCGGGGTGCTGGCCGGGGTGCTCGGCTGGCGGCGGCTGCCCGACGGCGCGGTGGACATCTGCCGGCTGGTGGTGAGCCCCGAGCGGCACCGGCGGGGGGTGGCGACGGCGTTGCTGGACGCGCTGGACGAGGTGGCGCCGGCGGACCGCACGGTGGTGTCGACCGCGACGGCGAACGGCCCCGCGCTCGCCCTCTACGAGCGGCGCGGCTTTCGTCGCGTGGACACCAGGGAGATCGCCCCCGGCGTCACGATCACGCTGCTGGAGCGGCGGTAGCCGGGGCCGTGCCGGCCGTGGTCACCACGACGGCGCCACGCTTGCCGCGTGCGAGGTGGGCGTGGGCGTCGGCGATGCGCGCCAACGGGTAGCGGGCGCCGACCACGGGCCGCAGGGCGCCGTCCGCGACCAGCCGCCCCGCCAGCAGCAGGTCCGCGCGCTTGGCCTCGTCGCGCCGCAGGCCGGTGAACGCGATGGCCGCACGCCGCCGTCGCGCCAGCCGGGTCCACGGCACCCACAGCAGGAGCCCCGCCGACGGTGCCGTCGCCAGGTACACGCCGTCGTCGCGCAGCAGCCGCCGGCAGCGGCCGAACGAGGAACGCCCGGCCGCGTCGCCGGGCCGGAACCGGCTCACG
>DASWTI010000280.1:0-2268 GCA_036402215.1 Pseudonocardiaceae bacterium
CCCGGCCGGCCGGACCACCCCCGCGCGTGCGGGGACGAGCGCCGAGGTGGCCGGGCGGCTCGGTGGTGCTGCGGACCACCCCCGCGCGTGCGGGGACGAGGGTGAAGCCGAGCCAGGCAAGCGCGGTCAGGACGGACCACCCCCGCGCGTGCGGGGACGAGAACGCGCTGCTGTCCACCTACCGGGCCATCTTCGGACACCCCCGCGCGTGCGGGGACGAGTGCCCGGTGGCGATGGCCCACGCCCACGGCTGCGGACCACCCCCGCGCGTGCGGGGACGAGGGGTCGGCCGGGTTGCGGTAGGGCTGATGGCCGGGACCACCCCCGCGCGTGCGGGGACGAGGGGTCGGTGCCCATGGCCTGCGCCTGTGCGCGAGGACCACCCCCGCGCGTGCGGGGACGAGGCTTGTTGACCTGCGGGTTCTTGGGGGATTTGGCTGGTCTTCGTTCAGGATTCCAGGCGGATGTGGATGGCGAGGCGAGCGTTGTGGGCAGGGTGCCGCTCGGTGGCTGTGCCGGTGGGCGGCTGCTCGACCATGACGTCTGAGTGGGCGTCACATTACTTGGGTGTCGGTGACATGAGTGGGCCGCCGGTGGTTGCCGGCGGCCCGAGGGGTGGGGTGGAGCGGTCAGTTGCGGCCGAGGCGCTGGGCCAGGAGGGCCTTGCCCTGCTCGCCGCCCTTGCGGCTCTCGTTCTGCGCCTTGCGGAAGAAGTCCGCCAGCTCGTTGTCGCCCGCGCGTTGGGCGTCGGCGATGTAGGTCTCCAGGCGCAGCGCGTTGCTCAGGCACGCCTCGACGAACCAGATGATGTTGTAGTCCTTGTCCTGGGTTCCGGTCACCTGACCGGCTTCGCTCACGGACACCGGTTACCTCCAGATCGTGTGGTCGTACGGGGGCGGTTACCCGTTCGGCGCGCGATGACACATCGACCGGCGGCCGGGGGCGTCCTGGGCGGCTGGGGTGGGTTCCGCCATCGGGCTGTAGTCGGATGACTACGGATGGACACGACCACCTTTCGGTGTCAGCTTGGGGGTTCGGGCCGCCGAGCCGAGCGGATCGACACTCCCTCCAGGAACGAGAGGTGCCATGGGCTCACGAGGAAGACGATGGGCATCGGTGACGGCGGTGGTGGCGATGGTGTGCGCGATGTCGTCCCTCTCCGGGACCTCGGTGATCGCCGACGCCGGTCCGGTGGACGCCGCCGGCATTCACGCCGCCGCCGAGAAGGCGTGGGCCACCCACCCGGACGTGGTGGCCGGCATGGCGGCGCTCCGAGCGGCCCAGGCGGCTGGGCGCGAGGCCACTCCACCACCGGGGGCGACGTCGGAGGTGGGTACGACGGCGTTGCGTGGGGCGATCGTCAGCGCGGCCCAGTGGTACTGGAACTACGGCACTCCGTACGTGTGGTCGAGCGGCTGGACGCCGTGCAACCGGTACGGGGCCGACTGCGAGTGCCTGAACCGGCTGGCCTACTGGGACGGCGGCTGGGGCCAGCTCACGTACACGTTGCAGGGCCAGGCGAACACCGGCCGCTACACCGGCAGCCCTCGGCAGGGTGACCTGGTGTTCTGGGACTACGACGGCGACGGCCGTTTCGGCCCGTACGACCACACCGGCGTGTACACCGGCAACGGCTACGTCCTGCACGCCTCCACCTACTGGGGGCAGGTGGCCTGGACCACCGTCGCGGTGGTCAGCGCCGAGGCACGCGGAACGTACTACGTGAACATCATCGGCTAGCGCGACACCGGCCGGCAGGCCTTGGACACCCGCCGCTACGTGAGCAGGCGGGCGGCGTACTCGCACAGGGCGTGTCGGCCGTCGTGGCCGCTCTTCATCAGCAGGCTGGCCACGTGCTTCTCCACGGTGCGCGGGGAGATGTGCAGCCGCTGCGCCACCGCCTTGTTGCTGATCCGTTCCGCCAGCAGCTCGAACACCTCGTACTCGCGGATCGTCACGCCCAGCGAGCGCAGGTCGTGCGGGATGCGGTCGGTGCCGGTGCGCCGCTGCTGCACGGCGGCGCCGTACCCGCGCAGCAGCGCCCGGCACCGGCTGGCCACGACCGGCACGGCGGCGTCGTGGAAATACGTCTCCGCGGTGCGCAGCCAGCCCACCGGGTCACCCCAGCCGTCGCGGTGCGCGGCCTCGGCGACCAGCCGCAGGCCCAGGTGCCGGGTCATCACGAACGGTTCCGCGGTCCGCCCCGCCTCGGCGACCGCCGCCGTGGCCTCCGCCGCGCGGCCCTCGCGGCCGAGCAGCACGGCGCCG
>DASWTI010000281.1:0-21076 GCA_036402215.1 Pseudonocardiaceae bacterium
GAGCGCGCCCGGGCCGGCGGCGTCGGCGCCGTCCACCGCCACCGCGCCACGCCGGGGCACGGCGGCGCGCACCAGGTCGGCGAGCTCCGCCACCAGCAGCGACGGGCTCACCGGCCGGAACGCCGGCACCTAGCGCAGCTCGCGCCGGTCGCCGCGACCCATGACGGCGTTCGCCACCACCACGCCGCCCAGCACCACGGCGCCGATCACCAGCACCCAGGTGAGCGCCTTCACCACAGCGCCGACCACCATGAACGCGACCCACACGAGCGCCAGCGCGCCCAGCACCTTCCACCACATACCTCAGGTGTACCCCACCCGCAGCGCCGGTGGAGTGGCAGCGGCGGCGGGAACGCGGTTCGCTGTAGGCGATGCGCATCGTCTCCCTGCTCCCGGCGGCCACCGACCTGGTGGCGACCCTCGGCCTGCTGCCCTCCCTGGTCGGCCGCACCCACGAGTGCGACTGGCCGGCGGGGGAGACCGGCGACATCCCGGTGGTCACCGCGGCCACCCTGGACACCGGGCGGATGACCAGCCGGGAGATCTCCGACGCGGTGGGCGGCGCCGCGCACCGCGGCTCGGCGCTCTACGCGCTGGACACCGGGCTGCTCGCCGAGCTGGCGCCCGACGTGGTGCTCACCCAGGACCTGTGCGACGTGTGCGCGGTGTCCTACCGGCAGGTGTCCGAGGCGGTCGGCGTGCTCGACGGCGACGGCCCGCTCGTGGTGAACCTGCGGCCGCGCAACCTCGACGACGTGCTCGGCTCGGTGCGCCAGGTGGCGGACGTGCTCGGCGTGCCGGACACCGGCCGGGAGCGGGTGGCCGCGCTGCGCGCCCGGCTCGACGAGGTGCGTGCCCGGGTGGCCGGCCTGCCCAGCCCGAAGGTCGCGGCCATCGAGTGGCTGGACCCGCCGTGGCCCGCCGGGCACTGGGTGCCCGACCAGATCGCCGCCGCCGGGGGAACGGCGCTGCTCGCCCCGTCCGGCGCGCACACCACGTCGACCACCTGGTCCGAGGTCGCGTCCGCCGGGCCTGAGGTGGTGCTGTTCATGCCGTGCGGCTTCCCGCCGCGGCGCACCGTGGCCGAGCTGGGCGCCCGCGCGGACCGGCCGTGGGCGGAGCTGCCAGCCGTCGAGGCGGTCTGGGTGCTCGACGGCCCGGCGCACTTCAACCGCCCCGGCCCGCGCCTGGTGCGCGGCGTCGAGGTGCTCGCCGAGGTGCTGCACGGCGTGGGCGACGGCCTGGACGCCGGCGAGGCCCAGCGCGTCGCCGGCCGCCTCGGCTGAGCCCATTCCGCGTCGCCGCGGCGACGACCGGCCTATCTCACGTCGCCGCGGCCCCGGTCGTCCCTCCCAAGCCTCGTGTCCGGTTCCACCCCTGTGCGTACCGCCGCCGATCATGGTTCTGCTCGCTGCCCGCGGCCGTGCCCCGATCTGGACGCCACCGATCGGTAAGTAAGTACCGCCGTGCGGTCCCCCGGCCGTGCGTCCCCGGTTCCCCGCCCAGGTTGCGGCCACCCGTCGCCTGTGGCTGTGGCTGTGTCGCCCGGAGCAGGTGGCGGCTGGCCACGACCCTGCGCGGCCTCGAAGGCGCGTCGCGCACCCGGGCGCACGGGGCGAATGGACCATGTGCCCCGCCAGGTGGGGTAGTGGTCCGTTCGCCCCCGGAGGAGCCGGCTGGTGTGTGGGTGACGGAGGGCCTCGCGGCCCTCCTCCGCGCCGTTGACCTCGAGGTGGGCCGCTCTGGGAGGCTGTGGGCATGGAGACCATGCGGGTGGCGGTGGACGGCGGGACGCTCTCGGTGCTGCGCTTCGGCTCAGGGCCGCGGGTGGTGCTCGCGGCGCACGGCATCACGGGCAACGGCATGTCGTTCGCCACGGTCGCCGGCCGGCTGCCTGCCGACTGGACCCTGCTGGCGGTGGACCTCCGCGGTCGCGGCCTCAGTTCCGGCCTGGCGGGGGAGGGCGGCCTGGCGGCCCACGCCCGCGACCTCCACGCCGTCGCCGCCACCGTCGGTGCCCCTGTCGTGCTGACCGGTCACTCCATGGGCGCGTACATCGCCCTGCTGGCCGCCGCCGAACGCCCCGACCTCTACTCCCGCCTGATCCTCATCGACGGCGGCCTGCCGCTGCCGGTGCCACCGGGGGCGGATCTCGACCAGGTGCTCGCCGCCACCCTCGGCCCCGCGCTGGAACGCCTCGGCCGGACCTTCGAGTCGGCGGACGCCTACGTGGACTTCTTCCGTGCCCACCCCGCCCTCGGCCCCCACTGGAACCCCGACATCGAGGCCTACGTCCGCCACGACACCCAACCCGCAGAAGGTGCCGCCCCCGAGGACGTCCCCGCCGCCGATCGCGTTCCCGGCGTGAGCCTCGGTGGTGCTTCCGGCGCCGTGCGCCCCCGGGCCCAGGCCCCCGCCGTCCGCGCCGACGGCCACGACCTGCTCACCGCCGTCGATGCCTTCGCCGACGCCCTGCGCGCGCTACCCGTGCCGACGTTGCTGCTGACCGCGACCGCCGGCATGTTCGGTGACCCACCAGGCTTCATCCCCGAGCACCTCGTGGCGACCTGGCAGGCCCACGCCCCCGCCCTCCGCGCCGAACTGGTGCCGGACACCAACCACTACACGATCATCCTGACCCCCACCGCCGCCGCCGCGGTGGCAGAGCGCATCACCGACCCGAACACCTGGCCGGCTCCCTGACGACGTCCCGGCGACACCGTCCCGCGCCCAACCGCAACGCTGCCCCGACCGAAGCCGTCGAATCGGCACCGCCCTGCCCGGCATGAGTATCTCCGTGCTGCCGAAGGGCGGCCGTCCTTCTGGGCCACGTTCGTTCACAGTCATTCCCGGCCGCGCTTGGGCCGGACTCCCTGCTGTCGCGCTCACAACATCACCGAACCTCGCCCTGAATTCCCGATCCACCCGGTCGCGGGCGTGATCGACCCTCAGACCTCCCGCCCTCGTGCCCTCACCACTGCGGTACAGCTGCCAGCCGACTCGGGCCCAGCGGTCTCGTGCTCACCACCCACTGCCCGCCTGCGAGGAACCAGCTTGCCAATCAGCCCTTCTGCGTGAAGCTATCATTCGCCGAGCCGCCGAGCCGCCGAGCCGCCGTTCTCGCGGCGGGAACGCCGCTTCCGCCGTGGTGTGCCCTCAACGCCTGGGGCCAGTGGACCCTGTCACCCACCCGGCGGGGCAAATGGTCCATTCGTTCCAGGTGTCCGGGAGCTGTGCGGTACGTGGATGGCCCTCTGGGCACGCCCTGGCTGTGGACGACCTCGGGACTGGCCGGGGTCGACCAGCCGGCCCGCCGCCGCGGGGGAGGGGAGCGGCTCAGCCGGTGCGCTCGCCCGGGAGTGCGCGGCGGCGCTCGGCGATGCGTTGGAGGGGGTTGGGGCGAGTCACGGTGCGGCTGGAGCGCTCCTCGGCGGTGAGGAGGTCGCGGGTGTACACGTTGAACGCGGTGGAGTTCGCCACCCAGCCGCCGTGGCGGCGGACGTCGCGTTCGTGGGCGCCCTGCTCGATGGACTCCATGGCGAAGCCGGCGCGCAGGGAGTGCGGGGTGATGTTCTCCGGCAGGTCCGCACGCCGTCGCAGGCGCCGCAGGATGAGGTTGACGGCGGTCACGCTGATGCGTTCGTCGTGCCCGCCGGCGACGGGGCGGATGCCGGCGATGTTGCCGCCCTTGTCGACGGGGCGGAAGAGCGGTCCGTGGTCGACGCCGCCCGAGCGGAGGAGCGCCGTCCAGGCGAACACGGCGCAGAGCGGGCACAGCGGGTCACGGCAGCGGCCGCCACGGGGGGTTCCCCAGTGCGGCACGACGACGTGGCGCGGTGCCTTGTTCTCACCGCGGGACACGACGATCTCGTACCGCCGGTCGTCGACCTTGCGCACATCGTCGATGTTCAGCCGGGCGAGGGCGGCCCGCGTGGCGGCGACGGAGTACCCCACCAGCACGAGCGCGCGGTCGCGCAGCCCCTGCGCGGTGGCCGGGTCGCACGCCTCCACCAGCCGCTCCAGCTCCCGCGTCCTGGCCGGCGCGGACGCCTTCGGCTGCCACCCCGAGGCCAGCAGTTCCTCCTGGTACCCGCGGATCGCCGCCGCGGCCTGCACGCCGTCCGGCACCGTCTCGCCCGCCAGCCGGTGCCGGGCCCGCACGGCCGAGAGCGCCAGCCGGATGGTGGCCGGCGCGTACCCGCGGTGCGCCAGGTACCCGACGAACTCGGTGAGCGTCCCGGGCTCCGCCGGCAGGGCAGTGAGCCCCCGCAACCGTGTGCCGTCGTCGCCGCGCCCGCCGTAGTCCCCGCAGAACTGCTCGAACAGCGCCCAGTACCGCGCCCGGCTGGCGAGGGTCGACTCGGCTTCCTCGCCCTCCTCGGGCTGCCCGGTGCGTACCCCCTCGGCCCGCCGCAGGAGGTCGTCGACGTGATCCTTCTCCATGGCGATAGCCTACCAATCAATTCTTCTGCGGCAAGCTATAGAGGGAATCGTGGCAGGAACTTCAGCCACATGTGAACCAGTTCGAAAGAGCAGCCTGGGCTGACGAGACGTTCACGGACGAGGTGCTCGCGGCTGAAGGCGCCTTTCAGTCGCTTCGGACGACTGAAGGCGCCTTTCAGTCACTTCGATCGCGGCCGGGCGGTGAGCGGGCCGGGCTGGGACGGGCTCAGGGGAGGAGCGACTGCACCTGCTCCAGGAGCTTGAGGCGGCCGGCGTGGTCGGGGGCCAGGGGCGTCACGGTCACCGTGGTGGCGCCGGCTTCCGAGAAGGCGGCGAGCTGGTCACGCACGAAGCCCTCGGGGCCGATCAGGGACACGGCGCGGGCCAGTTCCAGGGGCACGGCCTCGGCGGCCTCCTGCTTGCGGCCTTCGAGGTACAGGTCCTGGATGAGCTTGGCCTCGGCCTCGTAGCCGTAGCGGCAGGCGAGGTCGTTGTAGAAGTTCCGCCCGCGGGCGCCCATGCCGCCGATGTACAGCGCCATGGGGTGCCGCACCATCTGCAGCAGGGGCTCGGTGTCCTCTCCGATCGCCAGGGGCGCGGGCACGATGACGTCCAGCTCGCCGAGGGACGGGTCGCGGCGGGCGTGGCCCTCGGCGAGGGCGGCGCCCCAGACCTCGTGGGCGCGGCCGGGGTGGAAGAAGATCGGCTGCCAGCCCTCGGCGATCTCGGCGGCCAGCGCCACGTTCTTCGGCCCGATGGCGGCGAGCGAGATGGGGATGCGCTCGCGCACCGGGTGGTTGATCAGCTTGAGCGGCTTGCCGAGCCCGGTGCCCTGGTCGGCCGGCAGCGGGATCGTGTAGTGCTTCCCGGCGTGCTCGACGCGCTCGCGGCGCCAGACCTGCCGGCAGATCTCGACGATCTCGCGGGTGCGGCCGATCGGCGCGTCGTAGCGCACGCCGTGGAAGCCCTCGATGACCTGTGGCCCGGACGCGCCGAGGCCGAGCATGAACCGGCCGTCGGAGACGTAGTCCAGGCCGGCGGCGGTCATGGCGGTGAGGGTGGGCGTGCGGGTGTAGATCTGCAGGATTCCCGAGGCGATCTGCATCCGCTCGGTGGTCGCGGCGATGAAGCCGAGCTGGCTGATCGCGTCGAACGAGTACGCCTCGGGCACGGTCACCAGGTCCAGCCCGGCCCGCTCCAGCTCGGCGAGCTCGGCCACGGTCTCGCGGAACCCGCCCGCGTAGCTCAGCGGCATGCCGATGCGCATCGTGCCTCCCAGTGCGTGCGGGGACCGGCGCGGAAACCGGTCAACGCCGACGGTTCACCGTACCGGTGCGCCGGCGGCGGCCGGACCTGTGACAACGGTGACATCGGCGGTGACGCCGATCGGGCCGTGCCGCGGTGCGGCGTAGCGTGCCGCCCATGAGCCAGCCGACGTCGCGGCCCGGGGACCCGGACTTCCACCTGCTGCCCGGGTCCCGCGAGCTGGTGGACACGGTGCAGCTCGCGGACGACCTGCCGGACCGGCGCCGGGCCGCGGTGGCCCTCGGCGAGGCGCTGCGTGCGCTGACCGACGCGGCGGTGCGCACCGAGGTCCCGACCGAGGTGCTGTGGCGCACGGCCGAGGCGTTGCGCGCGCTGGAGCCGCCGCTCACCGCCCGGCTGCGCACGCGCGAGCAGATCCCGCTCACCGACGACCTGGTGGACGGGGTGCGCATGTACAGCCCGGCGGTCGGCCCGGGCAACCCGGTGGCGCCGCCGATGACCGTCGAGTACGTCGACGGCGGCGTGGTCGGCACCTGCACGCTCGGTCTCGCCTACGAGGGCCCGCCGATGTTCGGCCACGGCGGCGTGAGCGCGTTGCTGCTGGACCAGATCCTGGGGCACGCGGTGGCGGCGATCCGCGCGCCGGGCATGACGGTGGAGCTGACCACGAAGTACCGCCGCCCGGTGCCGCTGGAGACGCCGCTGCGGCTGTGGGCGACGGCGACCGTGGACGACAGCATGGTGATCCGGGCGCGCGGTGAGCTGTGCCGGGCGGACGCCCCGGAGGACCCGCTGGTCCTGGCCACGGCGCGGTTCGTGACGCTGCGGCCGGAGCAGGCGCTGCGCATCTTCGCCGCGGCGAAGCGCCCGGAGCGCATCGAGCCCGAGGCCGCCCACGACTGACGGCGGCTCAGCGGGCCAGGGTGGTCATGGCGTCGCCGGGGTAGCGGGTGCCGGCCACGGCGTCCGCCGGTACGGCCTCGGCGATGCGCGCCAGCTCGGCCTCGCCGAGCGTGAGCCGGGCCGCGGCCACGTTCTGCTCCAGGTAGGTCCGCCGCTTCGTCCCGGGGATGGGCACCACGTCCGCGCCGCGGTGCTGCACCCAGGCCAGCGCGAGCTGCCCGGCCGTGACGCCGTCGCCGCGCGCGGCGGCCAGCTCCTCCAGCGCCCGCACCAGCGCCAGGTTCGCGTCCAGGTTCTCGCCGCTCATCCGTGGCTGCCCGCCGTTGCGGAAGTCGCCGTCGGCGAAGTCGGCGGCGCTGCGGAAGCGGCCGGTCAGGAACCCGCGGCCGAGCGGTGAGTACGCCACGATGCCGACGCCCAGCTCGCGGCAGGCCGGCACGATGGCGTCCTCGATGTCGCGCGACCACAGCGACCACTCCGACTGCAGCGCGGCGATCGGGTGCACGGCGCACGCCCGCCGGACGGTCTCCGCGCCGGCCTCGGAGAGCCCGAGGTGGCGGACCTTGCCGGCGGCGACCAGCTCGGCCATGGCGCCCACGGTCTCCTCGATCGGCACGGACGGGTCGACCCGGTGCTGGTAGTACAGGTCCACGTGGTCGACGCCGAGCCGGGCGAGCGAGGCGTCGCAGGCCTGCCGGACGTACTCGGCGTCGCCGCGGATGGCCCGCGCGTCGCCCTCGCCGCGCACCACGCCGAACTTGGTGGCCAGCACCACCTCGTCGCGCCGCCCGCGGATGGCCGCGCCGACGAGCTCCTCGTTGGCGCCGCGGCCGTACATGTCCGCGGTGTCCAGGAACGTGACGCCGAGGTCGAGCGCGCGGTGGACGGTGGCCACCGACTCCGCGTCGTCGCGGCCGGCGTAGAAGTCGCTCATGCCCATGCAGCCCAGCCCCTGCGCGCTGACCTCCAGCGCGCCGAGCCGGCGGGTGCCCGGCGGGCCCGGGTTGTCGTGATGCGTCATGCCGACGCCTCCATCTCCTGGTCGCGGCCGAGGAACTCGCGCTCGATCCGCGCGTAGTTCTCGATCTTGTAGTCGATCACGTCGAGGCAGGCGCGCAGCTCGGCGAGGTGCGCGACGAGCGTCGCCCGGTGCTCCACGAGAATGCGCCGCCGTCGCGCCGAGGCGGCCGGACCGGCCTGGCCCAGCGCCGCGTACTCGCGCAGCATGGCCAGTGGCATGCCGGTGGTGCGCATCCTGGTCAGGAACTCCAGCCAGCGCAGGTCCTCGTCGCTGTAGCTGCGGCGGCCGCCGGCGTCGCGTTCCGGTGGCTCGATCAGCCCGATCCGCTCGTAGTAGCGCAGCGTGTCGATGCTCAGCCCGCTGCTGGCCGATGCCTGTGCGATCGAATGCCTCACGGGACCACGCTAGGAGCTGGAGCGCACTCCAGGTCAAGCGCCGGGGTAAGGGCGCCGGCCGGACGCGGACCCCGCCGCGGCCGTCAGGGGAGCAGCGTCTCCCACATGCGGATGAACTGGGCCATCGCCGCGTCCACCTCGGCGCGTTCCCCGGTGGCCAGCAGGTCCAGCAGCAGGCCGCGGGTGACCGCGAGCCCGAGCCGCGCGGTGGCCGCGGCGGTCGCGGGGTCCAGCCCGGCGGCCTCGCCGAGCGCCGCGGCCGGGCCGAGCCAGGAGTGCACGATGCCGTCCAGCAGCCCGGTGGTGCCCGGCCGGCCGCGCAACGCCTGGGCGTACAGCTCGAAGAACAGCCGTTCGTGCGGCCACATCGCCGGGTCGGCGAGGCGCGCCCAGAAGCGGCGGGCGACGTCGGCGGGGGAGAGGCCGGGGTCGGCGTCCAGCGCGGTGATGGCGGCGAGCTGACGCCGTTCCACCTCACGGACGACGGCCACCAGCAGGCCCTCGCGGGAGCCGAAGTGGTACAGCACCATGCGGTGGCTGGTGCCCAGGGCGACGGCGAGGCCACGCAGCGTGAGGTCGCCGACGCCGTGCTCGGCCAGGTGCTCGACGGCGGCCGCGAGCAGCCGCTCCCTCGGCGTGGTGGGGGTTGTGGTGGGGGTTGTGGTGGGGGTTGTGGTCATTGTGTACCGGATGGTACATGTACCACGTGGTACACATCGTGGTGGTCTCCGCCGTCAGCGCCGCCCCGCCCGCCGTCGTGCACGAGCTGCTCGCCGACGGCCCCGGCTGGCCGGCCTGGTCGCCCATCGAGCGCGTCCGCGTGCTGCGCCCTGGCGGCGCCGACGGCGTGGGCGCGATCTGGGAGCTGGTCAGCGGCCGCGTCGTGGGCAACGACGAGATCACCGGCTCGGAGCCCGGCCGCTCGTTCCGCTACCACCACCTGCGCGGCCTGCCGGTGCGCGACTACCACGGGGTGGTGTCCCTCGCGCCGTCCGGCGGCGGCACGGCCATCGAGTGGCGGGCCACCTTCCGGCCCCGCGTGCCCGGCACCGGCCCGCTGCTGCGCCTGGCCGTGCGCCGCCTGCTGCGGGGCTGCGCCGACGGCCTCGCCCGGCACGCCGCCCGCACCTCCCACGGCGGTCCGGTGTCCGGCGTGTGACAGGGTTGCGCGCATGACGGGCCACTGGCTGCGCCGTTTCCACCGCAACCGCGGCACCCGCCTGCTGCTGGTGTGCCTGCCGCACGCCGGTGGCACGGCCACCTTCTACCGCGGCTGGCACGAGCGGCTGCCACACTGGGTGGACGTCGCCGCCGTGCAGTACCCGGGCCGCCAGGAGCGCTACCGCGAGCCGTGCCTGACCGACGTGCGCGAGCTGGCCGCCGGCGTGACCGCCGAGGTGCTCGACGCCGGGTCGCGGCCGGTGGTGCTGTACGGGCACAGCATGGGCGCGGTGGTCGCGTACGAGACGGCGGTGCTGTTGTCCCGGGCCGGGCGGGGGCCCGCGCAGCTCGTGGTCTCCGGGCACTCCGTGCCCCGGCTGGCCAGGCCGGGCACCGTGCACCTCGGCAGCGACGAGGAGCTTGCCGCCGAACTGCGCCGCCTCGGCGGCACCGACGCGGGGCTCTTCGCCGAGCCGGAGCTGTGGGAGTTCAGCCGGCCCTCGATCCGCGCCGACTACCAGGCCATCGAGACCTACCGCCCGGCCACCCCGGCGCCCGTGCTGTCCTGCCGGCTCACCGTGTTCCACGGCGCCGACGACCCGGACGTGCCGGAGGACGAGGCGCGCGCCTGGGCCGAGGTGACGACCGGCCGCTTCGGCTTCCGCGCCTGGCCCGGCGACCACTTCTTCCTCACCGAGCACGAGCCGGCGCTGCTGGGCGATCTGGCGATCCGGCTGGCCGCCGCCGACCCGGCCGCCCTGCCCTGACCACGCCGCCCACCTGGTCCTTCGCGGGTCCGGGCTGACGGCCTCCCGCCGTCGCACATGACGACGTCAGGGGCTCGCACCTGACCGCGTCCTCACCCTCCGCCACCACTCCAGCACGTTCCGAGTGCGCCCCCAGGCGCCCTCCATAGCCTCGGTACTCGCGAGGCATGGGTCTTCGGAGGGAGACACGATGATGCCTGGTGACACGATCCACGTCATCGACCAGCACACCGGTTCGTGGCTGCGGCGCTTCCACTCCGGTCGTCGGGGTCCGCTGCGCCTGGTGTGCCTGCCGCACGCGGTCGGCTCGGCGTCGGACTACCGCGGCTGGCACAAGTTCGCCCCGGACTGGGTGGACGTGGTCGCCGTGCAGTACCCCGGCCACGACGACCGCTACGACGAGCAGTGCGACACCGACATCCAGGTGCTGGCCAGCCGGATCGCGGCGCGGCTGCTCGCCGCCGGTGACGGCCCGGTCGCCCTGTTCGGGCACGGCATGGGCTCGCTCGTGGCCTACGAGACGGCGGTGCAGCTGCACCGGCGGGGGGCCGAGCCGGTGCACCTCGCGGTGAGCGGCCAGCCCGCGCCCAGCCGGCACCGCGGCGGCGGCACCGTGCACAGCAGCGACGACGACCTGGTGGCCACCGAGCTGCTGCGCCGCGGCATCGTGGAACCCGCCATGCTCGCCGACCCGGAGCGGCGCGAGGCCTACATCTCCATCGCGCGGGCCGACTACTACGCCATGGAGACCTACCAGCCCTCGCTCAGCACCGTGCTGTCCTGCCCGGTGACGAGCTACTACGGGCTGGCCGACTCCGGGGTGAAGGAGGCCGACGCCGGCTGCTGGTACGAGGCGACGTACGGGCGGTTCCAGCTGCGCTGCTGGCCGGGTGACCACTTCTACCTGCGGCCGCGTGAGCAGCTCCTGGTGCGGGACCTGACGTCGCGGCTCACCGCGTTGCGCCCCGCCGCCTGACACGCCCACGGCGCCCCGCCGAGCCGGGTGCCTGCCGCTGCGCCCAAGGCGGAACTGGCGGGGTGCGGCGCCGCTCAGGCCGACGGGGTGGCGCGGCGCAGGATCGCGGCGGTGTCCAGGCCGGTCGGCAGGGTGCCGAACGCCCCGCCGTGGTCGCCGCCGAGCCGCGAGGCGCAGAACGCGTCGGCCACCGCCGGGTCGCCGTGGCGAACCAACAGCGAGCCCTGCAGCACCACGGCCATGGTCTCCACCAGGCGCCGCGCCCGGTACTCCACGTCCGACAGGTCCGTGAGCTCCTTGCGCAGGGCGTCGGCCGCGGCGTCCAGGCGGCGGTCCGCGCCCGCGGCCTCGTCCACCTCGGCCAGCAGCGCGTCCAGCGACTCCGGTTGCTTCGCCATGGCGCGCAGCGCGTCCAGCGCGGCGACGTTGCCCGAGCCCTCCCAGATCGAGGTGAGCGGCGCCTCGCGGTAGAGCCGCGGCATGCCGGACTCCTCGACGTACCCGTTGCCGCCCAGGCACTCCAGCGCCTCGGCGGCGTGCGGGGCGGCGCGCTTGCACACCCAGTACTTGGTCACCGCCAGCGCCAGCCGCCGCAGCGCCGACTCGTCGCGGTCCACCGCGCCGGCCAGTCTCATGGCCACCACGGTCGCCGCCTCGGACTCCACCGTCAGGTCGGCCAGCACGTTGGCCATCAGCGGCTGCTCCACCAGCGTGCGGCCGAACGCCCTGCGGTGCGCGCAGTGGTGCGCGGCCTGGACGAGCGCGGCCCGCATCCCGGCCGCGGAGCCCAGCACGCAGTCCAGCCGTGTCAGGTTCACCATCTCCACGATGGTCGGCACGCCGCGGCCTTCCTCACCCACCAGCCAGCCCGTCGCGCCGTCGTACTCCAGCTCGGCCGAGGCGTTGGACCTGTTGCCCAGCTTGGACTTCAGGCGTTGCAGGCGCAGCGCGTTGCGGGTGCCGTCCGGCAGCACGCGCGGCAGCAGGAAGCAGGACAGCCCACCCGGCGCCTGCGCCAGCGTCAGGAACACGTCCGACATCGGCGCCGACGTGAACCACTTGTGGCCCACGATCGTGTAACTGCCGTCCCCGTTCGGCGTCGCCGTCGTGGTGTTCGCGCGGACGTCGGAGCCGCCCTGCTTCTCCGTCATCGACATGCCCGCGATGAGCCCGCCCTTGGTGGCCGGCGGACGCAGCCCGAAGTCGTACGTGGTCGTGGTCAGCAGCGGTTCGTACTCCGCGGCCAGCGCGGGGGAGCGGCGCAGCGCCGGCACCGACGCGTAGGTCATGGAGATGGGGCAGATGTGGCCCGGGTCGGTCTGCATCCAGACGAACAGCTTGGCCGCGCGTGCCACGTGGGCCCCCGGCCGCGGGTCCGCCCACGGCGCCGCGTGGATGCCCTCGGACACCGCCACGGTCATCAGGTCGTGCCAGTGCGGATGGAACTCCACCTCGTCGACGCGGTGCCCGTAGCGGTCGTGCGTGCGCAGGACCGGCGGGTGCTCCTCGACCAGCCGCGCCCACTCCTGGGCCTCCGCGCCGCCCGCGCGCCGCCCCAGCGCCCGCAGGTCGTCCTCCGCCCAGCCGGCCCCCTCGCGCCGCAGCCCCTCCAGCAACCCCGCGTCCCCCGCGACGTCGTACCCGGTCAGCGGCGGCACCTGGTTCAACACCTCATGAGTGGGCGGCATACCAGGAAGTGAACCACCGTTCACCGGCGCCGGGCCAGAGCGCGGGAACGCCTGGTGGCGTCGTTGCCCGGTGACAGAGCCAGTGGCCCGCCTGCTGGCGCGGCTCCCCGGGATCGGGACCGCCACCCTCCTGCGGCGCCACATTGCTTGCTTACCAATCACCTCTTCCGCGTGAAGCTATTTGGACAACCGGCCCAGCGGCGACATTGACACGCCACCCCACCTAACAGCACGTCAAACACGCCAGGACAGCCAACCCACGCGCGAGGGTGGTTGGCTGCGGGGCATGGCGGTGTACGGCGAGCGGCAGGGGCCGGTCACGACGGTCGTGCTGGATCGGCCCGAGGTGCGCAACGCGGTGGACGGCGTGACGGCCGCGGCGCTGGCGGCGGCGTTCCGGGAGTTCGACGCGGATCCCGGGGCGTCGGCCGCGGTGCTGTGGGGGGCGGGTGGCACGTTCTGCGCGGGGGCGGACCTCGGGGCGGTGGGCACCGAGCGGGGGAACCAGGTGACGGACGGCGGGGACGGGCCGATGGGGCCGACTCGGCTGCGGCTGGGGAAGCCGGTGGTGGCGGCGATCGCGGGGCACGCGGTGGCCGGTGGCCTGGAGCTCGCGCTGTGGTGCGACCTGCGGGTCGCGGAGGAGGACGCGGTGCTCGGTGTGTTCTGCCGCCGCTGGGGCGTGCCGTTGATCGACGGCGGCACGGTGCGGTTGCCGCGGCTGATCGGGAGGAGCCAGGCGCTCGACCTGATCCTGACCGGCCGCGCGGTGGGGGCCGCGGAGGCGCTCGCGATGGGGCTGGTCAACCGGGTGGTGCCGCGCGGGCAGGCCCGGCCGGCGGCCGAGGCGCTGGCGGCGGAGCTGGCGGCGTTGCCGCAGGAGTGCCTGCGGCACGACCGGCTCTCGGTGCTGGAGCAGGAGGGCCTGGACGAGGACGCGGCGATGGCCAACGAGTTGCGCCACGGCCGGATCTCGCTGGCGCACGCGGGCCCGGGGGTGGCGCGCTTCGTCGCCGGCGCCGGGCGGCACGGCGCGCCGGCCACCGGCGGCTGAGGGCCGACGGTCTGCGCGCCGCCCGCCACGCCGCTCGGCACAGCAACACAGCGGCCGACGGTGCGCCGCGCAACGGCCGGGTCGTCGGGCGCGGAACCGGCTCAGCGGTTCAGACGGAACATCCGGTAGGAGCGCCACGGGCGGTACCCGAGCCGGGCGTAGAAGCCGGTGCGCACCACCCAGTCGACCAGGCACACGCGGGTTCCGGCGTCGCGCAGCGCCCGGGAGGCGTGCGCGACGAGCAGCGTGCCGATGCCGCGGCCCTGCGCCGCGGGTGCCACGCCGACGCAGTGGAGGTGGCCGGGGTCCGGCCCGAGGAGCGGCGCACAGGGGTGCGTGACGGCGGCTCCGGTGGCCGCGAGCAGGGTGCCTACCAGGGCGCCGCCCGAGGCGCGCGCGGTGACGGCCGTGGCGCGGCTCGCCCGGTACGTGGCGAGCCACTCCGGGTAGTGCTCGGCCTGGAAGGCCAGCACCTCGTCGCCGACCGGTTCCATGGCGGTGGCGACGCCGGCGGGGACGAACGGCGGGTCGACGTAGCCGCGCAGGTCCTGGGTGAGGTCCACGGTGTCGTGCCGGGAGGTCCAGCCGCGGGCGGTGAAGAACGCGACGGCGTCCGGCAGGTCGAGTGGCACGCCGGGCCAGATGACGGCGGGGCCGCCGCTGCCGGCGCGCACCTCGGGGACGGTGCCGAGGGAGTCGACGGCGGCGTCCAGCAGGCGGGTGCCCACGCCGCGGCGTTGCCAGCCCGGGTCGACGAGCAGCAGTGACACGCCGCCGCCGCGGCCGGACGGGTGGACGGCGGCCGCGGCGACGCCGATGACGATGGAGCCGGACTCGGCGACCACGCCGGGGCCGAGGGCGGCGACGGCGCCGGGGAGGACGGGCCACGTGGGGGCGAGGGTGCCGGACCAGAGGCGGGTGACGGCGGCCGGGTCGGCGGGGGTCAGTGGCCGCAGGGTCTCCATGACGGGCATGACGGAGCAGCCTGCCACCGCGGCGCGCGCGGTGACAGGCTGCCCTGGGACGGTGATCGGCCGATCAGGAACCGGTGATCAGATGCCGCAGCTCGATGCCGACCAGAAGCGGCTGCTCCGGTGGTCGACGTGGGTGTGGTCGCCGTGGCCGGGGTAACCCGGGCCGAGGATGCCGTTGAACCCGTGGTTACGGGCCTGCTGGGCCAGGCGGCACAGCGACGGCGAGCCGACGAGGTCGACGGCATCACCGTAGAGATGGCGACTGTTGCTGGCTCCGCCGGCGGCGCTGTTGCAGGTGTAGCTGCGGAAGCCGCTGCTGACGTTGATGGCCACGCTGCCGAGGGCCTTGCGCATGGCCTGGAGCTTCCACATGGACACCAGGGCGTTGGCCTTGGCGGTCGCCGCGGAGACGGCACCACCGGACCACGTGGAGTTGCACCGGTTCAGCTCGGCGTAGGTGAAGTTGATGGGGGTGCAGTCGTCGTCCTGCAGGGCGTAGAGCTGGTTGTAGGTCTGCGAGCCGGCGACGCCGTCGGCGGAGAGCCCGTAGGCCTGCTGGAAGCGGATGAGGGCGGAGCGGGTGGCCGGGCCGAAGGCGCCGTCGAGGGCGAGGACGGCCCCGTACCCGGGGTAGCCGGAGAGGCGGATCTGGAGCTGGCGGACGTCGTCACCGGACGAGCCCTCGGCGAGGGTGCGTCCCCACGTGTAGCAGCCGTCGGCCTGGGCCGGCGTCGCCGTGATGACGGTACCGACCACCCCGAAAGTCACTGCGAGGGCGAGGGCGGCGAGGTAACCGACTATGCGTCGGAGCATGACACCTCCATACCGGTGGGTGATGGTATGGAGGCAAAGCGTGATGGAGACCGAGCGGGCCGGTCAATGGGTTGCCGAACATGTGGACGTTTCGGCAAGAATTTTCGGCCGATCGGCGCAGGTCAGGCGTCCGGTCCGCCCAGTGTCCGCCAGAAGAACTCGAGCACCAGGGCCATCTTGGTGGCCCGCTGGTGATTGTTGGTGGCCCCGCCGTGGCCGCCCTCGATGTTCTCGTAGTAACGGACGTCCATGCCGTGCCCGGCCATCAGGGCGGCCATCTTGCGGGCGTGCCCGGGGTGCACCCGGTCGTCGCGGGTGGACGTCATGAGCAGGGTCGGCGGGTAGGTCCGGCCCGGGTCCAGGTTGTGGTACGGCGAGTAGCCGCGCAGGTAGGCCCAGTCGTCGGGGTCGTCGGGGTCGCCCCACTCGGCCATCCACGAGGCGCCGGCGAGCAGCAGGTGGTAGCGGCGCATGTCGAGCAGCGGCACCTGGCTGACGACGGCGCCGAACAGCTCCGGGTAGAGGGTGAGCATGTTGCCGGTGAGCAGGCCGCCGTTGCTGCCGCCCTCGGTGCCGAGCTGGGCGACGGTGGTGATGCCGCGGGCCACCAGGTCGCGGGCGACGGCGGCGAAGTCCTGGTAGGCGCGGGGCCGGTTCTCGCGCAGCGCGGCGTTGTGCCAGGCGGGTCCGTACTCGCCGCCGCCGCGGATGTTGGCCACCACGTACACGCCGCCGCGGGCGATCCAGCCGCGTCCGATGAGGCCGCTGTAGGCGGGGGTCTTGGACACCTCGAAGCCGCCGTAGCCGTGCAGGATCGTGGGCGCGGGTTCGTCGCGGCGGCCGATCACGAAGTAGGGGACGCGGGTGCCGTCGTCGGAGGTGGTGAAGAACTGCTCGACGCGCACCCCGGTGGCGTCGAAGAACGCCGGCGACCGCTTGACGGGCTCGGGGTCGCCCTCGCCGATGACGCCGATGGCCACGGTGGCGGGCTCGGTGAAGCCGCTGTACTCCAGGATGTACTCGTCGCCCTGGAGCGGGTCGGTGCCGATGATGTCGGCCGCGCCCACGTCGGGGACGCCGGGCAGCGGGGCGCTGGTCCAGCCGCCGGGGCCGGGGGTGTGCACGTGGATGCGGCTGATGACGTCGGACAGGGTGCTGACCAGCAGGTGGCCGCGGGTCCAGGTGAAGCCGCTGAGCGAGGTGCGCTCGTCGGGCTCGAACACCATGGTGAGGTTCCGGTCGCCGCGCAGGAACGCGTCGAGCTCGATGACGAGCAGTGAGCCGGCGGGCCAGGTGGTGTCGCCGGTCGTCCAGTCGCTGCGCGGGTGCACGGTGAACCACTGGTGGTGCATGTCCACGACGGCGTCGTCGGGGACGTCGAGGCGGATGAGCTCGTCGGAGCCGTCGGGGCGCAGGTAGGTCTCGCTGGTGAAGAACCCGGGGGAGCGGCCGACGAGGGCGCGGCGGTACCCCGGGGTGTGGTCCTGGACGTAGAACGCCGACACGTCGCCGGGCTTGGCCTCGAACACGGTGGGCGCGTCGGCGACGGGGGTGCCGCGGCGCCACTCCTTGAGGACGCGGGGGTAGCCGGACGTGGTGAGCGAGCCCTCGCCGAGGTCGGTGCCGACGTGCACGCGGTCGGCGTCGATCCAGCCGATGCGGGTCTTGGCCTCCGGCAGGGTGAAGCCGCCGGCGTCGGCGCCGACGAACTCGCGGCGGTCGAGGTCGAACTCGCGCACCACCCCGGCGTCGGCGCCGCCGCGGGACAGCTCGACGAGCGCGAGCCGGTGGTCGGGGGGCAGCACGGACGCGCCGTTCCACACCCAGTTCTCGCCCTCGGCGTCGGCGAGGGCGTCCAGGTCGAGCAGCACCTCCCACTCGGGGTCGTGGGTGCGGTAGCTGTCGCGGCTGGTGCGGCGCCACAGGCCGCGCGGGTTGGCGGCGTCCTGCCAGAAGTTGTAGAGGTGGGCGCCGCGTTGCCGCGGGTACGGGATGCGGTCGTCGGAGTCGAGGACCTCGAGCAGCTCGGCGTAGAGCGTCCGGTAGTGCTCGGAGCCGGCGAGTTCGGCGGTGGACTCGGCGTTGCGGGCGCGCACCCAGTCGAGGGCGGCGTCGCCGGTGACGTCCTCCAGCCAGAGGTACGGATCCTGCTCGGGGGAGTCGCTCATGCCCTCCAGTCTGCCAAGCCCGGCTACCGTGGCGCCGTGAAGCTCGGGTTCGCGTTGCCGGTGTCGGGTTCGTGGGCGTCGCCGGGTTCGGTGCGGCACGTGGCGGGCCGGGCCGAGGAGCTGGGTTATGCGTCGGTGTGGACGTTCCAGCGGTTGCTGTCGCCGGTGGACGGCTCGTGGGGCGAGACGTACCGGTCGGTGCTGGACCCGTTGGTGACGCTGGGGTACGTGGCGGCGGCGACGTCGCGGGTGCGGCTGGGGGTGGCGGTGCTGAACCTGCCGTTCGCCGCGCCGGCGCTGGTGGCGAAGCAGCTGGCGACGCTGGACGTGCTGTCCGGTGGGCGGGCGGAGGCCGGGCTGGGCACGGGGTGGGCGGCGGAGGAGTTCGCCGCGGCGGGGGTGGACCGGGCGGCGCGGGGGCGGCGGGCGGAGGAGTTCGTGCCGCTGCTGCGGTCGTTGCTGCACGACGACGTGGTGGACCACGCGGGGGAGTTCTACGTGGTGCCGCGGTCGCGGGTGCGGCCGCGGGCGGTGCAGCCGCGGCTGCCGTTGCTGCTGGGTGGGCACGCGGAGGCGGCGCTGCGCCGGGCCGGGCGGCTGGCGGACGGCTGGGTGAGCAGCAGCCGGCAGGACCTGACGGAGATCGGCCGGTCGATCGGCGTGGTGCGGGAGGCGGCGGCCGCGGCGGGCCGGGACCCGGACGAGCTGCGCATGGTGTGCCGGGGCGTGGTGCGGTTACGGTCCGGGCGGGTGGCGGCCCGGGAGCCGTTGACCGGCTCGGTGGCGCAGGTGCGGTCGGACCTGGCCGCGCTGGCCGCGCAGGGTGTCACGGAGGTGTTCGTGGACCTGAACTTCGACCCCGAGGTCGGGTCGCCGGACGCCGACCCGGTGGAGTCGCTGCGCCGCGCCGACGAGGCCCTGGAGGGGCTGGCGCCGGGCGCCTGAGGGTGCTGGCGTTTCGGGTCCCCGGGGGCGCGTCCGGGCCGCGGCGGCCAGGATGGGTGCATGACCGATCACACGGCGGCGGTGCGGGGCTGGCTGGACGACCGGGCCGACGACATGGCCGCGTTGCTGGTGCGGCTGGTGGCCGAGGAGACGGAGAACCCGCCGGGGCGGGGCCTGGGCCGGTGCGCGCGGGTGCTGGCCGACGCCATGAAGGAGCTGGGCCTGGAACCCGAGGTGTTCCCGGTGGCGCACGACGGTGACCTGGAGGACCCGGTGGTGGTCCGCGGCACGGTCGGCGAGGGCCCGCGGGTGGTGTACTTCCACGGGCACTTCGACGTGGTGCCGGCGCAGCACCCACGGCAGTTCCAGGCCGAGCGCCGTGACGGGTGGATCACCGGGCGGGGCACGGCGGACATGAAGGGCGGCATCGTCGCCATGCTGTACGGCGCGGCGGCGGCCAGGGACCTGGGGCTGCTCGGCGACGGCCGCGTGGTGCTGCACCTGGTGTGCGACGAGGAGACCGGCAGCGTGGCCGGCTCCGGGCACCTGCGGGACGCGAACCTCATCGACTCCGAGGCGCTGGCCATGGTGACGGCCGAGCCGAGCGGCGGCGTCATCTGGAACGCGGCGCGCGGCGCGGTGTCGCTGCGGGTGGAGCTGCGCGGCCGGGAGGCGCACGTCGGGCAGGCCGACCAGGGGGTGAACGCGTTCCGGCACATGCTGCACGTGGCGCGGCCGCTGTTCGGGTACGCGGCGGAGCTGGCCGGGCGGCACACGTCGTTCCCGATGGCCGACGGCGACGCCCGCGGCTCGATGCTCGTGGTGGGCGGCACGTCCGGCGGCGGGTCCAACTTCAACGTGGTGCCCGGGTCGGCCTGGTTCACGGTGGACGGCCGGTTCAACCCCGAGGAGGATCCGGCGGCCGCGCTGGAGCGGATGACCGACCTGATCGACGGGGCCGCGGCGGAGATCGGGGCGGCGGTGTCGGTGGACGTGACGCAGGTGCAGCCGGCGGCGGGGGTGGCCGCGGGGGCCCCGGCGGCGGTGGCGCTCGCCGGGTGCGTGGAGGCGGTGACCGGGGTGGCGCCGCGGTTCGAGCTGTGCCCCGGGGTGCTGGACATCCGCTGGTACGCCCAGCTCGGCATCCCGGCGTTCGGCTACGGCCCCGGGCGGCTGGACGTCTCGCACGGCCCGGACGAGCACGTCGAGGAGGAGGCGCTGCGGCGCTGCGCCGCGGTGTACGCGCTGTACGCCCGCGAGCTGCTGTCGTAGCCGCTGCCCGGCGTGGCCGGTCCGGCGTGGCTCAGCGGACGCTGCTCGGGCCGGTGACCTCGGCGCCGAGGGCGGTGACGCGGCGGCGCAGCTCCCGGTCGGCGGTGACCACCAGGCAGCGACGGTCGCCGCGCTCGGCCACCAGGTCCACGATGGCGTCGTCCCCGGAGCCACCGGCGGCGACCACCCGCACCCCGGGCACCCCGTCGACGCGCCGGGCCGCGCCCTCCACCACGAGCACCAGCTCCGGTGGTTCGTCGGTCGGCCAGGAGGGCAGCCCCCCGGCCAGCGGCACCAGGGTGTCCCGCAGCCGCTCCGTGGCCCCGTGCCGGTCGCGCCACCAGCCGTCGGGTACGGAACCCACCACGTTGGCGGCATCGACGACGACGAGCGGGGCGGTCACCTGGCCAGTGTCCCCCGTGCCCGGCCGGCCCGCCCGTCACGCCCCCGCGGGACCGGTGCGCGTCAGCGCCGGTCAGTGCCGGTCAGCGGCGGCCGGCGTCGCCCGGGCGGGCGGGGGCCACGACCGTGCGGCGCAGCAGCGAACCGATCCAGCCGGCCAGCGCGGCCCCGCCGAACGCCACCGGGAACAGCATGAGCGCGCCGATCACCCACAGGTTCGCGCCGATCGCCTCGGCGCGCATCGCCTGCCAGCACCACAGCGCGAACGCGGGCAGCGCCACCGTCACCAGCGGCAGCCACGGGTGGCCGAGCACCCCGGACAGCACGGACAGCGCCACCAGCAGCGCCGCCACGATCACGATGCCGGACATGGGCACGGCGGTGCTGTAGGTGTTCGCCTCGTCGGCGGGGCGCAGCAGCCACTCGCTCGGCAGCACGGTGAACCACACCGCGACGGTCAGCGAGACGAGCATCAGGCCGACGACGACGGGGTGTCCGGTGCGGCCGCGCGCCGCCGGGCGGGTCTCCTGGTTGTGCACGGTGTCCACCATGTCAGCCGGGTACCCACTTCGGAGCGTGTTCAGTCGAGCGCGTTCTCCGCGCGGTCCACGTCGGCGCGGGCCGCGTCCACCGCGGCCGTGTGCTCGCGGACGGCCTGCTCGGCGTCCTCCAGCTCCCCGTCGACCACCGCCAGCCGGCTCTGCACCAGTTCCAGCTCGGTGCGCAGGTCGTCGCGGCGGGCGGTGAGCCGGTCGCGCCGCTGCACCGCCTTGTCCCGGGCGCGGCCGCGGTCGGCGAGCACCCGCTGCGCCGACCGCAACGCGGCCC
>DASWTI010000282.1:0-7257 GCA_036402215.1 Pseudonocardiaceae bacterium
CGGCCACGGCGCACAGCGCGAGGATCTGACCATCCGCTCCTTCGACCGGCTCGGCGGCGAGATGGCGCTGGGCATGATGGACCTGGTCGGCGGCAACATGTTCACCCTCACCGGCGAGCAGGAGCGGGAGATCACCGGCCGCCCGGCGCCGGCCGCCGGGGGCGGCGGCACGGGCACCGGCTCCGGTTCCGGCGGCGCCTCCGGCGCGCACCACGACGGCGCGGACGCCGAGCACATCGACACCGACCGGCTGGACCTCGACGAGCTCGCGGTCCGGCTCTACGACCGGCTGCGCAGCCGGCTCCGTTCCGAACTCCTGGTCGACCGCGAGCGCGCCGGCCTGTTGAGCGATTTCCGTTAAGGAGCAGACGATGCCGATCAGCGACAGCTCGAAGCTGGGCCTGGCCAACAGGTTCGAGGTGACCGTCGAGGGCTCGGTCCCGCTGGGGAGCTGGGCCAAGGCCGACGGCCTGGACGTCACCTGGGACATCTGCGACTACCGCGCCGGCGACCAGGGCAACGAGCGCTACTACTTCCCCGGCAAGACCAATTACTCGGTCATCCGGCTGACCCGCGCGGCGTCCACGGAGGACACCCCGAAGGTCCGGGAGTGGCTGTCCAAGAACAGCTTCAAGTACGCGCCGATCACCGCGTCGATCATCCTGAAGGACTCGGCCAACCAGGAGGTCAACGCCTGGAACCTGCGCCGCGTCATGCCGACCAAGTGGTCGATCACGAGCTTCGACGCGAGCGCCAGCTCGGTCGCCACCGAGACGCTCGAGTTCATCCACAACGGGTTCCTGGACGACTGACGTGCCGATCGCGGACGGGACCCGGCTGGGGCTCAGCACCCGGTTCCGGGTGGTGGTGCAGGACGTCGACCTCGGTGGTTGGGCGACCTGCCGCGGGCTGCTCGTGGACTTCCGCCACGAGATGCTCAAGGAGGGCGGCCACTACGACGGCTTCACGATCATGCCGGACCGGGTGCTGTACTCGCCGATCTCGTTGTCCAGGGCCATGAATGCCACCGACTCGGCGGCCGTGCACGGCTGGCTGCAACGGGTCGTGCGCGAGTGGTACGCGGACAGCGGCGACGGAGGCTACACCGACCACACCGCGCAGATCACGCTGCTGGACGCCCACCAGGAGACCGTCATGACCTGGCGGCTGCGCAACGTCTACCCGCTCAAGTGGCGCGGCCCCGACCTGGACGCGCAGGCCGGCAACGTCGCCATCGAGACGCTCGACCTGGCCCACGAGGGCTTCCTGTGAGGAGGGGACGGCCGTGCAGGCGACGCTGGTGAGCCGGACGCCGACCGCGCCCGGCGTGGTCACGTTCAAGTTCAACCCGGAGCAGATCCGCATCTCGCGCCGCGCCGACACCTACAACCGGGCGAGCGCGAGCAGCAACACCGGCACACCGGCCGGCGCCTCCGGGTCCATCTTCCGGCGGGCCACCGCGGCCACCATCACGATCAGCAACATCTGGTTCCGCGGCAGCGGCATCAAGCACGACTGCGACCAGCTGCTGAACTGGCTCTCCCCGGGCGGCGGGCTGCTCGGCATGGCGGCCGGCATGGTGCTCTCCGCGGCCACCGGCGGCGTGATGAACCTGGCCGCCAAGCTGCCGACGCTCATCTTCACCTGGGGCCCGCTGATCTACGAGGTCTGCCTGACCAACGCGGACATCAACTACGTGCGCTTCACCGAGGGCGGCGACCCGATCCGCGCCAAGGTCACCATCACCATGCGGGAGCAGCCGTCGCTGCTGGCGATCCTGTCCACCAACCCCACGTCCGGTGGCCTGCCCGGCCGCGGCCGGCACACCGTGAGCGCCGGCGAGAACCTGCAGTCGATCGCCACCGCCACGTACGGCAGCCCCAACCGCTGGCGCGCCGTGGCCGAGGCCAACGGCATCGACGACCCGGCGCGGGTGCGTCCCGGCCAGGTCGTCTACCTGCCGAACCCGGGGGAGCCGGCATGAGCCTGATGGACTTCCTGGCCGGTGGCACGGCGACCGTCCGCGCGAGCGTCACGCTCAACGGGCTGCCGCTGCGGCCGGACGTGGAGTCGAAGCTGGTGCGCACCGTGGTGGACAGCCACCTGCACCTGCCGGACATGTTCGAGCTGACGTTCCTGGACGAGGAGTGCACGCTCGCCAGCACCGCGGGCATCGACATCGGCGGCCAGGTGGAGATCGGCGGCGGCGCGCCGGACTCGGCCGAGGGCGCGGTGCTGATCAAGGGCGAGATCACCTCGGTGGAGGCGGTGTGCGCGCAGCTCCACGTGCACACCGTGGTGCGCGGCTACTGCCTGTCGCACCGGCTGCAGGGCGCCCGCCGCACCAGGACCTTCCTGCAGATGAAGGACTCCGACATCGCGCGCCAGGTGGCGAGCGAGGCCGGGCTCACCGCCGGCCCGGTGGACGACACCCGCACCGTGCACGAGCACCTCGGCCAGGTGGCGCAGACCGACTGGGCGTTCCTCACCCAGCGGGCCCGTGAGCTCGGCTACGAGCTGGGCATGGCCGACGGGCAGTTCTTCTTCCGCAAGCCCTCCGGCCGTCCGGCGGGCGGCGCCGGTGGGCTCGCGGGTGCCGCCGCCGGCGCGGCCGCGAGCGCGGGGCTGCCGGTGCCCGGCGGCCCGCCGACGCTGACCTTCAAGGAGAACCTGCTCGAGTTCTTCCCGCGCGTCACCGCGGCGAACCTCACCCCCAAGGTCGAGGTCCGGGTGTGGGACCCGAAGGCCGCCTCCGCGGTGTCCGCCAAGGCCGACGTGATCACCGGCACCGCCACGATCAGCGGCCAGGACCCGGCCGGCGTGCTGACCCGGCTGCACTCGCGCTCGCCGTTGCCCGGCCTGCCCGCGCTGCCGTCGCTGCCGTCGCTGCCCGGCATGCCGAACTTCGGCCAGGCGCCGGACGGCACCGCGCACGTCGCCGCCGGCTACCCGCTCGCCGAGGGCACCAACGCCACCGCGGCCGCCGAGGAGATGGCCGCCGGGCTGTCCGAGCACGTCGGGTCGGCGTTCGCCGAGGCCGAGGGCCACGCCGTCGGCCACCCCGGCATCGCCGCCGGCAAGCAGGTGACGATCGCCGGCGTGCCGGCGCACTTCGCCGGCACCTGGACGGTCACCAACGCCAAGCACGTGTTCGACGAGCACGAGGGCGGCTATCACGTGCGCTTCTACGTGAGCGGACGGCACGAGCGGTCGCTGCTCGGCCTGGCCTCGGTGGGCGGCACGCAGACCGCCATGCCCACCATCCCCGGCCTGGTGTGCGGCGTGGTCACCAACGTCAACGACCCCACCGGCAAGGGCCGGGTGAAGGTCGCGCTGCCCTGGCTCTCGCCGCAGTACGAGACCGGCTGGGCGCGGGTGGTGCAGTTCGGCGCCGGCAAGGCGAGCGGCGGCATGTTCCTGCCCGAGGTGTCCTCCGAGGTGCTGCTCGGCTTCGAGCACGGCGACCCGCGCCGGCCGTACGTGCTGGGCGGGCTGCTCAACGACAACACCGAGTACCTGTCGGCGGCCGGGCCGCCCACCAAGACGTCCGGCCAGGCGGCGTCCGTGGTCAAGCGCGGCATCGCCACGCCCACCGAGAACGGCCTGGTGTTCACCGACGAGCTGATGCCCGCGCCGCCGCAGCCCGGCGGCCGGCCGACCAAGTCCGAGGTGGTGCTGGGGACGCTGGACGGCTCGGTGGCGCTCTCCATCGACCGCGTCGGCGGCACCGTGGTGCTCAAGTGCGACCCGGCGCCGGCGCCCGGCGGGGCCACCTCGGGGACGTTGCGGATCGAGTGCGGCAACGCCGGGAACGTGGAGATCAAGACCGGCGCCGGCGGCTCGGTGAGCGTGGACGGCGGCAACGAGCTGAGCCTCAAGGCCGCCACCTCGATCAAGATCGAGAGCCAGGGCACGGTCGAGATCAAGGGCACCCAGATCAAGCTGAATTGAGGTTCACATGACCGACTTCGTGGGTGCCGGATGGGCCTTCCCGGCCGGCGTGGGCGCCACCGGCGGCGTCGCCCTGGTGCGCGGCGACACCGAGCTGGTGCAGGCCATGCGGCTCATCCTGTCCACCTACCCGGGGGAACGCCCGATGCGGCCGCAGTTCGGCAGCCGGCTGCGGGACTTCGTGTTCCGCGGCGCCGACGACGGCACCGCCGCCGAGCTGGCCCAGGAGGTGCGCACCGCGCTGCTGCGCTGGGAACCCAGGGTGGACATCGAGGCCGTGCACGTCGCCCCGGACCCGGAGGACCGTTCGACGCTGCGCATCGACATCGCCTACCGCACCAAGGGCACCAACGACCGCCGCAACCTGGTGTTCCCGTTCTACACGATCCCCGAGGACGGGAGTGACTACTGATGGCCCTGCCCGCGCCCAACCTCGACGACCGCCGGTTCCAGGACCTGGTGGACGACGCCAAGCGCCTGGTGATGCGCAAGTGCCCGGAGTGGACCGACCACAACGTGTCCGACCCGGGCGTGACGCTCATCGAGACGTTCGCGTTCATGACCGACCAGCTGCTGTACCGGCTGAACCGGGTGCCCGACCGGCTCTACGTGAAGTTCCTGGAGCTCATCGGGCTGCGGCTGCTGCCGCCGACGCCGGCCGCCGTGCCGGTGACGTTCTGGCTGTCCGCGCCGGCCGCCGCGCCGCTCACCGTGCCGGCGTCCACGGCGGTGGCCACCCCGCGCAGCGAGCTGACCGACGCCGTGGTGTTCGGCACCACGGAGGCGCTGGAGCTGGTGCCCTGCACGCTCACCGAGGTGCGCACCGGCTCCGGCTCGTCCGGCCTGGCCGACATGGCCACCAAGTGGGTGCACGGTGAGCGCTTCCCCGCGTTCTCCGAGGTCCCCGAGCCGGGCGACGTGCTGTGCCTCGGGCTGTCCGACCCGGTGCCGTCGTGCGCGGTGCGCATCGACTTCCAGGGCCAGGTGGAGGGCGTGGGCGTGGACCCGCGGCACCCCCCGCTGGCCTGGGAGGCGCTCACCGAGGGCGGCTGGGTGGAGTGCGAGGTGAGCGGCGACGAGACCGGCGGCCTCAACCGCTCCGGGCCGCTGGTCGTGCACGTGCCGCGCACCCACGCCGCCATGGTGGTGGACGGGGTGCGGGCCGGCTGGCTGCGCGCCCGCGTGCTGGAGCCGGAGCCCGGCCAGCCGGCGTACACCAGCGCGCCGATGGTGCACGGCCTGGCCGCCGGGACGGTGGGTGGCACCGTGGACGCCCTGCACGCCGACCTGGTGCGCAACGAGCCGCTCGGTGTCTCCGACGGCACCCCCGGGCAGTGGTTCACGGTGGCGCACTCGCCGGTGCTCGGCGGGGCCGGCGGCGCGGTGCTCGACGTCTCCGGCGACGACGGTTGGGAGTCCTGGACCCAGGTGGAGCACTTCGCCGACAGCGGCCCGCACGACGAGCACTTCGTGCTGGACGCCGCGGCCGGCACCGTGCACTTCGGGCCCGCGGTGCGCGAGCCGGACGGCCGGCTGCGGCAGTGCGGGGCGATCCCGCCGAAGGACCGCGCGGTGCGGATGCGCCGCTACACGGTGGGCGGCGGCGCGGCCGGCAACGTCGGCGTCGGCGCGATCAGCACGCTGCGCTCGTCCATCCCGTTCGTGGCCGCCGTGGAGAACCGCCGGCGTGCCCAGGGCGGCGTGGACGGCGAGACGCTGGAGCAGGCCCGTCATCGCGCGCCGATCCTGCTGCGCACCCGCAGTCGCGCCGTCACCGCCGAGGACTACGAGGCGATCGCCCGGGAGACGGCGCCCGAGGTGGCGCGGGTGCGCTGCCTGACGGCCGGCGAGGAGGCGGTGGACGCGGGCTCGGTGCGGGTGCTCGTGGTGCCGGCCGCCGCGCGCACCGCGGGGCGGCTCACCTTCGGCGACCTGGTGCCCGACCGTGGCGTGCTGGAACGCATCGCCGCCCGCCTGGACGAGGTGCGGCTGCTCGGCGCCCGGGTGGTCGTGGAGCCCCCGCTCTACCGCGGCGTCACGGTGGTGGCCACCGCCATCGCCCGGCCGCGGGTGGACCAGGCGCGCGTGCAGGCGGCCGCGGTGGAGGCGTTGTTCGCCTTCCTCGACCCCATCACCGGCGGGCCGGACGGCGCCGGCTGGGAGTTCGGCCGCCCGGTGCACGCCGGGGACGTCTTCGGTGTGCTGCAACGGGTGTCCGGCGTCGAGGCGGTGGAGGACGTCCGGCTGTTCGGGGCCAACCCGGTGACCGGGGAGCGCGGCGCGGAGACCTCGCGCCTGGAACTGCCGCAGAACTCGCTGGTGTTCTCGTTCGGCCACCAGGTGCGGGTGGTGGCGCGGTGAGGGCGAGCGTCGCGGACCACCCGATCTCGGTGCCGATCGGCACCATGCTGCCGTCGGTCTACCAGACCGAGGACGAGTTCCTGATGCGCTTCACGTCCGGCCTGGACGACGTGATCGCGCCCGTGGTGTCCACGCTGGACTGCCTGTCGGCGTACGTCGACCCGATGCTCGCGCCGCCGGACTTCCTGGACTGGCTGGGCAACTGGGTGGGCCTGGAGGCCACGTTCGGTGACTCCGACGTGGCCCGCATGCGGCTCGCGGTGGCCGAGGCGGTGCGGCTGTTCCGGCTGCGCGGCACGCCCGCCGGACTGCGCGCGCACCTGGAGCTGCTGACCGGCGGGCAGGTGCGGATCGCGGACAGCGGCGGCGTGGCGGTGTCCACGACGCCGAACGCCGAACTGCCCGGCGAGGACACGCCACGCCTGGCGGTCCGGGTGACCGGCGCCGACCCCTCGGTGGCGCCCCTGGTCGAGGCCGTGGTCCGGGCCAGCAAGCCGGCCCACGTCGTGCACGCGGTGGAGGTGGTTCAACCATGATGGTCTGCAAGCAGTGCGGGGCGCACAACTCCGACCGCGACACGTTCTGCGGGTCGTGCGGCGGCTTCCTGGAGTGGACCGGTGAGCGGGTCAAGCCGGCACCCGCCCCGGTCGCCGAGCAGGAGGCCGAGGAGCCGGCGCCGAAGAAGGGCTTCTTCGCCCGCCTGGAGTCCCTGCTGTACGCCGACGTCGGTCACCGGCCGCCGGCCGGCGCGGCCACCGGCTCCTCGTCACCCGGCTTCGGCCCGCCGTCGATGGGGTCCATGGGCCCGCCCGGTGGCCCGCCACGCCCGTCCGGCCCGCCGATGGGTTCGCTCGGCCCGCCGGGCGCGGAACCGCCGAAGAAGCCGAAGCTCGCGGTCGGCTCGCTCGGTCCGTCACCGCTGGGCCCGCCGCCGGGTGGTCCGCC
>DASWTI010000283.1:0-15097 GCA_036402215.1 Pseudonocardiaceae bacterium
CCGGAGCCGGCCGGCGTCAGCCCGGGCGTGAGGCCCACGAACATGCGGTCCCGGCCCCGCCGCCACCACAGCAGGCCGCCGCCCACCCCGGCCAGCAGCACCGCCAGCACCGCCACCGTGATCGCCGCCGCGCCCGGCGGCCGTGACCAGGGGCCGTGCACCGTCTCGGCGTACACCGGCGGCGGCACCTGCACCACGCCGGTCGGCACGCCCACCACGACGGTCACGCCGGAGCCCACCGGCAGCCGCCCGTGCCCGAACAGGGCCACGGTGCCCGAGCCCACCCCGGAGGCGCACGGCTCGGCGCTGTCCGGCTCCCCGGCCAGGCAGCGCAGCCGCGACACGTCGCCCGGCGCCTCGACGCGCACCGACACGGCCTCGACGGGCACCGCCCACCGGGTGCCGGTGACCTCCCAGTACAGCTCGTCGTGGTGGTCGAAGGCGTTCATCAGCCCGCTCAGCACGTAGCTGATGCGGTACGTCTGGGTCCCGCTCACCGTGCGGTCCGGGTGGCCCACGCGGATCGTGGTGGAGGCCGCGTCCCGCAGCAGCGTCACGTCGGCCGGCGCCCCGGACGGGCTGCCGGCCGTCACCTCGGAGAGCGTGTACACCCGGTCGCGTTCCTCGTCGTACGGCTCGCGCAGGTCGATCTCGCGCTCGATGCCGTGCCGGTCCCGCGCCGCGCCGAAGTCGTAGCTGATGGTCTCCACCACGGCCACCGAGCCGTCGGCGCGGATCTCCGCGACCACGTCGAACACCGTGACCCGCTCGACCTGCGCGCCGGCCGCGGCCGCGGCGCCGGCGCCCGGCCCGCCGGCCAGCGTCAGCAGCGCCCGGCACAGCAGGACCGCGACCCGTCGCGCGCGCCGGGTCGCCATGGTCGCCGTGCGGGGTGTCAGGTGGTCGTCTCGCGCACGATCTCGTGCGCGGCCGCCGAGACCTCGCGCCGGGCGCGGATGAACTCCACGATGATCGGCACGACGGACAGCAGGACGATGCCGATGAGCACGATCTCGATGTACTCCTGGACGAACGAGATCTCGCCCAGCCAGTAGCCGAGCAGCGTCACGCCGGTGGCCCAGGCGACGCCGCCGATCACGGAGTACGTGAAGTACGTGCGCGGCGTCATCCGCCCCACGCCGGCCATCGCCGTGATGAACGTCCGCACGATCGGCACGAAGCGGGCCAGCACGATCGCCCGCGCCCCGTACTTCTCGAAGAAGCCGTGCGTCTTGTCCACGTACTCCTGCTTGAACAGCCGCGAGTTCGGCCGGTTGAACAGCGCCGGCCCGACCTTGTAGCCGATGCCGTAGCCGACCACGTTGCCGAGCACCGCGCACACCGTGAGCAGCAGGCAGACCAGCCAGATCGGGCTCTCCAGGAGCCCAGTGGCGACGAACAGCCCGGCGGTGAACAACAGCGAGTCACCCGGCAGGAAGAAGCCGATCAGCAGCCCGCACTCGGCGAACACGATGAGGCAGAGACCGACCAGCATGTACGGCCCGAGGCCGTTCAGCAGGGTCTCCGGGTCGAGCCAGCCGGGGAGCAGCGCGAGGGTATCGGTAGCGAGGCGCACCACCCCAGGTTCTCACAGAACGGTGACCAGCCCGGCGGCCGCACCGGCCAGCAGCCCCAGCGCCAGCGCGATCAGCAGCACCCAGCCGACCGGCAGCGGGGGCCGGCCACCGGGGCGACGGGGCGGTCTCCCGGCCCCCGACGGCATCCCGGCGGCCTGCGCGCGCAGCGCCTGGGACAGCAGGTTCTCGTCCATGCCCACGGTCGGTCAGCCGCCGCGCAGCACCCGCTCCAGGGCGTCCAGGGCCCGGCTGGCCGTGGACTTCACGGTGCCCCGCGAGATGCCGGTCGCCTCGGCGATCTCGGTCTCGGAGAGCCCGCCGTAGTAGCGCAGCACGAGCACCTCGCGCTGCCGGTCCGGCAGCCGGGAGAGCGCGCCGACGACGGCCTGGTGCTCCGCGGTGAGCATGGCCAGCGACTCGGCCGAGCGGGCGTTCACGCTGTGCGGCGGGGTGTAGTCGCGGGCGGTCTTGCGGCGGCGCAGCACCGAGCGGCTGCCGTTCACCACGGCGGTGCGCAGGTACCCGATGGCGGCGCCCGCGTCGCGCAGCCCGCCCCAGTGCCGGTGCAACCCGGCGAACGCCTCCTGCACCACGTCCTCGGCGGTCGCCGGGTCGTCGACCAGCAGGATCGCCAGGCGCACGAAGCGCATCCGGTGCTGCCGGTAGAGGTCCTCGAGCGTCAGCGGGGCGGCCGGCACGGCCGGCTGCGAGCCGGAGTCGATCACGCGAAGATGACCGAGCGTCTGCTCGATGGTGTGCTCGACGTTCTGGCCGTCTCCCGTCACCGCACCCGTCACAGCGCAGACAGTACCGACCCCCCACGACCCCCCCCACCCCCGGAGATGAGGGATGTTCCCTCAGGCGCCCGGGGGGTGCGGCGCGGCGAGAGTTCTCCCCTGGTCACCGGAGAGCCCGGTGGGAGGAAACGGGGAGAGAGGACGACAGGCATACGCCCCGAATGCGGAGTCGACCGACGGTACCAACTGCCCTGCGGCGGTCAGCCCAATGCCCGCCGTGGAAACACGGCGTGTCTTGACAGCTACCTTGGGTATGCGCCTTGATTCCGACGTGCTCACTGTTGTTCGGGAGGTGCAGCCGTGCGGATCAGCAGAGCGGCCAGGGCGGCCGCGGTCGCGTCCACAGTTCTCGTCCTGATGTTGGTCGAGCCCGCCACCGGCGGTGCCCGGTCGGGGGCGGCGGCATTCGACGAACTGCACGGCGACCTCGGTGGCGCCTGGCCCACCGACTTCCACGCCTGGAGCACGCACCGCGACTTCACCCGCGGGACCGTGGAGGGGCTGCAGGTGCTGCGCGGCCGCGACGCGGCCGTGACCCTGGCGCCGGGCACCACCACCGGCTCGTGGACGTCCGGCTGGTACACCCCGCCGGACGCGTTCACCCAGCTCGTGCCGTCCTGGCACAGCAACACCCCGGCCGGCACCTGGGTCGAGATCGGCCTGCAGGTGCGCACCGCCACCACCGAGAGCATGTGGTTCAACCTCGGCCGGTGGGCGTCGGACACCTCGGCGATCGAGCGCAGCTCGATGGACGGCCAGGGTGACCCCGTCGGCCGGGTGTTCACCGACACCTTCGTCGCACGCGCCGCGCCGCCCGGTGGCACGCCGGTCGGCTACCGGCTGCGGGCCACCCTGCACGGCACCGGCACCGCGGCCCCCGTGGTGCGCCAGCTCGCGGCCACCTCGGCCGCGCCGGGCCCGCTGCCCGAGGTGAGCCAGCCGCTGTCCCGGCGCCCCGTGGAGCTCGGCGTGCCGCCGTACTCGCAGTCGATCCACAGCGGCGAGTACCCGCAGTTCGGTGGCGGTGGCGGCGTCTGGTGCAGCCCGACGTCCACCGCCATGGTGCTCTCCTACTGGCGCACCGGCCCGACCGCCGAGGACCTCGCCGCCCTGCCGCCGGACCCGGTGTTCGACCGGAACGGCCGCGCGGACGGCCAGGTCGCCTGGGCCGCGATCAACACGTGGGACTACGTCTACGAGGGCGCCGGCAACTGGCCGTTCAACACCGCGTACGCCTCCGAGTACGGCCTGGACGGCTCGGTGCGCCAGTTCTCCACCCTGCGCGCCGTCGAGTCCTGGGTGCGCCGCGGCGTCCCCGTCGTCACGTCGATCAACTGGAACAACAACGACACCGACCCGCTCAACGACCTGGACGGCTCGTCCATCACCAGCACCGACGGCCACCTCATGCTCGTCATCGGCTTCACCGCCGACGGCGACGTGATCGCCAACGACCCCGCGTCCCCGTCCAACGCCGACGTCCGCCACATCTACCGCCGCGACCAGTTCGAACGCAACTGGCTCCGGGCGTCCGACGGCACCACGTACATCATCAAGCCCCATCGCATCACCGGCTGACCCCACCGTCGCGGGTGGTCCGTGGGCCGGATCCCGGTGCTTCTCGCACCTGGTTCCGGCCCACGTCCACGTCCGGCGCCGCTCGCAGGCGCGCAGTGCCCAGGCCCGCCGGCCGCCGCGCCAGTGCCCTGCGCGGTGCCGGGTGGCGTGCGCGGCGCCCTGCGCGGTGCCGGGTGACGTGCCGGTGCCGGTGCCGGTGGCGTGCGCGGTGGCGTGCGCGGTGCCGGGTGGCGTGCGCGGTGCTGGTGGCGGTGGCGGTGGCGTGTCTGGTGCCGGTGCTGGTCAGCGTGCCTGGAGGGCGTCCACCGCCACCGCCAGGCAGATCACCAGCCGCCGGTCCACGTCCGGGTCCTCGATCGTCACCCGGTAGCGGTCCCGGATGCCCCACTTCTTCTCCACCGAGAACACCGGCGCGTTGCCGCCGACCGTGAAGTCGAAGTGGTACGGCAGCCAGGACAGCGACTCCACGAACCGCCGCAGCACCGCCACCGGCACACTCCGCTCCTGCCCCGACACCGTCGGCCGGCCCGGCTGCTCGACGTGCCACGTGGACCGCAGCAGCGACGCCCCGAAGTCCTTGCGGAACAACCCGATCGGCCGCCCGTCCCCGTCCACCACGTCGTACCCGCTACCCAGGTCGATCACCCGGCGGGCCTTGAACCCCGCCAGCACCCGCCCCTTCCCCTCGTCCGCGTAGATGGTCACCTGCTCCTTGAAGGCGAGCCGCTTCTGCTCCGCGAACCCCACCACCGGCCCGTCCTCCGCGCCGAGGTGCACGACATAGCGGTTCTGCATCAACGTGATCTTCTGCCGAACGAAAAACGTGGTCGCACTCTGCAGGTTCGAATTCACCCCCACGATTCTGCCCACCCCAGCCGCTCACCGCCGCCCAACACCCGATCTCCGCCACCCCGCCGCGCCCGTCTCACCTCCCTTCGCCCACATCTCCACCACCCGCCGCCCCTCTCCGCCGCCCTTCACCCCACATCTCCACCGCCCGGCACCCCATTTCCCCCGCCCCACCGGCACCTCCGCTGAACGGTCCCCGCCCCGCCCTACTTCCGCCGGACGGTCCCCACCCCGCCCCACCCGGCACTTCCGCCGGACGGTCCCGACCCCGCCCGCCCCCTACTGCCGTATGTACTCAGAGCAAAACCCGCCGCGCCGGCGCACCCCTACCTACGTATGTACTCAGAGCAAAGGTTCGTGAAAACGGGGCCTGACCTGCGGAAACGCCAAACAGCGCAGAGGTCAGGTTTTATATATTTTGCCTGCCGCCGGCGAGGGGGCTCATGGTTGAGTGAGCGGGTCCGCCGATCCGGTGGATGGGGCTGCCGCTGGGCGGCCGATGTGCCGCAGACTCAAATGGCCGACCGGTGGCCTGACCGGTGGCCCTGACTCGTGGCCCCGGCCGTGAGGTCGGCCGTTGGAGGCTCCGGCCGAGGGGCCGGCCTGCGGCGGTCGGCGGTGTGGTCGGTCGCGAGGGGCCGGGGAGATCCGCCGTGAGGGTCAGGCCTTGACCTGGACGCCCTTCCAGAACGCCACCCGGTCCCGCACCATTTCGGCCTCGGGCTTGGGGTTGGGGTAGTACCAGACGGCGTCGGGGTTCTCCTGGCCGTTGACGACCAGGGTGTAGTAGCTGGCGGTGCCCTTCCACGGGCAGATGCTCGTGGTGGCGGAGTCCGTGATCAGCGAATCGTCCAGCGCTGTGCGCGGAAAGTAGTGGTTGCCCTCGACCACCACGGTGTCGTCGCTCTCGGCGATGGTCACGCCGTTCCAGGATGCGGTTGCCACATCTCCACTGTGCCCCAGGGCTCCGTAGGATGCACGTTCACGACACCCGGAGGGGAGCACGACATGCCCATCGCGACTCCTGAGGTCTACGCGGAGATGCTGGACCGGGCGAAGGCGAACGAGTTCGCCTACCCGGCCATCAACGTGACGTCGTCCGAGACGCTGAACGCGGCGCTGCGCGGCTTCGCCGAGGCGGAGAGCGACGGCATCATCCAGATCTCCACCGGCGGGGCCGAGTTCGCCTCCGGGACCAAGGTGAAGGACATGGTCACGGGCTCCGTGGCCATGGCCGAGTTCGCCCACGTGGTCGCGGCGAAGTACCCGGTGAACATCGCGCTGCACACCGACCACTGTCCGAAGGACAAGCTCGACGGCTTCGTGCGGCCGCTGGTGGCGATCTCGTCGGAGCGGGTGGCACGCGGGGAGAACCCGCTGTTCCAGTCCCACATGTGGGACGGCTCCGCGGTGCCGCTCGACGAGAACCTGGAGATCGCCGCCGGGCTGCTGGCGGACTGCGCCAAGGCGCGCATCGTGCTGGAGATCGAGGTCGGCGTGGTCGGCGGCGAGGAGGACGGCGTCGACAACGAGATCAACGAGAAGCTCTACACGACGCCGGAGGACTACCTGCAGACGGTGGACGCGCTCGGCTCCGGGGAGCGTGGCCGCTACCTGCTGGCCGCCACCTTCGGCAACGTGCACGGCGTCTACAAGCCGGGCAACGTGAAGCTGCGCCCCGACATCCTGCGCCAGGGCCAGGAGGTCGCCGCGGAGAAGCTCGGCCTGCCGGCCGGTTCCAAGCCGTTCGACCTGGTGTTCCACGGCGGCTCGGGCTCGCTCATCGAGGAGATCCACGAGGCGCTCAGCTACGGCGTGGTCAAGATGAACATCGACACCGACACGCAGTACGCCTTCACCCGGCCGATCGCCGCGCACATGTTCACCAACTACGACGGCGTGCTCAAGGTGGACGGCGAGGTCGGCAACAAGAAGGCCTACGACCCGCGTTCGTTCATGAAGGTCGCCGAGCAGAGCATGGCGGCCCGCGTCGCCAAGGGCTGCGAGGACCTCAGGTCCGCGGGCCGCATGCTCGCCGGCTGAGCGGCGCGTCCCGTCCTCACGTGCCGGCGACCAGGGCGCCGACGTCGCCGGCCGTGGCCTGCCGGAGCCCGGTCAGGCCGGCAGGTAGTAGGTGAGCAGGTCGCTGCGCATCGGCGGGAACAGCGTGCCCATGAGCTCGCGCGTCGGCCCCAGGTAGCAGTCGGGCAGCCGTTCCTCCAGCCCGAGCGCGCCGTACGGCCCGAGCACCAGCCCGGGCAGCGCGTCCGGTGGCACCCCGCAGCCGCCCTTGCCGAGCGGCGCCTGCTCCGGCCCGCCGCGGGTGAGCCCGCCGATGCCGTCCGGGCCGATGGTGAACCGCACGTGCGAGCGGAACGAGGAGATGAGCAGGTCCACGGGCTTCGCGTCGGCCGGCAGCCGCGACACCAGCAGTGGCTCCAGGGCGAGCAGCAACGAGCCCAGGTCCTCGACCCGCGCGTAGTACCACCAGTGCTTCGGGTCCACCTCGGACGGCGGCGCGAGCAGCGCGTCCACGGCGTCGCCGGCCGGGGTGCCGGGACGCTCGGCGACGACGGGGCCGGCGGCCGCGACGTGCGTGAGCAGGGCGTACGCCGCCTCGGCGTCCACCGCGGCCAGCTCGCCGATCGCCACGTCCTCGGGCGGCGGGACGACCCGCGCCGTGCCGACCACGCGGCCGTCGCGTTCGGCCACCAGCTGGTCGGTGCCGTCGCGGTGCACCAGCCAGCGCCAGCACGCCGCGGAGTGCGGCATCCGGACATCGGCCGGCACGGCCTCCTGCAGCGCGTGCATCGCCGGGATGTCGGCCTCGGTGGCGGCGCGCACCGTCACGCCGGGCGCCGGCGGAACCGGCGCGGCCAGCGTCCGCCAGCGGGGCTGCGGCATGGCGTAGGCGTAGCCGAACTGCCGGTAGAAGAACGGGATGCCGATCATCACCTGGGCCAGGTGGCCGCGCTGCCGGGAACGCTCGTGCGCCCAGCCCATGAGCCGCCGCACCAGCCCGCGGCCCTCGTACTCCGGGTCGGTGGCCACCAGCTCCACCTGGCCGACCGGCAGGTCCACCGCGTCCTCGCCCGGCCGCCCGACGCGCAGCGTCTCGTCCATCAGCATCGCGGTGGACACCACGCGGTCGCCGTCCACCACGACGGCCACCCAGCCCGGACCGGCGTCCCGGTCCTCGAGCACCAGCCGGAAGTCCACGGCGTCCGCCGCGTCCCCCCGCGCGGCCAGCAGCTCCGCGGTCGCGTCCACGTCCTCGGCGCGCAGCTCGCGCAGCACCAGCTCGCCCACGGACCCCAGCGTAGGTACCGCGGCGAGCCGATTTCGCCCGCGCGCCGTGCGAGTGGCGCGGGCCGCGGGGCGGTGGGGGAGGATGACGCCATGACGTCGTTCGGGAACCTGATGGGGCCGCCGCCCACCCTGCTGCCGGAGGAGCCGGAGGCGAGCGACGCCCTGGCGACCGCGCTGGCCGGTGGCGACGCGGCGGCCGCCGCGGCCGCGTACCCCACGTTCTCCGCGGCCTGGGCCGCGCTCGCCGAGGCCGCCCTGGCCGACGGCCGCCCGGTCGCCGCGTACGCCTACGCCCGCACCGGCTACCACCGCGGCCTGGACCAGCTGCGGCGCAACGGCTGGAAGGGCTTCGGCCCGGTGCCCTGGGAGCACGAGCCGAACCGCGGGTTCCTGCGTGCGCTGGCCGCGCTCGGCCGCGCCGCCGAGGAGATCGGCGAGGACGACGAGGCGGACCGCTGCCGCCAGTTCCTGCACGACTCCGACCCGGCCGCCGCCGCGGCGCTGGGCCTCTGACGCCCACGCCGCCGAGCACGCGGCCACCGCGTGGCTGACGGCGCCTCTCAATCACTTCGCCGGAGACCGCGGGCGCCTTCCAGCCACTCCGCGGAAATACTGAAGGCGCCTTTCAGGCACTCTCGTCGACGAGCCGGGTGCCGGCGCGGTGGCGTTCGGCCAGCTCCTGGTAGGCGCCCAGGTTGACGTCCACCCAGTGGCGCGCGCCCTCGGTCAGCGGACCGCGGGAGCGCGCCGGGGTCCCGACCACCAGGGTCCCGGGCTCGACGACCATGCCCGGCGGCACCAGCGCGCCGGCGCCGACCAGCGCGCGGTCGCCGATCCGGGCGCCGTCCTGCACGATCGCGCCGTTGCCGATGAGCGCCTCACGGCCGATCACGCAGCCGTGCACCACGCAGCGGTGCCCGACGGTCGCGCCGTCGCCGATCTCGACGCCCTCGACGTCGCCGTGCACGACGGAGAGGTCCTTCACGTTGGCCCGGGTCCGCACGTGGATCGGCCCGTAGTCGGCGCGCAGCACCACGCCGAACCAGACGGAGGCCCCGGCCTCGACGCGCACGTCGCCGACCAGGGTGGCGGTGGGCGCGATCCAGGCATCCGGGTGGACGGTGGGCGAGACGCCCTCGAAGGAGAACAGCGGCACGCCCCGGACCCTACGTCGTGACGCCGCCGACCAGCGACGACGCCACGACGGACGGGCCGGGCGTGATCAGCAGCGGTCGAGCATCGAGGTGAGCGCGGACTTCTCCGCCGAGGTGATCCGCAGGCCCCACTCGTACTTCGAGGCCACCCACATCCTGGCGTAGGTGCACCAGTACGAGGTGAGCGGCGGCTTCCAGGCGTCCGGCGACTGGTCGCCCTTGGACTGGTTGACGTTGTCCGTGACGGCGATGAGCTGCGGGTGGTTCAGGTCGTTGGCGAAGGCGGCGCGCTTCGCCGTGGTCCAGGTCGAGGCGCCGGAGCGCCAGGCGTTGGCCAGCGGCACCACGTGGTCGATGTCCACGTCCGAGGCGGCGCTCCAGGTGGCACCGTCGTACGGGCTGTACCAGCGGCCGCTCACGGCCGCGCACGAGGAGTCGACGACGACGTTCGTACCGTCGCGCCGGAGCACGACCTCGCGGGTGTTGCAGGCGCCGGACACGGTGTTCCAGTGCGGGAACTTGTCCCGCGAGTAGCCGGTGGAGGAGCCGGTCGGGGCCACCGTCAGGGCGCTCAGCCAGGAGCGGGCGGTGGTCTCGGAGGGAATGCCGGGCGGCGTCGCCACGGCGGTCCCGGGGGTCCCGGCCAGGGTGAGGATGATCACCGTGGCCGAGGCGACGGCGGCGAACATGCCGCGGAGCGGTCGGGTCACGAGCACGCGAGCCTCCAAGGAGCGTCGGCGGTGTGGTCCGACCGTGCTCTGCGGTGATGGCGGAGGTGGGAACTCGGTGTGACCACGCCGTGACGGATTGGCGTCAGCCCTCGCACCATAAGGTGAGGCGTGTCTCACTCGATAGGGTGAAACCTGGAAAGGCGACGTTCAGCGGAGTCGGCGGCTCAGCGGCCCGTCCGCCGGATGGCCCAGTCCCTGCGACCAGGGCTGCGACCAGCGCGTTCGGCCCTCAGATCAGGCCGCGGACCAACCGCCAGTCCTGGGTGTGCCGGTACCACGTCCACTTGTCCACCGGGCGCTGGTGCGCCAGGCCGTCGCGCTCGACGATCAGCGGGATGCAGCCGATCTGCACCGCGCGGCCCTCCGCGTGCGACAGCCGCTTGCCGAGCAGCCCGGTGCGCACCAGCGTCACCGTCAGCCCGTCGCGGCTGGTGTCCCGCCCGGCGTCCGGGTTCGGCGACACCTCCAGCTTGGATGCCTGGCCGCGCAGCACCAGCTCGTCGTCGCAGTAGATGACGCCGCGGACCGGGCCCAGGACGCCCTGCCCGACGAGCACCCCGCCGGTGTCGTCGCGGATCAGCGGCGCCGGCTCCGGCGTGCCGCCGAGCGCCAGCGAGAGCGCCCGCTCCGGCTGCTCCGGCAGCCCCCACACGGTCCTGACCTGCGAGGACGGCTCGGTCGGCACGAAGCCCACGGCCACCTCGGCGAGCCGCTCCGTGCGCATCAGCCGCTGCACCACGGCGGCCAGCGCCGCGTCCCGGCCGTGCACCACGAGCCGCCGGCCGTCCAGCCGGGCCAGCACCGCGTCCAGCTCCTCGCGGTCCGGCACCTCGTCCACGACCACCGTCTCGAGCGGCCGATCGGTCAGGCCGTCGAGCCGTGCGTTTCCGCAGGCCAGCGCGAGCGCGTCCACCATGGTCTCCTGGTCTACCCTCGATCACCGCACGGTCGGGCCCACCAAGGGCGTGCCCAGTAGGGAGTGTCAATCATGCCGTCGATCGTCCTGATCGGTGCCCAGTGGGGGGATGAGGGGAAGGGCAAGGCGACCGACCTGCTCGGGGGCGACGTCCAGTGGGTCGTGCGCTACCAGGGCGGCAACAACGCCGGCCACACCGTCGTGCTGCCCGACGGGCAGGACTTCGCGCTGCACCTCATCCCGTCGGGCATCCTCACGCCGGGCGTCACCAACGTCATCGGCAACGGCGTGGTGGTGGACCCGGGGGTGCTGCTCGGCGAGCTGGACGGGCTGGACCGCCGCGGCGTGGACACCAGCCGGCTGCTCATCTCCGCCGACGCGCACCTGATCATGCCGTACCACGTGGCCATCGACCGGGTCACCGAGCGCTACCTCGGCAAGTCCAAGATCGGCACCACCGGGCGCGGCATCGGGCCGTGCTACCAGGACAAGGTGGCCCGCGTCGGCGTGCGCGTGCAGGACCTGCTGGACGAGAAGATCCTACGCCAGAAGGTCGAGGCCGCACTCGACGTCAAGAACCAGATCCTGGTGAAGGTCTACAACCGGCGCGGGCTGGACCCCTCCGCCGTGGTGGACGAGGTGCTCGCCCACTCCGAGCGCTTCGGGCACCGCATCGCCGATACCCGGCTGCTGCTCAACCAGGCGCTGGACCGCGGCGAGACCGTGCTGCTGGAGGGCTCGCAGGGCACGCTGCTCGACGTCGACCACGGCACCTACCCGTACGTGACCTCGTCGAACCCGACGTCCGGCGGAGCGTGCGCCGGCTCCGGCATCGGCCCGACGCGCATCGATCGCGTCGTCGGCATTCTCAAGGCGTACACCACGCGCGTCGGCTCCGGGCCGTTCCCCACGGAGCTGAACGACGAGATGGGCGAGCGGCTGCGCAAGACCGGCGGCGAGGTGGGCGTGACCACCGGCCGGCCACGGCGCACCGGCTGGTTCGACGCGGTGATCGCCCGCTACGCCGCGCGGGTCAACGGCATCACGGACTTCTTCCTCACCAAGCTCGACGTGCTGTCCGGCCTGGAGCGGGTGCCGGTGTGCGTGGCCTACGAGGTCGGCGGGCGACGGCTCGACGAGATGCCGATGACGCAGACCGACCTGCACCACGCCGTCCCGGTCTATGAGGAGCTGCCGGGTTGGTGGGAGGACCTCTCGCAGTGCCGCGACTTCGCCGAGCTGCCCCCGGCGGCGCGCGACTACGTGCACCGCCTGGAGGAACTGTCCGGCGCCCCGGTGTCCGCCATCGGCGTCGGCCCCGGCCGCGACCAGACCATCACCCGGTCCTGACGCCACGCGCCACCAGGAGGCACCACGGCGCACCACGGCGCACCGTGACCGGCCGGGAACCCAGCGGAACCGCTCCCGGCACCACGGGGTCGGAGTCCGCATGGACGACATCAGGGTCGAGCCCGATCAGATCGACGGAGCGGCCGGGGGGCTGCGGCGCAACGCCGACCACCTGTCCGCGATGACCGACTACGCCGAGGAGCTGCGCCGCACCGCGGACGGCGCGTTCGGCAGCCTGTTCGGCGCCTGGAAGGCCGGGCACGACAGCGCGACCGGCCGGCAGGCGGAGCTGCTGCGCGTGATGCGCGAGAAGCTCGCCGCCACCAGCGAGGCGCTCACCGCCACCGCCGAGACCTACCGCGAGGTGGAGGCCCGGCTGGCCGCGCTGGCCGCCCGGCTCACCGAGCAGGTGGACTCCGTGGAGATCGTCGACGTGCCCGGCGTCGGCGACCCGATGTCCACGCCGGCCGTTCCGGCGGGGGTGCGCTGATGCCCGGCTACGCCGACGTCGCCGACGTCCCCGCGCTGCTCGCCCCGCCCGCCTCGTTCCAGGACGAGATGAACCAGCAGATCGACGACATGGGCGGCAAGCTCGGCCTGATCGACGACATCTGGCAGTTCTTCTTCGGCTGGAGCCTGCTGCGCAGGATCATGGAGCCGATCACCGGCGACTGGGGCGCGCTGCGCTCGGCGGCCGACGGGTGGGACAAGCTGGGCGCCGCGGCCGAGGGGCTGGGCGCCAACCTGGAGTCGATCACCGCCGAGCTCGACGGCACCTGGGACGGCGCCGCGTCGGAGGCGTTCACCGCGTTCATGGCGCGCTGGGCCGAGGCCATGACCGCCGAGGCGCAGGCCGCCCGGGACATGTCGGTCAAGGTCAACGACGCCGCCGACCACGTGCACACCGCGTTCGAGGTCATCGTCACCACGCTGAACCTGGTGGTCGACATCATCCTGACCGCGATGCGGCTGGTGTCCATCCCGGTGTACGGCCAGATCAAGGCGATCAAGAAGGCCAAGGAGGCGCTCACCGCCGTCTACAAGATCTTCTCGCTGATCAAGGGCCTGTTCGACGTCGTGGAGTCGTTCATCGAGTACGTCGAGGCGCTCAAGCGGGCCTGGGACGAGACCAACGACAACACGCCGTGGCCGAGCAGCGCCATCGACGTGCCGGCACCGGCCTGAGGGGGACGACGTGGCACTGAGCGAGCGGACGCGGCGCGAGCTGGAGGCGGCGCGCGCCAAGTTCGAGGGCACCCTGGCCGCGAACCGGGAGCTGGTCCGCGAGACCCGGCGCGAGATCGCCGAGCTGGCCGAGCGGGCGCGCCGGGAGAAGGCCGAGGAGCGCATCGACGAGAAGTTCCAGGAGGCCGCGCGATCCGGGGCGGCCGGGCCGGACATGAAGCGCATCCAGGAGCAGGTCGACCGCGGCAAGCTCACCTGGGACGACGTGTTCACCGGCCGCGCCGACCCGGCGTACACGTCCGTCGTCCGCCGGGCCACCGTCGGTCTGCAACGGGCCGTCGAGCTGGGCCGGCTGGAGGCTCCCGAGCCGCCGCCGGGCGGCCGTCACCGCTGACGCCGCGCCGCTGACGCCGCGCTGCTCACGGCGGGGTGAACGGACCATTCGCACGCACCAGCGGTGCACATGGTCCGTTCACCCCGGCCACGAGTCGGCCCGCGGACGGCTTCGAGGCCACGCCCCTAGCGCAGGAGGGCGAAGGCGCCCGTCGCCGCGATCGCCGCGAGGACTCCCAGGAAGGCCCACCACCCACTGCTCCGCCGGGTCAGCAGCGTGACCAGCCCGAGGAACGCCGCCACGGCGTAGGCCGCGCCGCTCACCGCCACCGCCCGGACCGGCGCCCCGGTGAACCAGACCAGCACCGCGAGCCCGCCGCCGAGCAGCAGGAGGGCCCATCCCCATCCTCGCCGCGAGGTGGGCAGCAACCCCACCGCCTCGTCCACCACCCACCGACCGTAGCGCCCGGGCACCGGGGCCGGTGAGGCGTCCCGGCTTCCGCGCCGACGCCGGGTCCGGGGCGACTCGACCGCATCCACGTCGGCGCCCGGACCGCCCTCACCCCCCGGTCGGCTGACCACCCGGCCTCAGCCGCGATGGCGTTTCCTCGGCCGGGCTTCCCGGCGGCCGGCCTTCGGCGGGCGTGCGGCTGTCGTGGGCCTCGGGTCGACGGCGGCCGGCTCCGCCGGCGGGCCTTTGCTCTGAGTACATACGGATGGCGGGGGTCCGTCCGGTTCCGACGGTCGGGGCGATGTCGGGGGTCGGGGCGATGTCGGCGGCTTGGGCGATGCCGGCGGTGGGGGCGGAGCTCCCGGGGCCCGGCGGCCGGCCGGCGCCGCCGGTTCCGGGCGCCACAGGTGAAGGGCGAGCGCCACGTACCCGAGGGTCAGCGCGACCGGCTGGACGCCGATGAGCAGCGCCGGGAACGACCAGCGGTCGTCGAACTGCCACCACAGCCCGCCCAGGACCACCACCCCCGCGCCGCTGATCACCCCGCCCGAGATCACCAGTGCCCAGCCGGCGGCCGGGCGGCGGCCGATGAGCCAGAGCGGCAGCGCCACCACGTACACCGCGCCGACCACGATGGCGAGGGCGGTCATGGTGAGCTCGGGGTGGCCGCGCACGAGGCCGGCCCGGTCCACCACCAGCCAGATGAGGGCCGCAGCCACGATGTTGCCGAAGACGTTCCAGCCGAGGTCCCGCAGCCGCGCGTCCCGGCGCGCCCGCCGGTCGGCGGCCACCTCACCCGTGCTCACGGCCGGAACATCGCCGCGCACCGTGCCGGCGCTACCGCCCGCGGTGCCGGTACCGCCTTCC